>NZ_JAQGJL010000003.1 GCF_028290645.1 Devosia sp. | reverse complement strand
CGCCTTCCCCCCGGCCTACGAGGCGCGCCACGGCGTCGCGGCCGCCCTCGAGGACATCGCGATCATCAGGCCGCTGCCCGATGCGGGCGCGATCGCGCTCAAGCTGGCGCTGTCCGGGGAGGGCGCGACCGCCTCGGGGTCGGGCGCCGCGAACAGCAGCCGATCGGTGAAGGTGCGGGTCAGCTCCCCGATCGCCAGCTCCAGCTCGGCCCGCGCCGGCCGGGGCGTATCGCCCCCCGAGCGTCCGATGATGAAGTGGATGCGCACCAGCTCGCCTTCCGGAAAGCTCGGATAATAGGCGGAGACGTGCCCGTCATAGGCCTCGGCGAGATAGGCGCCGAGGCGCACCCGCACCGCCGAATCGTAGCGGTCGCGCGGCACGTAGACGAGGATCGAGACGAAATTGTCGAACCGGTCGATGCGCGACAGCACCCGCACCCGCGGCCGGTCGACGAGGCTCGCGATGGTCGTCGCGAATTCGAACAACTGCTCTTCGGAAATCTGGAACAGCTCGTCGCGCGGGAACGTGTCGAGCGCGTTCATCAGCGCCTTGCCGGCGTGGCTCTGCGGCGCGTGCCCCGCCTGCTTCAGCACCTCGGAGATTTTCTTCCTGATCAGCGGCACATCGGTATTGGGCGCCGCCAGCGACATCGAGGTGAAGAGTCCGAGAATCCTCAGCTCGCCCGAGATGTTGCCGTCCTTGCCGTAGAGCTTCACCCCCACGTAATCCATGTAGGACCGCCGGTGCACCCGCGAGCGGATATTGGCCTTGGTCACCATGATCGGGGCGGGTTCAGCGAGGAACGCGAAATGCTGTTCCGTCATCTCGACATAGTTGGGGCCCGAGCGCAGGAACACCACGCTGGGGTCCTCGAGAATGCCCAGTTCGCTGTCATGCACCGGCACCAGCTTCGCCGCCGGCCCCTCGCCCTCGAGCCTGTATTCGCGCATCCCGAGGAAGGTGAAATTGTGCTCGGCCAGCCAGCCGAGGAAATGCATCGCCTCGGCCACCTGCGCCGGCGGTGCCTTGGGCGCATGCGCATGCCACTCCGACATCACCCGCTTGACCCTTGCCAGCATCGGCCGCCAGCCGGCGACGGCCCGGCCGACATCGGTCAGCGTATCGTCGATCTCGCCCTTCATCGCCTCGCGCTGGACGATATCGGCGAGGGGATCGATCTCGATATGGAGAAAGCTCTCGAGCCGGCTGCCCGGCAACGGGGCGTCGAGCACCCGGTACGTCGCCGGGTCGAACTTGAGGATCGGGTGCGCGATGAACCGGATCACCCCGCCGCGCGCCCGGATCGCCGCGAGCACGCTGTCGACGATGAACGGCATGTCGGCCGAGAATACCTCGACGATCTCGGCCTCGCCCAGCCGTTCCGGCGGCACCACATAGACATTGTGGTTCGCCAGCTCGCGCTTCCCGAGCCGGCCGTAGGACTTGCGGAACCGCGCCTCCAGTTCCTCCGCCGAATACATGGCGAGGTCCTCGGGGTCGGTGGCCTCGGCCACCGCCTTGAGGAACCGCGCAAAGCTCGGTTCCGTCGACTGATACCCCTGCGCCCGGGCAATCAGCGCCGCGCGCGTATCGAAAACCGGCGCTTCATTCATCGCCAAACTCCCCCGGCCTTCCGGCGCGACTGCAAGTCTGCGTCCGGCATCACCGGTTGTCGAGTGTGAACGACATGGGGGGCGGACGGTAAGACGTTGTGAGCATCCCCCTGCCATAGTCGGACCAGATCCACTTCGACGGCCTCACTATGTCTATCGCCTCCCCCGACCTTCGCGCGCTGCTGCGCACCGGCCTCAGCCGCTCGCTGGTCTCGCTGCTGATCAAGGTGGCGACCGCCGGCCTGACCTATTTGATGTATGTCGTCCTCTCCCGCACCATGGGCGGCACCGAGTACGGCTATTTCGCCTTCGGCCTCAGCCTCGCAACCGTGCTCGCCATCGGCGCCTCGGTGGGCCAGCAGACGGCGATCCTGCGCTACTGGCCCGAGGAGGAGGTCGCCGGCCGCCATGACAAGGCACTCGAAGCGCTGCGTTCGGGCGGCGCGCTCACCCTCCTTGCCGGCATCGCGCTCTCGGCTGTCACCCTCACCGGCGCTGCGGTCATGGACGCGATCCTCCACCTCCCCAGCTGGCACCTCTATGCCGCCGCGGCGCTGATCCTCCCCATGGCCTTTGCCGAATACTGGTCCTCGGCGCTCCGCGCCCAGGGCTCGGTGTGGACCGCGCTGACGCCGCGCGACATCCTGTGGCGGGTACTTACCCCGCTCGCCGTCGTCGCGCTGTTCGCCCTCGGCGCCCCACTCAGCGGCTGGCAGGCGCTGCTGCTCACCGCGCTGCTCCTCGCCCTCGCGCTCGCCCTGCAATACGGGCTTGCCCGTCTCCGCCGCTACGAGATCGCCCCCGGCTTCGGCGCGCTGCGGCCCTACTGGCGCGAGAATGGCACGGCGAGCCGCTGGTTCCTGTTCGGCACGGTGATCGACGCCGCCGCGCTCAACATGGACACCATCTTCATCGGCCTCCTCGTCACCGCCGAGGCGGCCGGCATCTATTTCAACGCCTTCCGCACCGCAGGCCTCCTCACCCTGTTCATGTTCGCCATCACCCTCGTCGTCGCCCCGATGGTCGCCCGCCACTACCATGCCGGGGAGATGAAGCAGGCGCAGGCGATCACCGCGCTCTGCGCCTGGGCCGGTTTCCTGTTCTCCCTCGTGGTGTTCGTCGGCTACCTGGTCTTCGGCGACGCGCTGCTGGCGCTGTTCGGCGCGCATTCGGCGGAAGGCTACTGGGTGCTGATCCTCTTGAGCGTCGGGCTGCTCTTCGACGCTGCCACCGGGCCCTCGCGCATCGTCATGATGATGACCGGCCACGAGCGGGCCTATGTGCGGATCTGGGGCAGCATCATGCTGATTGGCCTCGTCGTCGAGCTGGCGGTGATCCCGGCCTTCGGCCTCCTCGGCGCCGCCGCAGTCAACGCGCTGTCCCGCGGCGTCGCGCAATTCGCCATCGCGTTCTGGAGCCACCGCAATATCGGCATCGACACCACGCTATGGGGCGCCTTCCGGGTTCGCGGCCTTGCCGATGCGCCCCGGCGCATGGTCCCCTTGTAGCCGGCACACCTTCGGCCAACTTGACCTAAGAGGCGAGCGGGGCTTAGAACCCCCCGGTACTCCTAACCCCCGAGTGGAACCTCCAGCAAAATGGCCGGCAGAACCCTGTACGATAAGATCTGGGACGATCACCTTGTTTCGAACAACGAGGACGGGACCAGCCTTATCTACATCGATCGCCACCTGGTCCACGAGGTGACGAGCCCGCAGGCCTTCGAGGGCCTCCGCCTCGCCGGCCGCAGGGTCCGCCATCCCGAACGGACACTGGCCGTGGTGGACCACAATGTGCCGACCACCGACCGCAGCCTCCCCAATCCGGATCCGGAGAGCGTAACGCAGATCGCGGCGCTGGCCGAGAACACCCGCGATTTCGGCATCGAGTACTATGACGCCTTCGATCGGCGGCAGGGCATCGTCCACATCGTCGGGCCGGAACAGGGCTTTACGCTGCCCGGCATGACCATCGTCTGCGGCGACAGCCACACCTCGACGCATGGCGCGTTCGGCGCGCTGGCCCACGGCATCGGCACCTCGGAAGTCGAGCACGTGCTCGCCACCCAGACGCTGATCCAGCAGAAGGCCAAGAACATGCTGGTCCGCGTCGACGGCCAGCTGCCGCCCGGCGTCACCGCCAAGGACATCATCCTTGCCATCATCGGCGAGATCGGCACCGCCGGCGGCACCGGCCACGTCATCGAGTTCGCCGGCGAAGCCATCCGCGCGCTGTCGATGGAAGGCCGCATGACCATCTGCAACATGACCATCGAGGGCGGCGCCCGCGCCGGGCTGATCGCCCCCGACGAGACGACGTTCGCCTACGTGCAGGATCGCCCGCGCGCCCCCAAGGGCGAGGCCTTCGACATGGCGGTCGAGTACTGGAAGACGCTCCACTCCGACGCCGACGCGCACTACGACAAGGTGGTGATCCTCGACGCCGCAAAACTCCCGCCGATCGTCTCCTGGGGCTCGAGCCCCGAGGACGTCATCTCGGTCACCGGCGTCGTACCCAACCCCGACGACATCCAGGACGCCAACAAGCGGGCGTCGAAGTGGCGGGCGCTCGAGTACATGGGCCTGAAGCCCGGCACCAAGATCACCGACATCTCGGTGGAGCGCGTCTTCCTCGGCTCATGCACCAATGGCCGCATCGAGGATTTGCGCGCTGCCGCCAAGGTGGTGGCCGGCAAGAAGGTCGCGGCCGGCGTCAACGCCATGGTCGTGCCGGGCTCCGGCCTCGTCAAGGAACAGGCGGAAGCCGAGGGCCTCGACCTGGTGTTCAAGGAAGCCGGCTTCGAGTGGCGCGAGCCGGGCTGCTCGATGTGCCTTGCGATGAACGCCGACAAGCTCAAGCCGCAGGAGCGGTGCGCCTCGACCTCGAACCGCAATTTCGAGGGCCGCCAGGGCTTCAAGGGCCGCACGCACCTCGTCTCGCCGGCCATGGCTGCGGCCGCCGCGATCAGCGGGCATTTCGTCGATATCCGCGAGTGGAACTGAAGGCCGTGAATGGTGAATTGGCAATGGTGAATGGCGTCGGCCAGCGCCTCTGCGCCATTCACCATTCACCATTCACAATTCACCGCTCATGAACCCCTGGACCGACCGCACCGCGCCATCCCTCGACGATTTCGAGCAGATGGCAGCGGCGGCCTTTGCAGCGCTGCCGGCCGAGTTCAAGGCATTGGCGGGGGAGGTTCCGTGCGTCGTTGCGGAGTTTCCCGACGACGACACCATCAAGGAAATGGAGCTCGAGTCCGAGTTCGATATCCTCGGCCTGTTCCGCGGCGTCGGCCTGCCGCAGGGCGGCGCCGCGGGCTATACCGGGCAACTGCCCAACCAGATCTGGCTCTATCGCCGCCCCATCCTCGATTACTGGTCGGAAAGCGAGGACGGCGAGACCCTCGGCGCCATCATCACCCACGTCCTCGTTCACGAGATCGGCCACCATTTGGGGTTCTCGGATGAGGACATGGAGGCGATAGAAGCGGCGGCGGACAAGGACGGCTGAAGGCCCCCTGTTGCCTCGATGCCCATGGCTGATCAGTCCCGCTGGTTCCCATCCCGCGGCACGAATTCGTAGTAGTCGTCCAGCACCCCGGGGCGCTCGTCCTCGACCAGGAGCCCGAATTTCTGCCCGTCGAAGTGCTCGAACCACTCGCTCCAGTCGACCAGGTCCAGGCCGCCCGGCCGGTCGGTATACTGGTTCTCGCCGGCATTCAGCGCCTGCTGGTCGAACAGTATCCTCAGCACCGGCGGACCGCCGATCCCGGTCGAGCGATCCTCGATCGCCGGGTTGCCCGAGCGGGCGACAGCCCATTGGCGGATTTCGTCGTGCTTGGTGAGGACCTGCGTCATGTTCATCGCCTTTCTGGTCTTCTTCGTCTGGCAGCTTACCCGGAAACTGGCCTTACCTTAAGTGGGCGGAGCCGCTCGCGGTTCCAACCCCGCTCGCAGGTTGTATGTCGTTGAATTGTCAGGAGGGTTCGGGGCGCGCGCGTGACGGCACAAAGAATCGTTTGCTGCCTGCGCTGGGTCCGACTAGCTATTTGTATCGAGCCGGGAAGCGTCCGCCCCAATCGCCCGGTGAACTTCGATCCCCGGGGCGTTGCACCACGGGGCTCCGGTTCCGCAGCGCTAATTCATCCCTCGCCGCTCGACGAACTCGAATGCCGCCTTGTCGCTGACGCGCAGCGCCAGGTTCTGCCGGTCGAGTTCTGCCAGCCAAGCCGTCCACGAGCAGGGGCTCATACCGTCGTCCTGGCTGGGGGTCTCGGTCGGGGCCTCTTTTCTAGCAAAATTCAGCGCCAGCCGGGCGCGAATCCGGCCTGTCGGATCGGGCACGCGCCGGATGGCCGGCTGGCCCATCCGGGCCTTTACCCAGTTCTGGATGTCGCGATGTTCGATGAGCGTATGGGTATCCAATCTGGCCTCCCCTCAGATGCCTTTTCAGTAACCTTGTGCAACGAGCATTCTGCGGATCGGTTCCCGCGTTGAAGCAATTTCACAGCCATTGTGGCACGCCTGTGGGCATCACGGATAGTTTTGTGAACAACGTGATTCGCCGATCGAAGCACGCTCAAGCCCCGACCGCTGTATCGAGCGCCAGCGTGATCATCTCCTTGAGCGAGGACTGCCGGTCCTCGGCGCTGAGTTCGGCATGGGTGATGAGGCAATCGGTCATCGTGCAGATGGCCAGCGCCTGCCGCTCGAACCGCGCTGCCAGCGTATAGAGCGCCGCCGCCTCCATCTCGACCCCGAGGATGCCGTGCGCCGGCAGCCTGCCATAGCCCGCAAGGCCCGGCTCGATGTGATAGAAGATGTCGGACGAGAGCATGTTGCCCACGTGGTAGCGCATCCCCGCCGCTTCCGCCCGCTCGACGCTCGAGCGCAGCAGCGAAAAATCGGCGATGGGGGCGAAATTGAACGGCGTGAATGCGTCGCGGACGATCGCGGAATCCGTCGTCGCCCCCTGCGCGATGATCAGGTCGCGCACCTTCACCTTGGCGTTGAGCCCGCCGCAGGTGCCCACCCGGATCAGCTTCTGCACGCCATAGACGTTGATCAGCTCGTGTACATAGATCGAAAGCGACGGCTGCCCCATGCCGCTCGCCTGCACCGAGACGGGCTTGCCCTTCCAGGTCCCAGTATAGCCGAGGCAGTTGCGCACCGAGTTGACCAGCCTCGCGTCCGCGAAGAAATTCTCGGCGATCCATTTGGCGCGCAGCGGGTCGCCGGGCAGCAACACGGCTTCGGCATAGTCGCCGGGCTTGGCATGGTTGTGCGGGGTCATTTCGGCCTCTCGTAGGTAAGAATTGGCGCCACCAAAGCCTTTGCACGGGACGGAGGCAACCCCTATATGTCGCGCGCATTACCCCCTTGGATGGGAGCCTCACATGGTCGCGAAAATCTTCATCGACGGCGAAGCCGGTACCACGGGTCTGCAGATCCGCGAGCGCCTCGCCGGTCGCCGCGACCTCGAGGTGATCTCCATCGCGCAGGACAAGCGCAAGGACCTCGATGAGCGGAAGCGCCTCCTCAACCTCGCCGATGTCGCCATTCTCTGCCTGCCCGACGATGCGGCCAGGGAAAGCGTCTCGCTGATCGAGAACGACACCACCAGGGTGATCGACGCCTCGACGGCGCATCGGATCGCCGAGGGGTGGACCTATGGCTTTGCCGAAATGGACCGGGCCCAGTCCGCCGCCATCGCCAATTCCAGACGCGTCGCCAACCCCGGCTGCTGGCCGCAGGGCCCCATCGCGACGCTTAGGCCGCTGATCGAGGCGGGGCTCGCTCCTGCCGATTTCCCGGTGACGGTCAGCGGCATCTCCGGCTATTCCGGCGGCGGCCGCGCCATGATCGAGGACTATGAGCAGGAAGGCGAGATCGCCAACGAGTTCATGCTCTACGGCCTCACCTTCAAGCACAAGCACCTGCCCGAGCTGCAGGCCTATGCGAAGCTGGCGCACACGCCGCTCTTCACCCCGGCGGTCGGCAATTTCCGTCAGGGCATGGTGACCGCCGTGCCGCTGCAGCTCTGGACGCTGCCCAAAGTCCCCACGGGCGCCGAACTCCACGCCGCCATCGCTGACCATTTCGCCGCGATCCCGCAGAGCTTCGTCGACGTCGCCCCACTCGCCGAGCTCGAGCGGAGCCCCGAGCTCAACCCCGAGCTCTACAACGACACCAACCGCATGCGCCTCCACGTCTTCGCCAACGACCAGAAGGCCCAGGCCGTGCTCGTCGCAGTCTACGACAATCTCGGCAAGGGTGCCTCGGGAGCGGCGGTGCAGAACCTCAACCTGATGCTTGGCGTGGCCGCGGATACGAGCCTCGCCGCGTAGGTTAACAAACCTCCACTGTTCGAGCGTGGGCCACCCCCACCCTTTGTGCTTGCGCCTCGCTCCCCCTTGTGGGGAGGACTGAGGGTGGGGATTGCCCACGCTTCGATGCCATTGCCCGTCCGCTTGAGGCGTCCACCCTACGTCCGACTTGATTCCCGCCCCCCATTGCGCCATTACAGCCACCGACCGAAAGGGGCATTTGCCATGGACAAGTTCACGACCCTCACTGGTGTCGCCGCGCCGTTGCCGATCATCAACATCGACACGGACATGATCATTCCCAAGCAGTACCTCAAGACCATCAAGCGCACCGGTCTCGGCTCGGCCCTGTTCTCCGAGATGCGCTACAACGACGATGGCACCGAGAACGAGGCGTTCGTGCTCAACAAGCCCGCCTACCGGCAGGCGAAGATCATCGTCGCCGGCGACAATTTTGGCTGCGGTTCGTCGCGCGAGCATGCCCCCTGGGCGCTGCTCGATTTCGGCGTCCGCTGCGTCATCTCGACCAGCTTCGCCGACATCTTCTACAACAACTGCTTCAAGAACGGCATCCTGCCCATCGTTGTCACCCCCGAGCAGCTGGCGCTGCTGATGGACGATGCCGAGCGCGGCTCGAACGCCACCATCTCCATCGACCTCGAAGCCCAGACCATCAAGGGGCCGGATGGCGGCACGCTGCATTTCGATATCGATCCGTCGCGCAAGCAAACCCTGCTCGAAGGCCTCGACGACATCGCCGCGACGCTGAAATCCGATCCGGCGATTTCCACCTTCGAGGCAAAGATGGGCCAGAGCCGGCCCTGGCTCTGAGCCGGGGCCCCGCCATGGTGCTCCACATCTCGTCGGGCTCGCCGTTCGAACAGAAGATCGGCTACTCGCGCGCCGTCGTCGATGGCAGCATGGTCTATGTCTCGGGCACCACCGGCTATGACTACAAGACCATGGTGATGCCCGATGACGCGGCGCAGCAGGCGCGCAACGCCTTCTCGACCATCACCCATGCCCTCGAGGAGGCCGGCGGCTCGATCAAGGACGTGGTCCGCGTCCGCTACTACATCACCGACATGGCCTACTACGACCCGCTGGTCGACGTCGCCGGCAAGATCTTCGGCGACATCCGGCCCGCCGCCACCATGCTGGTCTGCGGCCTCACCCGGCCCGAAATGAAGGTCGAGATCGAAGTCACCGCCCGCCTCGGCGCGCACGGAAGCTGAGCGGAGCCGCCGTGGAGACCGTCTTCAAGCTCGACCCCGCGCCCACCGAGATCGATCGTGTGGTCCACCCGCTGGTGGCCCATAACAGTGCCCTGGTCGGCAGGACCCAGTTCCAGCCTTTTCTCATTTCCCTGCCCGACCCGACGACCGGTGAGAGCGCCGGGGACCTCGCCGGCTATGTCGACTATGACTGGCTGATCATCCAGTTCGTCTTCATTCCGGAGCACCTCCGGCGCCGGGGCCACGGCCGCGCACTGATGCAGCGGGCCGAGGCGTTCGCCCGCGAGCGCGGACTCATCGGCATCTGGCTCGACACCTTCAGCTTCCAGACCCCCGCCTTCTACGAGGCGCTGGGCTATGCCGTGTTCGGCACCATCGAAGACCATCCCCGCGGCTCCCGCCGCCATTTCATGCAGAAGCGCCTCGATGGCGCCACGTCCTAACCCCCCACGAGACCCCATCATGGCCCAGAAGCTCTTCCTCCTCCCCGGCGACGGGATCGGCACCGAGATCATGAAGGAGGTCGAGAAGGTGATCGCCTGGCTGAACAGCCAGGGCGAGACGGACTTCACCTTCGACAGTGGCCTCGTGGGCGGCTGCGCCTATGACAAGCATGGCGAGGCCATCTCCGAGGAGGACATGCAGAAGGCGCTGGCGGCCGATGCGGTGATCTTCGGCGCGGTGGGCGGTCCCAAGTGGGACAAGGTGCCCTATGAGCAGCGCCCGGAAGCGGGCCTGCTCCGCCTCCGCAAGGATCTGCAGCTCTTCGCCAACCTCCGCCCCGCCATCTGCTACCCGGCGCTCGCCGATGCCTCCTCGCTGAAGCGCGAGCTGGTCGAGGGCCTCAACATCCTGATCGTCCGCGAGCTCACCGGAGGCGTCTATTTCGGCGAGCCCAAGACCATCACCGATCTCGGCAACGGCCAGAAGCGCGGCGTCGATACCCAGGTCTACGAGACCTACGAGATCGACCGCATCGCCCGCGTCGCCTTCGACCTTGCCCGCACGCGCGGCAAGAAGCTCCATTCCGCCGACAAGAAGAACGTCATGAAGTCCGGTGTGCTCTGGGACGAAGTGGTGCGTACCGTCGCCAAGGACTATGCCGACGTCGCCTTCAACCACATCCTCGCCGACAATTGCGCCATGCAGCTGGTGCGCAATCCTAAGCAATTCGACGTCATCGTCACCGATAACCTCTTCGGCGATATCCTGTCCGACGTCGCGGCCATGCTCACCGGCTCGCTCGGCATGCTGCCCTCCGCCGCTCTCGGCGCGCCCGATCCGGTCACCGGCAAGCGCAAGGCCATGTATGAGCCCGTCCACGGCTCGGCCCCCGATATCGCCGGCAAGGGCATCGCCAACCCCATCGCCGCGAGTTGGTCGGCCGCGCTGATGCTCGATCATCTTGGTCTGCTGGAGGAATCGGCGCGGATCATGACCGCGATCGAA
>NZ_JAQGJL010000350.1 GCF_028290645.1 Devosia sp. | reverse complement strand
TGCATCGACTCGACCGTCTTGGTGATCGAGGTCAGGCCATTGTCGGCCGCCTCGATGGTCTTGATACCGTTGGACATGGAGTCCAGCAGATTGGCCATGTCGGACGCACGACTATTCAGCGACGCGGCAGTGAAGAAGTTGGTTGGGTTGTCGAGAGCCGAGTTCACCTTCAGGCCAGTTGCGAGACGCTCCTGCGTCTTTGCCATCTGGGCGGCGGTGGACTGGAGGCTCAGGAGGTTCGAGCGAACCGCCTTTGACAGGTTGACTTCCGGCATGGGGAATCCCTTCTGGCTATTTCGATAATCTCGTCCTGAGATTGATCGTGATCCTAGCCGCGGGCCGCTTAGGAATGGTTAACGAGATGCTTCCCGGTGCAGTTAATTTTTCATTCGGAAGCGGCCGAGCCTCAACCCTAGAGTGCTGATATTACGTGTAAAATTGCCTGATCGGCAGCTATTGCCGACTGCTGCCCATGCGGTACGCAATTAGGAAATGCCGGCCGGGCGCCGCAGAATCGAGGGCGTATCAGACCAGCCGGTCGTGGAGCGCCAGCGACCCCTGCGCGGGCAGGTCGGTGCTGCCGAGACGGAGGATGATCTCGCGCTCCCCCGTCCGCTTTGGCGGCACTTGTCCGGAGAGAAGCGCAGCGGCAAAGGCCGAGCCCGGGGCAGGGGGCGGCGCCGGAACCGGCGCTGGCAGCTGTGCTGGAGCGTTCTGCGGGGGAGGTGGCTGCGGGGTATCCGGAGCGTCCGGCGCCGCGTAGGAATCGCCGAGCATCCTGCGGGAACGATAGTCCCCGACCGCTCCCAGTCCCGTACTGATCGGTTCTGGCGCTATCCTGGCGCTCATGACCGGCATCCCAATTGCCAATTAGCTGGCAAGGATGCCGGGTCGAGCTTTCACCGCGCTTTCACGGGCTCCAGCAATTTGGTGCAAATTGCGCCGCTCACAGTGCCCGGTTGATCGATACGCCGCTTGCTACCTGCGGCGGCTGTCCGGCAAGTTCGCCGTTGGCGCCATAGGTCTTGGGGCGGGCCCTGGCGCTGATCGCCTTCGCCACGTCGGTGAGCAGATCCTCGGTGATCGAACGAGCGGTGGCGATGACGCGCAGGTTATCGGCCATTTGCGTCGCCAGCTTGTCGTGGCCGGCCAACAGCGCCTCCACCAGTTCGGGCGCCTCGGCCCTCAGCCGCGTCGATTGGCGCTGCATCGAGCGGGCGTAGCCCATGTAGTCCTGCGCCAGCCGAGTCTTTTCGGCCGTCAACTGGCTGGCGTCCCTGGCGCGCCCGGCGCGGAGCAGGGTGGTCTCCTGGTTCAGCACCACGACCAGGCTCTCGAGCGTGTCCATGGCGAGGGCGCAGAGCTCGGCTGCTGGGAGGGAATCGAGGGCAGCGAGGCGCTCGGCGGCATTGGTCAGCATCAAATAACTCCGATGGGCTTGGTCGTTGGATTGATCGGGTTCTGGGCGGCCTCCTGGGCCGCGATAAGGTCGGGGAGTAGCGCGTCGGCAAGCCCGACGCCGCCGGATCGGGCGATGGCGTCCGCCATCTGCTCGGCCTGCATGCCGCGCCACGTCTCCTCGGCAAAGCCGCCGCCCATCGAGCTCTCGTCGGTCTTCAGCGAGGAGAACATCTCCTTCATCAAGGTGTTGAGGAAGATCCCCTCAAGGTCCTTGGCCTGCTCGCGAAGATGTCCCATCCGAGCGGGCGAGAGCGAGCTACCGGCATCGCTGCCTGCGCGCGTGCCGAGGGAAGCAGGGGAACTCAGCATCAGAGCACCTCGATCTCGGCCTGCAGCGCGCCCGAGGCCTTCACGGCCTGCAGGATCGCGATCAGGTCGCGCGGGCTGATGCCGAGCGCATTGAGGCCGTCCACCAGTTCCTGGAGGCTCACCGACTCCCGGACCACGGCGAGATTGGTCTCGGTGGTGTTGACGCTGAGGTCGGTACGCGGCTCGACCGCGGTCTGGCCGAGGCTCAGCGCGTTCGGCTGCACCACGGTCGGGCTCTCGGCAATGGTCACCGTGAGGTTCGACTGGGCCACGGCGACGGTCGAAACCCGCACGTCCTTGCCCATGACGATGATGCCGGAGTTCTCGTCGATGATGATCTTGGCGGGGAGGTCGGTTTCGACCACCAGCTGCTCGATGTCGGTCAGCAGGTCGACGATGTTGCCGTTGAAGTTGCGCGGCAGGTTGAGGCGGATGGTCGCCGGATCCTCGGGTGTCGCGCAGGGAATGCCGATGAAGTCGTTGATGGCGAGTGCGATGCGCCGCGAGGTGGTGAGATCCGGGTTGCGCAGCGCCAGCCGCAACGTGCGTTGCGCGCCGAGCACAAAGCCAATCTCGCGCTCGATCAGGCCGCCCGACGAGATGCGGCCGGTGGTAGGAACGCCCGAGACGACCGAGGCAGCGTCGCCCTCCGCCGAGAAGCCATTGATGGTCACCGAGCCCTGGGCAATGGCGTAGACCTCGCCGTCGGCGCCGAGCAGCGGGGTGACGAGGAGCGTGCCGCCCTGGAGGCTCGAAGAGTCGCCCAGCGCCGCCACGTTGACGTCGAGCCGCGAGCCCTGCGTCGCGAAAGCCGAGAGGTTGGCCGTCACCATCACGGCGGCGACGTTCGCCGTCCGCATGTTTTCGCCGCGGGTGTTGACGCCCAGCCGCTCCAGCATCGCCTGCAGGCTTTGCTTGGTGAAGGGCGAGTTGTTGAGCCCGTCGCCGGTGCCGTTGAGACCGACCACGAGGCCGTAGCCGACCAGCTGGTTGTCGCGCACGCCCTCGATGTTGACGACGTCCTTGATGCGGGCGGCGGCGGCGTAGGTCGCGCTCGGCTGCGGTACCAGCAGCACCGCGGCCATCAGGCCGAACAGGGCGCGCTTGAGATTGAATTTGGCCATCTGGCAGTCCCCGGAGGTGCGGCACATCCCCATGCGCCGCGATCAGCAGGGATGTTGCGAATTCCGTGCCAAGTCGTCTGGATGCAGCTAGTGCATTGAAATACCGTATGAATATTTCAGACGGATGGTCTATTCCCGGCATGCGCGGCAACTCCTGCCGGGCAGATTAACCTTTGCTTAACTGCTGACGGCAGATTTTGCCGACTAGGCGACAAGGGCAGGGTGAGTCCGGTGCGGATCGACAACAATGCGCGGGTGGGCAACGTGACGGGGCGGCCGGCCGCCGGCCGCGCGTCGTCGGGCGCGGCGTTCGAGATCGGGCAGGGGGCGCAGGCCCAAGAGGCCCGCCCCACCGCCAGCATCGCCGCCGCCACCTCGCTCGATTTGCTGCTGGCGCTGCAGGCCGTTGAAGATCCGCTGCTCAAGCGCAGGAAGATCGTGCGCCGCGGCACCCAGCTCATCGACACGCTCGAGGGGCTGCGGGGCGACCTGCTGGTAGGCCGAATGGCCGAGGGACGCCTGAACCAGCTGATGGCTGTATTGTCGCAGGCGCGGGAACACAGCGAGCCGGGACTGGACGCTCTGCTCGACGATATCGAGCTCCGGGCCCGGGTCGAACTGGCCAAGCGCGGACTGTACCCTGCCTGACGCAATCGGGAGCAACCTGCTCACGTGTTAATCACCAACCTTTTGAACGCTTGCAGAACAAGCCCTTGCGCCACTATAAGGCCGCTCATTAGGGGCGTTTTGGAATCGAGACAGAATGTCGACTGAAGTCCTTGAATACCGACCTAGTCAGGACGAACCGTTCATGAACCCGCGCCAGCGGGAGTACTTCCGGCACAAGCTGGAGCACTGGAAGGAGGAAATCCTCCGAGAGAGCCGCGAAACGCTCGAGAATCTGCAGGAAGAGAGCCAGAACCATCCGGACATGGCCGACAGGGCCTCTTCGGAGAGCGACCGCGCTCTCGAACTCAGAACTCGCGATCGTCAACGCAAGCTGATTTCGAAGATCGACGCGGCGTTGAAGCGGATCGAAGACGGCACCTACGGCTATTGCGAAGAAACGGGCGATCCGATCGGCATCGCCAGGCTCGACGCCCGGCCCATCGCCACGCTCTCCCTGGAGGCCCAGGAGGTGCACGAGCGGCGCGAAAAGGTGTACCGCGACGAGTAAAAGAAGGCCCGCAGCGATGCGGGCCTCCTTATTGCGGGTGCCCGCCTCAGTTTGGGGATAGGGCACTGCTGGAGTTGAGCCGGCCTTTTCGCCAGGTGCCGGGCGGCAGCCCGACGACCTTCTTGAAGGCGCGGTTGAATGCTGCTTCGGAGTCATAGCCGACTTGCGCGCCGGCCTGCGCGATGCTGACGCTGGGACTTTCCAGCAGCCGCGCGGCCAGTTGCATGCGCCAGCGCACCACATACTGCATCGGAGAATCGCCGGCATAGTGGGTGAAGCGGTTGGCGAACACCGAGCGTGACAGCCCGACCGAGCGCGCCAGTCCATCCAGCGTCCAATCGGTTGCGGGCTGGCCGTGGATCAGCCTCAGAGCCTGCCCGATATGCGGGTCCCTGAGGCCCGAGAGCCAGCCGCGAGCGTCGCCCGGCAGGCCCTCCACATATTCCCGGATCACCTGCACGAACATCAGTTCGGCAAGCTTTGCTAGCACGGTCTCGCCGCCCGGGTTGCCGCGCTGTGTCTCGGAAACCGCATGGTGGACCAGGTTCACGAGCCAGCCCTGGTTGGCGGTCCCTCGTCCGTGGAGGACCCGGGGCAGCGACCTGATGAACGGGTTGTACGGCCGGATGTCACAGCCGAGATAGCCGCAGACGAACCGGCAGGAGCCTGCGCCGGAGCCTTCATTGACCACATAGGGCAACTGGCGGTCGATCGGATGGTGATAGGCGGCCAGATCCGGCTTGGCCCGCATGCCGATGGCCGAACAAAGGGCGTGCGCATCGTCCATCGGAAACGCTACGATGTCCCCCGCCTCGAGCCGTAGCGGCTCGGCAGAGCCATCGGTCATCTCCACCCAGCACGAGCCCTCCAGCAGGGTGTGAAAGAAAAAGACGTACTGGGAATCCGGCATCACCTTGGCGGCAATGACCGAGGCTCGCGGTGCTTCGGCGACCCAGGGTTCGCGGAAAGTGCTGTCAAAGAAGATCGCGCCAGTCAGGCGAACTGCCGCAAGCACGTCCGAAAGAACATCCATTCCTCGGTACTCCCCGCGGCAGAAATTTCCGCGACACCGTTCAAAATGCTCTTCGAGATATGTCCGACTATCCCCGATGCGATTGGGTGAGGCAAGGGCGATCGGTGTGTCTGACTTGCTGCTTGCGGCTTAGGACGCCGGAGCAATGAAACCGGACGATTGGACATTCATGCCGGCCGGCGCGCCCGATAGCGTGGCCCTTCGGTTTGGGGCCGCTCAAATCCGGGAGAAACACCATGCAGGACGAGGATATCACGAAGTTCGCCGCCGATCTCAGGGGCACCGTCATCCGCGCCACCGACACTGCCTATGACGGCGCCCGCAAGCTCTATAACGGGATGATCGACAGGCGGCCGACGCTGATAGCGCAATGCGCCGATGCCGGTGATGTCATCACCGCGGTGAATTTCGGCCGCGAGCACAGCCTCCCGATAGCCATTCGGGGCGGCGGCCACAATGGACCCGGATTTGCCAGCGTGGATGACGGCCTGGTCATCGACCTGTCGCTAATGAAGGGGGTGCGGGTCGATCCCAAGAACCGGACCGTCCGGGTCGGGCCCGGCTGCACCACCGGAGACGTGGACCACGCTACCCATGCATTCGGCCAGGCAGTGCCCTTCGGCATCATTTCGACCACCGGCGTTGGTGGTCTCACGCTGTCCGGTGGCCATGGCTATCTCAGCCGGCAATACGGGCTCGCCATCGACAACCTGATCGAGGCTGACGTGGTTCTCGCCGACGGGAGCTTCATGACCGCCAGCGAAACGGAGAACACCGACCTGATGTGGGCGTTACGGGGCGGGGGCGGTAATTTCGGCGTGGTGACGAGCTTCCTGTTCCGGACGCACCCGGCAAAGACGCTCTATGGCGGGCCGATCATTTTCGACCTCTCCGACGCCGGTGAGGTCATGCGTTGGTACCGCGATTTCCAGGCGGGCGCGCCCGAGGACTTCTACATCTGGCTAGGCCTGCAATCCGTGCCGCCGGGAGCCCCGTTCCCTGAGGAGCATTGGGGCAAGAAGATGTGCGTGTTGCTCACCGCGCATAACGGGGACAACGCCGAGGCAGCGGTCAACGCGGTCCGCGCGGCGCTGCCTACCCCGATCATCGACTGGGCCGGGCCGATTGCCTACCCGGTTCTGCAGAGCATGTTCGACGCTCTCTATCCGACTGGCCTGCAGTGGTACTGGAAGGGCGATTTCGTCCAGACGCTGCCGGACGCCGCGATTGAGGCGCATCTCGAGCACGTCGCATCCGCGCCGAGCCCCATCTCGGCTATGCATCTCTATCCGATTGACGGAGCCGTTCACAATCGGGCCAGCGGCGACACGGCCTGGAACTACCGCGATGCGCGTTGGTCGATGGTCATCGTCGGGGTCGACTCGGATCCGGCACGGGCGGGCGCCTTGAAGCAGTGGGCTAATGACTACTGGACCGCGGTCCACCCCTACGACCTCAGCGGCGCCTATCCGAACTTCATGATGGACGAGGGTGACGCGCGCGTCCGGGCGACCTACGGCGACAATTACCCCAGGCTCGCCGATCTAAAGGCAAAGTACGATCCCAAGAACCTCTTCCACATCAACCAGAACATCCAGCCGTCGACATAGGGCGAAGGCAAGGGCTCGGCGATGACGCTGCACTATAAGCGAGCGTCATCGCGATCCGGGCGCTGATCAGTCGAGCAATAAATCGCAGCGGAATGCTCGGGTGGCTCGCCATATCGGCTGGCAAAGCAATACCCTCTGGCTTGAACTGCGTGTTGATGCGCATCTCGAGCGCTAGGGCATCACCGACGAACCGGTCGCGGTAGACCGGGGTCCAGTGCCGGATGTCGTCCAAGCGCATGAGCATGGCCGAGTTGCAGCAGGTGGCTACGAGCCGGCTGGTGGCCGACCTTTCCCTGATCTTGCGGCCCTCTAGAAGCTCGGCGCCCTTTGTGCAGGTGACACGATCGTTGCGATAGAGGACACAAGGAGTCCCGCAGGCGGCATCGAGGATGGGAGTCGCGCCGGGCAGCGTCTCGAGCTGGAGGAAGCCCGTCTGGCAATCGTCGCAGTGGCAGACGACGCTAACGATCGGGATGCCGATCATTTCGAGTTCGACTTCTCCACAGGCGCACCGGGCAATGTGGCGGACATCTGGGGCTTTGCCCATGTCACGCCTTCCCATAGGCCGCGAGAAAGACTCGCACGCCCGCTTCTGCGTTGCGGCGAAGCTCGGCCTGCGAGGGGATGGCCGCGTCGCCCAGCAGCATGGCCTGGTTCAGGGGGGCAGACATGATCAGCCAGTTGAAATGGGAAGCGGCGACCGCCGGGTCATCGATCGTGAGCAGTCCACGTTCGCCGAGATGCTGGAAGATCGACGAAAGCGTCGCCATGGCGCGCGCCGGCCCCCGTTCGTAGAGGACGTTCGCCAGTTCGGGGAATCGCGTCACCTCGCCGATGACGAGGCGCCGCAACTGCATGATCCGCGGCGTCAGCACCACCGTGAGCTGACGTAGCGCATAGTCCTGCAGGTACACCGCCAGGTCGCCCCCGTCCGCAAACTCGGGCATCTCGTTGTGCACGATGTCTCCGGCGCCGGTGGTCATGGTGCTGACGATCTCAATGAACAGCGCTTCCTTGCTGGCGAAGTGCTTGTAGACGGTCTGCTTCGAGACCTCGGACAGGGCGGCTATCTCGTCCATATTGGTGCCGAGATAGCCGCTCTTCAGGAACACCTCGGTGGCGGCGTCGAGGATGGCCCGACGCTTCCGCGCCGAACGGTTCTCGCCTTCCACCGCTTCATCCGCCGATTCAGACCGCATCGACCTTGCCATTCCACAAACAGTCACCACCTTGGTTGACACCAGAGTACTGGACAGTCTAGTTTCCTGCAAGTGCGGTACTGGACGGTCTAGTTCAGGGTCCTCGGCCCATTCCGAGGCTCGGCCCTCAGGAGAGATTCATATGACCTATCCGATCAAGTCGGCCACGCTGAAAGTGCCGGGCGCCAGTATCTACCACGAGGTTCAGGGAACTGGCCCGATACTGCTGATCATTCCGGGTGGCCCGCAGGACGCCGGCGTTTTCGCCAAGCTCTCAAAACACCTCGCCGACCGCTACACCGTCGTCGCGTACGATCCGCGTGGCAACTCGCGCAGCACGTTCGACGGCGAGGCGGTGGCACTCGACATGGATATCCAGGCCGACGATGCGGCGACGCTGATCGAGGCGCTTGGCCGCGGTCCGGCCTTTGTGTTCGGCACCAGCGGCGGCGCGCAGATCGGGCTCAACCTCGCGGCGCGATACCCGCAACTGGTGCGTGCCGTGGTCGCCCACGAGCCTCCGACGATCATGCTGCTCGACGACCCCAGCGAGGCGATCGCTGTCGACAGGGAGCTCTACGAGACCTACCGCAACGAGGGCGTCGATGCCGCGATGGGCAAGTTCTTCTCGATGAACGGCCTCGAGGACGATGCCGACCACGAACAGGCACCGCCCGAGTTCGACGTGCCGCCGGAAGCCGCAGACACGTTCGCGCGGGTCAGCGGCAATTTCGAGTACTGGCTGGCGCACGGCATGATGCCGCTATCGCTTTACCGCCCGGATATCGATGCATTGCGCAAGGGCCAGCCAATCGTGGTGGTGGGCCTCGGCGAGCAGTCCGCGGGCCAGCCGATCTACGACATGGGAACGGCGCTGGCGGTCAAGCTGGGAGTGGAGCCGGTCGCCTTCCCTGGCGATCACATGGGTTTCGGCCCCGAAGCGCAGAACTTTGCCGAGGTGCTGCACCGAGCTCTCGCCAACTAGGCGCTGCCCAACAGGAGAACCGCCATGCATATCCAGTTCGCCGAGCTTCCCGTTTTCGACCAAGACCGGGCCAAGGCCTTCTACATCGACAATCTCGGCTGTGAGGTCGCGGCCGATGCGCCGATGGGCCCAGGCGGCTGGCGCTGGATCGAACTGAGGCTTCCCGGGGCAACGACGACATTGCACTTCATACGCCGCAAGGACGACGCCCCGTCCGATGAGCCGGTGCTCGTTCTAGTCGACGACGACGTGGAGGGCACGGTTGAGGCGCTGCGGGTCAACGGTGTCGAGATCGTCACAGAGCTACAGGAGGCGCCGTGGCAGCCGGGCCGCACCACTGCGGAGTTCCGGGACAGCGAAGGCAACCGGATGGTGATTGGGAGTTGAGGCGGGCGTGCCGCGGCGCTCTCAGACAGCCGGCGCCTGCGTGTCGTCCAGCGCGCCCACCATGTACTGCACCAGCTCCGACGCATTGGTCTCGCTGGTCCGTTTCTCGGTCACCTTCCGACCGCGATGCATGACGATGATCCGGTCGGCGACGGCGAAGACGTCCGGCATGGTGTGGGTGATGAGGATCACAGGCACGCCCTGGTCACGCAGCCGGCGGATCAGTTCGAGCACCTTGTGCTGCTCGGGCACACCCAGATTGTTGGTCGGCTCGTCCATGATCATCAGCCGCGCCTTCCAGTAGATGGCGCGGGCGATGGCCACCGCCTGCCGCTGGCCGCCCGACAGGCTCTCGATCGGCTGGGTGAGGCTGGGGAACTGGATCTCGAGGGCAGCGAGGCTTGCCTCGGATTCGGTCAGCATCTGCCTGTCATTGAGCGTCTTGATGAGCCCGCCGAGATAGCTGTTCTTCATCTCGCGGCCGAGGAAGATGTTGGCCGGCACGTCGAGATTGTTGGCGAGCGCCAGGTCCTGGTAAATCGTCTCGATGCCGGCGCTGCGCGCGTCGATCGGCTTGGGGAAGCTCACGACCTTGCCCTCGAAGCGGATATCGCCTTCGTCGGGGAGGTGAACGCCCGAGACGCATTTGATGAGGGTCGACTTGCCAGCGCCGTTGTCGCCGAGCAGCGCCACCACTTCGCCGGCATTGATATCGAGGCTGACGTCGTTGACGGCCACGAGGCCGCCGAAGCGCTTCACCATGTGGCGGATCGAAAGCACCGGCTCGGTCATGACCCTCTCCCCCGGCGACCGAGGATCAAGTCGCGCGACTGGTCGATCAGCACCGCGATGATGACCACGGCGCCAACGACGATGAACTGCCAGAAGGCCTGCACGTTGAGCATCACCAATCCGGTGGTCAGCACCGCGATGATGAGCGCCCCGATCACCGTGCCGATAATGGAGCCGGCCCCGCCGAAGAGGCTCACGCCCCCGATGATCACTGCCGCGATCGAACTCAGCAGCAGCGCATCGCCGATCACCGCCGAGCCGGCGGTGAACCGCAGCGTCGAGAGGAACCCCGCGACGCCGGCGGTGGCCGAGCTCAGCATGTAGAGCTTGATGATGTGCGTATCGACCGGAATGCCGGTCCGCAGCGCCGCCTGCATGCTGCCGCCGATAGCGTAGGTGTGCCGCCCGAACTGAGTGCGGCGGAGGAGGAAGATGCACAGCATCACCACGATCGCGGTGATCACTACCGGCCAGGCGAGGATACGGTCCATCTGGCGCAACAGCTCGCCGCTGACCTCGGGCCGGTTCAGCACGTAGAAGCCGCCGCCTTCCCCGCGCACCCAGTAGAACAGCGACTCGTTGCCGTAGTCGCGTATCCCGGCGGGCAGGCCGATCACCGTGGTGTTCTCGGAAAACAGCAGCGCCATGCCGCGAACGATGAAGGAGGTGCCGAGCGTCACGATGAAAGCCGGCACCTTCAGCTTGGCGATGATGAGGCCGTTGAAGAGCCCGACCAGCGCCGCGCCGCCAACCGCGGCCAGGAAACCCAGCACCACCGCGAGGAACAATGGGACCCCGGCATTGTACGAGGCGCGGATCGCGTGGGCCGACAGCACCGATGCGAGGCTCATCACCCAGCCGACGCTGAGATCGATGCCGGCGGAAATGATCACGAAGGTCTGCCCCAGCCCGAGCAACAGCACGGGCACGATGGCGACGAGGATGTTCTGGCTGTTGCGGACTGACAGGAACGTGGCGCCGCCGAACAGCGGCACTGCGATGATGAAGAACAATATCATCAGCGCGAGGAACACCCAGGCCCAGAGCCGGCTCGCCATCAGGATGAAACGCTTGCTGGGCGAGAGCGAGGGCTCTTCGAAGCCCGACATTGCCTTGGTATCCGTCACTTGGCCCCCGGAATGCTCGAAAACAGAGGTGCCGGGGACGCCGAAGCGTCCCCGGCACAGCAATCATCGACAGCGGTCAGTTGCCCGTCTTGTAGATGAAGCGCGCGAAGTTCGGATCGGTGACGTTGTCCTTGTCGAGGATCGCGAAACCGGTCTCGACGCGCTTGGGCAGGCTGGTCACGCCCGCCGCGTCTGCGGCCGCGAACTGTACGGCCATGTAGCCCATGTCGAAGGGCTTCTGCGCGAGGACCAGCGAGACGACGCCCTTGCCCATCAATTCGATGGCTTCAGCCGTCGCATCGTAGGCGACAACCTGTACATGGCCGCCGAGGCCGGCGTTGACCACCGCGTTACCGGCGCCACCGGCGCTGAATACGTTGGTACCGAAGACGCCGGCGAGGTCCGGATTCTGTTCGAGCACGGCCGCAGTCTGCTGTGCCGCCTTGTTCTGGTCGTCGAGGTTGTAATCCGGCCCGATCACCTTGATGTCGGGAAATTCGTTCTTCATCACCTCGGCGAACCCCTGCTCGCGGCCCTCGACCGACGAGACGTTCGGGTTGGTCGAGTTGATATAGACCGTGCCCTTGCCGCCGATCGCCTTGGCAAGGCCGCGGGCCGAGATGCGGCCGCCCTCGACATTATCCGAGCCGATATAGCTGATCGGGAACGTCACCGGACCGTTGGCGTAGTCACCGTCGCCGAGGAACGTATCCACGGTGATGATCTTGATGCCTGCGTCGAGCGCCGCCTGAAGCGGCGCCACCATCTGGTCCTTATCGGTCGGCGCGGTGATGATGTAGTTGAGGTCGCCACGGGCAACCAACGCATCGAGGATCGGTGTCTGCGCCTCGACGCCCCATGTGGGCGGTACCTGGGTGACGACTTCGATTCCGAGGTCCTTGGCCGCGGCTTCAACGCCGAGTTGCATGACCTGGTAGAATGGATCGACGACGCCGGGCAGGAAGCCGATCTTGATGTCGGCGGCCGAAGCGGCGGCAGTTGAGAGTAGAAGCGTGCCCAGCAGGGCAGCAGTCATAGTCGACGCACGACGCATCGCAGTCCTCCCCTCGATTGTTATGGCCCGGCGGTCCTTGGAACTCCTCCGCCGGATTGCTGACGATAGGCCTGCGCATCCACATTTGTAAACTGGCTGGATAAATTCTTGCGCGCAACTTGGCCGGGTGCCATTGCGCGTCGGACGCGACGGTGAGGGTCCCTCAGGGCGGATCGATCGTCCTGTTGGCCGCAATCGCGGCGAACCAGTTCGGTGGGCGCTCGATCATCCGGCGCACGACGGGGCGTTCCGGCCCCTGATGCAGGTTCCGCAACTGCTCGCCGATCACCTCGTCGGCGTGGGTGAGGCGCTGGTTATGGCGGGCATATTCGGTCCAGGTGGGACTCTTGTAGCTCTCGACCCAGATGTCGGTCTGCCCAAGGTCGCGCCGCAGCGTCCACTCGCGGGCGCCGTCGCGCATACGGATGCGCTTGCGGTCGGCCATGACGCGCAGGAACTCGCGCACGTCCTGCGGGCGGATGCGGTATTCGATGCTGACGACGATCGGGCCCGAGCGCGGCTCGATCGGGAGGGCGATCTCCGGCTCCTGCCAACGGTTGGCGGGATCGAGATCGAGGAGCACCCGCGGTGGAATGGCCAGCACGAGGCCGACAGCAGCGCCGAGCACCAGCACAACGGCCGAGGCCAGCAGCGCCTGGCTCACGCCGAACTGCTCGCCCGCCAGCCCCCAGACCCAGCTGCCCGCTGCCATGCCGGCGAAGGTGGCGGTCTGGTACAGCGACAGGGCGCGACCGACCACCCAGCGAGGGGTCGATAGCTGCACGGTGACATTGAACAGGGTGAGCGCCAGCACCCAGCACGCGCCGCCCAGCGCCAGAGCGACGCCGGTGAGCCACGGGCTGGGGCTCAAACCTGTGGTGGCGGCGCAGGCGGCGAAGCCGAGGAAGGCCAGCCGGACGATCGCCTCACTGGCGAACCGTTCCGCTAGCCGACCGCTGATCAGCGCACCGCCGACGGCACCTAGGCCGAAGGCGCCGAGCAGCAGGCCATAGACCAGCGGCCCGCCGTCCTGGATCTGATTGGCGACCACCGGCAGGAGCGCCAGCACCGAACTGGCGGCGAGGCCGAAAATGAAGCTGCGGACCAGCACCTTGCCCAGTTGCGGCGACAGCGAAATGTAGCGCAGGCCTGCGACCATTGCCGCACCAACCGCCTCGCGCGGCAGCCCGGCCGGCACCGGCGCAGGCTTCCAGCGCAGCAGCACCGCAAGCAGTCCGACATAGCTCGCCATGTTCACCGTGAACGCCGCGGCTGCGCCGCCGACCGCCACAATGATACCGCCCACGGCGGGACCGAGGGCGCGCGACAGGTTGAAGCCGATCGAGTTCAGCGCCACAGCCGAGCCGACGCTGGAGCGCGGCACGAGATCACCGACCGAAGCCTGCCATGACGGGTTGTTGAGGGCTGCGCCGCAGCCGATGAGGAAGGTGAAGGTCAGCAGCAGCCACGGCGTGATCAGCCCTAGCCACGCCGTGAGTGTCAGCAGCGCCGACACCGCAAGCATGAAGAACTGCGCCACCAGCATCACCCGGCGGCGGGGGAAGTTGTCGGCGATGGCGCCGCCGAGCAGCGAGAACAGCATGATCGGCAAGGCGGTCGACGCCTGCACGAGGGCCACCAGGTCCACCGAGTTGGTCAGCGCCGTCATCATCCAGGCCGCGCCGACGCCCTGGATCAGCGCGCCGAAGCTCGAGACGAGGTTGGCGATCCAGATTTTGCGGAACGTCGGATGCTGCAGCGGCTGCAGTACCGATGGCCGATCCTTGGCCATGGGCCGATTTCCTCCCGATCAGCTGAGATAGCGCCGCGTCAAATGCTCCTGGAAGTGCCGGGCGTTCAGTTTCTCCCCCGTGGCGCGCTGCAGCAGGTCCGGCGTCGAGTACTTGCTGGCTTGGCTCCACACCTTTTCCTGCCGCCAGTCGTTGAGGCCGACGAAGCGGCCGTGGCGCATGTCGTCGCGGACGTTGGGCTGGTCGCGCTCGATGGCGGCCCAGAGCTGCGCGGCGATGATGGCGCCCAGCGTGTAGCTCGGGAAGTAGCCGATGGCGCCCGACGGCCAGTGCACGTCCTGCATCGGCCCGTCCTTCATGTTGTCGATGGTCGAGAGCCCAAGATACTCGCGCATCTTGGCGTCCCAGGCCTCGGGCACGTCCCTGGCGGCGAGCTTGCCGCCGATCAGGTCCTGCTCCATCTCGAAACGCAGGATGACGTGCAGCGGATAGGTCGCCTCGTCGGCGTCGACGCGGATCAGGCCGCGCTCGATGAAATGCACATGCGCCAGCACGTCCTCGAGGTCCCAGCCGGCAATGGCCCCTTCGCCGAGCTTGTCGCGGACATGGGGCAGGGCCCATTCCCAGAATTCGGACGAGCGGGCGATCTGCTTTTCGACGAACAGGCTCTGGCTCTCGTGCATCGACATGCCGCGGGCCCGGCCCACTGGCCAGTGCGTCCATTCTGTCGGCAGGTTCTGCTCGTAGAGCCCGTGGCCGGTTTCGTGGAGGATACCCATCAGCGAGGTCAGGAACTCGGCTTCGGTGTAGCGCGTGGTCATCCGGATGTCGGTTGGCACGCCGCCACAGAACGGATGGTGCGAGACGTCGAGCCGGCCGTGATCGAAATCGAAGCCCACGGCCTCCATCATCACGAGGCCGAGCGCCTTCTGCCGGTCGATGGCGAACGGCGCATTCAAGGGCTTCAGCGGGCGCTTCGCCAGCTTCTCCTCCTGGTGCGCGAGGGCATTGGGGATGAAGTCCTTGAGGAAGACCTTGAGGTCGGCGAACACCGGCGCCACGTCCGCCACCCGGTTGCCGGGGTCGTATTGCTCCATCAGCGCGTCATAGGGCGAAAGCCCCAGCACGTCGGCGCGGAGCTGGGCCTCCTCGCGGGCCGTAGCCACGACGCCCTCGAAGGCCGGCAGGAACGTCGCCCAGTCGCCGGTGGGCCTGAGTTCGCGCCACAGCTGCTCGCAGCGGATGCGGGCATTGACCTGCTTGCGCACGAAGTCGGCCGAGAGGCAGGTCATGTTGGTGTGGACGCGGCGGAACTCGCGAATCGCGAGCGTCTGCATCTCGTCGAGCGGCTCCGCCTCGGCATCCCCGAGCCAGTCGCCCACCTCCGGCGCGGTCGCCATCTCGTGGTACATGCCGGCCAGCGCCCCCATGGTCTCGGCGCGCTTCTCGCCGCCGCCCACCGGCATCATCACCGCCTCGTCGACGCCCAGCATCGACTGCGCATGCTCGATCGCCTCCAGCTTGCGGCTCAGCGCGTCGAGTTTGGTGAAGGCGGAATTGGCGGACATGGGAGGACCAGCGCGAATGGTGAGTGGTGAATGGTGAATAGTAGCTGGGCACGAGGAGGGAAAGCCCAAAACAGGATCGCCCGCCACCAGCGCTCCCGTTCTCGGACCATTCACGATTCGCCTCGCTATTCGCCCCAGATGGGGAAAGGGCGCAGCCGGGGAGACTGCGCCCTCTTGGTGGCGGGCTCTATTCTGGAACCTGCCTGAGGCTGCCGGCACCAATGGGGGATTGCGCCGGCAGCGATGGGGAATGGGGGCCTAGAAGGGCAGGATGGCGTCTGCAATCTGCTGGCCGTAGCGCGGCTGCTGCATCTGGGTGATCTGGCCGCGTCCGCCGTAGGAAATGCGGGCCTCGGCGATCTTGGACGAGGGGATGGTATTGTCGGCGTGGATGTCCTCCGGCCGCACGATCCCGGCGACGATCAGCTCGCGCACCTCGAAGTTGACGCGCACTTCCTGCCGGCCCTCGATCACCAGGTTGCCGTTGGGCAGCACCTGCACCACCACGGCGGCGACCTGCGTCTCGAGGCTCTCCTTGCGGTCCACCGAGCCAGAACCGCCATCCGCGAGGTCGCCGGCCGTCTTGATCTTGCCCGAGGCCTCGACATCGGCCAGCGGGACCTTGCCGCCGAAGATCGAGCCCAGGACGCCGCCGATACTGCCCTCGGACGACGAGGTCCGCTCGCGGTCGGTGGAATTCGACATCTTGGCGCTGTCGTCGATGGTCACCATCACGGTGAGGATGTCGCCGATCTTGTGGGCACGCTGGTCCTTGAAGAAGCCGCGCGCCTCGTTGGAGAACAGCGAGTTCGGCTGGTACGACGCGACCACCGGCTCCGGCATCGGCATCTGCACCGGCCGGTAGCCGGCCTGGGCGGTGGGATCGGCGATTGCCGTCAGCCGAGGCTGCTCGCCGACCGAGGCGAGGTTGTCGAGGGTGGAGCACCCCGCGAGGAGCGCTGTGAGGGCGAGGGCGGCGGCGAGTCTCATCGGGTTCATCTCTGTTGTCCTTTCGCCCATCACAGCCCGGCGACCTGGAGTTTTGCGGCAGCGGTGGTGATCTCCACCGCGCCGTTGGCGGTCGCGACGCCGTTGAGGATTTTCTTCGTCACCGAGTTCATCACCTGCACCGTCTGGCCGGCGACGGCGTCGCCGAGTGACTGGCCGACCACGGTCAGGGTCATCGGGCCGGTGCGGAGCAACACGGTCACCTGGGTATTGCGGCGCACCGCCAGCGGATCGGTGACGTCGGCGGTTGTCAGCATGACGCCTTCCCGCGAATTGCGGCGGAGTTGCTTGCCAACCAAATCGGCGATGGTTTCCACCCCGGACTGGTCGGCGAAATCGAGCGGCACGCGCTTCATCTCGATGTCTGCCGGACCGAGCACGGTGCCGGCCTTTAGCGAAGCGGCGAGATGCGGGGCCTCGACAAGGAGGTCGAGGCTGCCCGTCACGTCGACCGGCAGTTCGACGCCGGCGATCTGGAAGCGGGCGGCAAAGCTCGCAGCGCCGGGCTGGTAGCGGAGAGCGGTCAGCGTCACCGGCCTGTCCACTGCCTCGGCGTTGAAGCTCTGCGCAGGATCATCGAACCGGGCGCGGAGCTCGACCCCGGCCGGCAGCAGGCCGCGCTGTGCGAGGTCCGCCGAGATCAGGCCGGTCAGTTGTGCCGCATCGACCACCGTCGAGCGGCGTTCGACGCGGACATAGAGCAGGCCATCCTGTGCGTACTCGGTGAGCCCGGCCTTGGCCGCAGCGGCGCGCACCGCTTCGAGGCTGACGATGCCGGTGGTGCCGGGGGCCGGTGCACGGAACAGGGCGCGCTCGGCGAGGAGCCCAGCATCCTCGAACATGTCGCCGACGGTGACGACGGCGTGGTTGACCGAAACGTCGGCCCGGAGCGTCGGCGCCGCCAACGCGCTCGATGTGGCGAGAAGCGCGAACAGGGCAGGGAGGGTGATCTTGTGCATTCAGGTTCTCCCGGTCAGCGCAACTGGGTCGTCGACTGCATCATCTCGTCGGCGCCGGAGATGACGCGGGCGTTCATCTCGTAGGCGCGCTGCGCGGCGATCAGGTCGGCGATTTCGGTGACGGAATTGACGTTCGAGGCTTCGAGATACTGTTGCAGCAGGTCACCCATGCCGGCGGCATTGGGCGTTCCCACCTGCGCCGGGCCGCTCGAGGCGGTCTCGAGGAAGAGGTTGTTGCCGGCGGAGGCAAGGCCCGCCTTGTTGACGAACCGAGCGAGTTGCAGCTGGCCAACCGTGGTCGGGGTCGTATCGTTGTCGAGGAACACCTCGACGGTGCCGTCCGGGCTGATCGAGACCGAGTTGGCATTGCCCGGAATGGTGATCCCCGGCTGGATCTCGTAGCCGTCGACGTTGACCAGCTGGCCCTCGGGGCTGCGCTCGAACGAGCCGTCGCGGGTGTAGCCGGTGCGGCCGTCGGGCATCTGGACGACGAAGAAGCCTTCGCCGCGGATGGCGACGTCGAGTTCCTTCTCAGTCGGGGCCACCGTGCCCTGGCTCATCACCCGCGGCGTCGCCGCCGTCCTGACGCCGGAGCCGACCTCGACCGCCACCGGGGCCATGGTGCCCTGCTCCGAGGTCGAGGAGCCGGCTTGGCGGTAGGACTGGTAGAGCAGGTCCTGGAACTCGGCGCGGGCCCGCTTGTAACCGGTGGTGCGCATGTTCGCGATATTGTTGGAAATGACTTCGACGTTGCGTTCCTGCGCCGCCATGCCGGTCGAAGCGATGTAGAGGGCTTTCATTGCATTGGCTCCGATCAGGCGTTGAGGTTGCCGAGTTTCTGGATGGCGCTGCGCCGCTGGTCGTTCTGTTCCGACAGCAGCGACGCGACGCTCTCGTAGGCGCGCTGGACCCGGATCATCTCGGTCATCTCGCCGACGCCCGAGACATTCGATTTCTCGATGGCGCCCTGGATTACCCGGGTGGAGGTGGCGGCGATCGGGTTGCCGCCGGACCACAGGCTGTCGCCCTGGCGCTCGACCGCCTGCGGGTCGGTGAACTCGACCAGCTGCAGTTGGCCCTTGGCGCCGGCGCTCGAGGAGATCGAGCCGTCCTCGCCGATGGCGATGTCGGTTTCGCTGGCCCCGAAATGGATCGGGCCGGTGGTGCTGAGCACCTGATTGCCGTTGAGGTCGACGAGGAAGCCGCTCGCATCGATGGCGAGTGACCCGGACCTGGTGTAGCGGTTGCCTTGCGGCGTCTGGACCGTGAGGAAGCCTTCGCCCTGTAGCGCGACGTCGAGCGGATTGCCTGTCTGAACCAGCGCGCCGCCCGACATGTCGTGGATGGTGGTCCAGTCGTCGGTATAGCTCAACTGCTGGTCAAGGGCGCCGAAGTCGCGGTCGCGGGCGACCGGCATCAGGTACTCCTCGAACAGCGTCTGCTCGGATTTGAAACCGGTGGTGTTGATATTGGCGATATTGTTCGCCACCACGTCCATCTGCCGCTGCAAGGCGATCTGCCGCGACAGGCCGATGAGCTGCGCATTTTCCATGGCGCCAAGTCCCCGTTAAGTCCCCGAGCCATCCGACCTCCCCAGGCCGTCTGGCTCGCCGTTAACAGTGCAGCAACCATGCCAAGTGCTGAAACGCAGCAAATTCAATAGGTTGGGCGATGGCGGTGCTCGGCAGAAGTCGCTGGCCTCCC
>NZ_JAQGJL010000348.1 GCF_028290645.1 Devosia sp. | reverse complement strand
GGCGAGTGCGGCGATCGCCGCGATGGTTTCGCGGCTGTAGACCGCACCGGTCGGATTGTTCGGGTGCGAAAACAGCAGGACCTTGGTGCCGCGGTCGCGGAACTCTGCCTCCAGCTGTCCGAGATCGAGCGAGGGCGACGCGTTGCCGAAGGTCTCGAGCGCGATCGGCGCGATCTGCGCTCCGAGGAAGCGCAGAATGCGTTCGGAGAACAGGTATTCCGGGCAACCCAGCGCCACCCGATCGCCCTCAGAGACGAGCGCCGAGAGGGCGCCGAAGAGCCCGGCCTGCGTGCCGGGAGTAAGAACGATCTCGCTGTCCTTCACATGCGTTCCGAGGAACGCCGTGATATTGTCGGCGACGGCGGCGAGAACGTGCGGGTGCCCGCGGTAGCCGCTATAGGCCATCTCGCCATCGGCCGCCGATCGGGCGAACGCTTCGAGCGCCCAGTCGGGTGGCGGAAAGCGCACCGTGTCGAAATGGGTCGTATCGAGATAGCCCTTCGGAGCCTCGGCAATCAGCCGCAGGTCGGCGGCGCGTGCACTGAGGCCGCCCCGCGCGCGGCCCGGTAGTTGCAGCTCTTCGAGCCTCTGTGGCGCTTTGCCTACGCTGCTGGTGCTGGTGCTGGTGCTCATGGAGGATGATCCGTCGGTTGGTGTAGGGCGGTGCATCGCCGAGGCGTGCCGAGGCGACGCCTGGCGCGGCGTGGTGTGCGGTTCCAGAAAGGGTGCGTCGGCTATTTCGGCGTGAGGCGCAGGCCCGGTTCATGTCAGAAGATCCCGGCTTGGAGGTGGTGAGTGGACGTAGCGGAGATGCTCGAGCGCAACACGGTCGATGGTCCGCGCCTCGAGATCGACACGCTCCTCGAGGTTCTCGTTGCCGGTGAAGGCGTCGATCGCGGCGGACATCGCGGGGCTCCAGCCGGAGGTCTCCGGAGCAGGCCAGCCGGACTTCCGCATGATGGTCGTGAATTCGGCGAGCACCGCCCCTTCGAGCCTGAGGCGCTCCTGGATGCCGGTGGGGAAATAGAGGTCGTGCAGCGCGAACAGGCGGACCATTTCGACGAGGGGAGCGGGATGATCGTCGACCCTCAGGTCGAGCGCCGTGTCACCGAGGCCCTGGTAGCCGGCACCCTTGCGCTTGACCTTGATCGCGGCGGACGGGCGTCCTCTCCGGTCTCCGCCGGATTGGTCGCCGGCGCTCAGCGCCGCCAGCAGCCGGGCGTGCAAAGGTCCGGTCGACGCCTCGTAGGCCGCCGCCATCGCCTCGATCACCTGGGGTCCGGCGAGGCAGTTGCCCTGGCACGCATAGCCCGGCCCGCTGCGGTGGCCGGCCCAAGGCTGGCAGCCGCTGCCGGTGTGGCTGGCGGCGCCGCCGCGTGCATCCACCATGCCGATCTGACGCCGGTCGGGACGGGCATCCCGTCCGAGAAGGGTAGCAAGCACCTCCTCAGCCGGCGTGCCGCCGAGCAGTGCCAGTCCCTCGGGTCCGAAACTGGCGTTGCACAGCGCCTGGGTCGCCACGGCGCCGCGGCCGGCTTCGACCCAGGGCACGATGTTGCCGACAGCGAGGAACTTGGAGGCCACGGCCGCGCCGACTTCGCCGGTTGCGATATCGATGGCGACGATCGAGAAGGTCATTCCGGCGCCCCCGTTTCCGTGGCCCAGGCCACCAGTTGCGGCCCGAGCCCGCCATCGCCGATGACGGGCTGCAGGCGGGATGCCGGTCCGGTGGCAAGGATGGTGACGCCGATGCCGTGGCCGGACGCGTGGCCCGGACCGTGGCTGACGATGCCGATCGAGACGGTGCCAGGCGCATAGTAGCGCGTCACGGTGCTGTCGATGTTCTCGAAGGCGACGAGGTCGCCGAAGCGGAGCCCCGGAACTGCCGCGGTGTCCGTGATCTCTAGGTCGCCGATCCAGCTGTCCTGCCCAAGCCCGGCGCCGGCCAGCTCGGCCGGCACCGTGTGGCAGACGACGCATTGGAGGCCTGTGGCGGTCTCCACCAGAGGCAGCGCATCGAGCAGGCGCGGCGAGACGTTGCTTAGGGCGATTTCGTAATAGTCGAGAAGCCGCAGGCCGCGTCCGACCGTTTCGACGACGACCCGGTCCTCGGGCATCAGCCTCCCGGCGACAGCATCGCTAATCTCCACGCCGACCAGTTGTGGCGCCCAGAAGCCGGGGGCGAGGCCGCCGCGCTTGCCGGCCACCACGCCGATGGTATGGCCCATGCCGTCACGGACGCGATTGCCGATCGCGCTCAACAGGTGCAACGGACCGGCGACCGCCGGCGTGCCTGCCGTATCCTCGATGCTGGCGCCCGCCATGAGGTGATCGGCCACCCAGCGGTCGGCCGGGTCGCCGGCGTGGACGCCCAGGGCGATGCCGCCCGTGCCCGGCAGCAGGCGCTGGCGGCCGTCGTTGTCGACGGCCATGGCCTCGGCGTGTATACGGGCCGGCGCGACGCGGCCGGCGATATTGGCCATGACGAGATCGGCCGCATTGGTGCGCAGGCGCGTCATGCCGCGGCCCCCCACGGCAGTTGCAGTAGCCGATCCAGCCGGGCACCGTCGGTGACGGTGAACTCGAAGCGCGAGGCCGGCGCAGTCATGAGGGTCATGAGGCCCAGGCCATGTCCGCCGCCGATCGCCGTTCCGTGCGAAACGATTCCCACCATCGCCCAGCCCGGCCGGTGCTGGCGGCCATAGCGATGGTCCTGGTCGAGAACCGCAACGATATCGCCGAAGCGCAGCGGTGCGGCGGCCTGGGCCACCGGCGCGCTCCAGCTGTGAAGGTCCATGTTGAACATAGCAGCCGGCATGCCGATGCCCGCCGCTGCTGCAATCGAGGGCAGGATTGCCGCCACGCCGACCCGCAGCCGGCCCTGATCCAGCCGGACCATGGCATCGAACAGGGCCGGGCTGCAGGAATGGATGACGAGTTCGGGCACCTCCTCGAGCGCAAGTCCGACGCCTTGTGCATCGATTGCGACGGACTCGCCAGGCGCCAGCCGCGCCACCGTATTCGGCGCAAACATCGCGAGAACCGCGCCGTGCTTGCCGAACACCGTGCCGCGCGCCCCCGTCGTGGGGCCATCGAGGACCGTGACCACATTCCCTACGCAGCTGAGCAGCCGGATCGCATGGTTGGCGGCGGGATCGGCATGGCCGAGCGAGACGCCCGGCTCGACATGATCGCCTGTCCAGCGGGACGCGACATCACCGAGTCCGATGCCGGTCACCACCCCGCCTTGGCCAGGAAGCGTCTGGGATATCCCGTCCGGACGCACCACCACGTTGGCCGATCCGGGCTGGATCTGGGCTTTGATGCGTGTCGTGATCAGTCGGTGCGCGTTAGTAGCCACGATCCCGCTCGTAGAGGTTGTGGAGTGGACGTCCGGCAAGGAAGCGCTCGAGATTGTCGAGGAAAATATCGACGATGCGACGGTTCTCGGCACCGACCGTGCTCGCCGAGTGCGGGGAGATGATCACGTTGGGCAGATCCCACATCGGGCTCTCCTTGGGCAGGGGCTCGACTTCGAACACATCCAGCGCGGCGCCGCGGACCTGCCCGCTCTTCAGCGCGTCAATGAGGCTGGTCTCGTTAATCACCTGCCCGCGCGAAATGTTGACGATCACGATGCCCGGCTTCATCGCCGCGATCTCCGGCAGGTCGATGAGCAGTCGCGTGTCCTCGGTCAGCGGGCAGGCGAGGACCAGCGCATCGACTTCGGCCAGCGCCTCGCGGATCTGGCCCTGTTCGATGACGCGGGCAACACCCGGTGGCGTCTCGCCGCCCATTGTCCGCCGCGTTCCCCACACCTCCATGCCGAAATGGGCGGCGTCACGCGCCACGGCACTGCCCAGCGCGCCGAGGCCGACGACGAGCACCCGCGCGCCATCGAGCCCTCGCACGGTGTAACGCTCCCAGTGTTTGGCCGCCTTCATGCGGTCGAGGCCGGGAATGTCGCGGAAGAAGTGCAGCAGCCCAAGCATGGCGAACTCCGCCAACGGCCGCCCGTGGACCCCGGACGCCGTGGTGAAGGCGATGTCCGACTTGTCGAGGCCGGTTCGGCGGAGGAGTTCGCCGATGCCGGAGCTGGTCGCCTGCACCCATTTGAGCTTGGGCGCATTGCGCGGAAGGTTGGCGGCATCGACGAGGTCGAAATCGAACAGGATGTCGGCTTCGGCCAGCAGCGCCGACCAGCGCGCCAGCTCCTCGGCGCTCATGGTCCGCTTGGGGCCGGTGTGGTCGGCAACATAGCGCGGCTTGGGCAACAGGTCCTGCTCGTGCCGCACCTCGACACGATCGCCGCCGACGGCCCGGAGGCGGGCGACGTGCTCCTCTTCCAGTGGGGAAGCGATGACGATGACTGGCTTGGGCGACGGAGAACTCATCTGCTCGGTGACTCGGGGGTTGAGCTCTGGCGCGCCGCGACCTTTTCGAGGCTCGGCACGGCGTCCATGAGGGCACGGGTATAGGGATGGCGGGCGTCGGTAATCGGCACGTCCCCGCCGACGGTTTCCACGATTTCGCCGGCCAGCATGACGATGACACGTGGGGCCAGGAAATCGATGAGGTGCAGGTCGTGGCCGATGAAGATGACGGAGAGCTGCAGCCGGTCGCGGAGGTCGAGCAGCAGGTTGACTACCTGCGCCTGCACGGAGACGTCGAGCGAGCTCACCGGTTCGTCGGCGATGAGGATATCGGGTTGCGCGGCAAGCGCGCGCGCAATGCAGATGCGCTGCCGTTGGCCGCCCGAGAAAGCGGCCGGGTAGTCATGGGCGGCGCGGGAGGGCAGCCCGACCTGGTCGAGCAGCTCGGCGACGCGGCCGCGGACGTGACGCCGTTCGGCGAGGCGATGCACCAACATCACCTCGGCAAGCGCATCGCCGACCTTGAGGCGCGGGTTGAGCGAGGCGTAGGGGTCCTGGAACACCGTCTGGATGGCACGCCGCCGCTTGCGGAGTTCGCGCTCGTTCAGCGCCACGAGATCCTCGCCCCGGAACATCACCCGGCCGGTATCCGGCCGTTCGAGCAAGGCAATGCAGCGCGCCAGCGTCGTCTTGCCCGAGCCGCTTTCGCCAACGATGCCGAGGATTTCGCCGGGCATGAGCTCGAAGCTTGCTGGCGACAGTGCCGGCCGTGCCGTCGTTGCGTCGCGTGCCAGCAAGCCGCGCCGCGCGTAGCTCTTGGACACGCCCTCGACGCGCAGGATCGGTTCAACCATTATGGGCCGCCTCCCGCTCGCGGACGGTGAACGTAGCCCGATCGAGATTGGCAACCTCGGCGGTACGGACGCAGCGCGCCATGTGGTCGCTGCCGACCGAGACGAGCGGCACCGGGCCGGCGAGGCATTGCGGCGCGACCAGCGGGCAGCGCGCGGCGAACCGACAGGAGGCCGGCCGCTCGCCCAGCGGCGGCGGCGCACCCGGAATGGAGGGCAGCCGCTTCAACGTCTTCGAGCGCTGCGTGCTCGCATGGAGACCGACGGTGTAGGGCATGCGGGAGCGCATGAGGACGTCCATCGCCGGACCTTCCTCGACGATCTGGCCGGCATACATGACGGCGATGCGGTCGCAGACCGAGCCGACCACCGCGAGATCGTGCGACACCAGCAGCAGGCCCATGCCCTCGTCCCGGCGCAACTGATCGAGCAGCTTGAGGATGCCGTCCTGCACGATCACGTCGAGCGCCGTGGTCGGCTCGTCGGCGAGCAGCATGCGCGGCCGCGCCGCGAGCGCCATGGCGATCATGATGCGCTGGCGCATTCCGCCCGAGAACTCGTGCGGGAAGCTCCTCATCCGGGTCTCGGGGTCGCGGATGCCGACCCGGGCCATCAGCGCTACGGCGCGCTCCAGCGCCACGCCCTGCGCCACGCTTTCGTGCGAGCGGATGACCTGCGCTATCGCCTCGCCCACCCGCACGACCGGATTGAGCGAGGACATCGGATCCTGGAAGATCATGGCGATGCCCGAGCCGCGAATGCGCCGCAGCTGTGCCGGGCTGAGCTCGAGCACCGACTGGCCGTCGAGCGTGATCCGGCCGGTGACGCGGGCTTTGCGCGGCAGGAGGCCGAGCGCGGCGCGCGACGCAAGGCTCTTGCCCGAGCCGCTTTCGCCCACCAGCCCGAGCGCCTGGCTCGGCAGGACCTTGAGGTCGAGGCCGCTGATGGCCTCCTTGCGCCCGCGGTCGAAAGCGATGCTGAGATTCTCGATGTTGAGGCCCAACTCAGTCATCGATGCCTCGCACGAGGTCGGCGAGGCCATCGCCGATGAGGCTCACGACGAGACTGACGACGACGATGGCAAGGCCCGGCCCGACCACGACCCACGGCGCGGTCAGCATCATCGAGCGCGTCTCGGCAATCATCAGGCCCCATTCGGGCGTCGGCGGCTGCGCCCCGAGGCCGAAGAAACTGAGCGTCGCGCCCACCTGCACGTCGAGCGCGAAGTCGCTCATGGCGAACACGAACGCCGGTGCGATGGCATTGGGCAGGATGTGCCGGAACATGATCCGCAGGTGCCCAAAGCCCAGGTTACGGGCGGCGAGCACGTATTCGCGCTTCTTCAGCGCCAGCGCCTCGGCACGCACGATGCGGGTATAGAGCACCCAGCTGATGGCGGTCAGCGCGATATAGAGGTTGATGAGCCCCGGCCCCAGCATCGCGACGATGGCAATGACGAGGACGAGGAACGGAAAGGCGATGATGATGTCGACGATCCGGCCGACCACCGCATCGACCCAGCCGCCCAGATAGCCGGCGGCGAGGCCGATGACGCTACCGAGGATCAGCGGCAGCGCCACGCCGATGGCACCGATCTGCAGGTCGACGCGAGCGCCATAGATCACCCGCGAGAAGACATCGCGGCCCAGATGGTCGGTCCCCATCGGGTGCACCAGCGAGGGGGCCTTCAACGCATTGCGCAGGTCGAGCGCCACCGGATCGAAGCTGCTGACCAGCGGCGCGAAAATGGCGGCGAGGACGATGAGGGCGAAGCCGACGACGCCGAGACGGAGCGACCAGTTGCCGGCGAGGAGCCAGCGGGGGAGCGTACGGCGGGGCGAGGCCTCTGCGGGGACAATGCTCATTTGTGCAGCGCCACCCGGGGATCGAGCACCACGTAGAGCAGGTCGCCGATCAGGTTGGCGGTGACAACGAGCAGCGCAAATATCAGCGTCGCCAGCTGGATGACAGCGTAGTCGCGCGTCGAGATCGAGCCGATCAGCAGCGAGCCGACGCCGGCGAGCGAGAATATCTGCTCGGCGATGACGGTACCGCCGATGAGGTAGCCGAAATTGATGGTGACCACAGTGATCACGGGCCGCAGGCTGTTGCGCAGGATGTAGCCGAGCGACAGGTATTGCGGGCTCAGCCCCATGGCGCGCCCGGTGGTCACGTAATCGGAGGCGAGGACCTCCGCGATGCTGGAACGCATGGTCCGCACCAGTATCGGCGAAATCGAAATCGCGAGGACAAGCGAGGGCAGCGTCAGGTGGACGAGCGTGTCGAGCCCGCCATCGCCCGGTCCGGCGATCGGCAGCAGCTTCCAGTGCACGCCGAACAGGTAGGCGAGGATGATCCCCGACCAGAACACCGGCATGCCAAGGCCGATGGTGAAGAGGAGGCGGATGGCGTGATCGGTCAGCCGGCCACGGCGGGCGGCCGCGAGGAAGGCGAAAGGCACCGCGATCACTGCCGCGAGCACGATCGTGTAGCCCATCAGCAGCAGCGTGATCGGCAGGCGCGCGATGGTCACCGTCCACACGTCCTGCTGATAGAAGAACGAGATGCCGAAATTTCCGCGAAGGGCATTGCCCAGAAAGGCGAGGTATTGCTGCCACAGCGGCAGGTCGAGCCCGAGCTGGTCGCGCACGCGGGCCACAAGTTGCGGCGTCGCGCGGCTTCCCAAGGTCGCGACGGCCGGGTCGCCCGGAATGAGGCGAACGAGGAAAAACACCACGATGCTGATGCCGAGCAGCACCGGCAGCGTCTGCAGGATGCGCATGGCGACATAGCGAATCATGCCGCGCCGACCCCTCCATCGATGGTGAGCGCGCTGCCGGTCACGAACCGGGCCTCATCCGATGCGAGATAGGCGATGGCGGCGCCGACGTCCTCCGGGTTGCCGATATAGTGTACCGGCGGCCGCCGTGATGTCGTCCGATACGCTTCGGCGCGGTCCGGCTGCATGGCGAAGCGGCGCTCGAGCATGGGCGTATGGATGATGCCGGGGCAAACGCAGTTCACCCGCAGGTTCCGGGTCGCATAGTCGAGGGCCATGCTGCGCGTCAGCGACACCAGCCCGGCCTTCGAGGCGCAATAGGCCGCAAGGCCGGGGCTCGAGACGAGGCCCATCAGCGATGCATTGTGGACGATCGCGGCGCCGCCTTTGGCGTCGGCCCGGGCCAATAGCTGCGGCAGAAAGGTGCGGGAGGTCAGATACGGGCCGCGCAGGTTCACCGCCATGATCTCGTCCCAGACATCCGGCGCCATCTCGTCGATGGTGCCGAGGATCTCGATGCCGGCATTGTTGACCAGCACGTCGACACCTTGGAAGGCGCTTGCGACGAGCGCCGCCGCCGTCTTGACGCTGGCCTCGCTACGCACGTCCAGCTCGGCGGCCAGCCCATCGGAGCCGGACATGGCGAGGGTTTCACGCGCGGCATCGGCGTTGAGGTCGAGCACGGCGATGCGCCCGCCCTCGGCGGCGATGCGCAGCGCGGCGGCGCGGCCGATCCCGGAACCGCCGCCGGTGATCACGCAGTCCTTGCCCGTAAAGCGCCGGGCGGTCGGGTTGCCGGAGCCGATAGCGGGCATCGTTGCAGGAATAGCGATGGTCATTTCAGC
>NZ_JAQGJL010000397.1 GCF_028290645.1 Devosia sp. | reverse complement strand
AAGCGCGGGTGGAGCGGGGCGAGCTTGTGGATCGAATCCCAGAACCGCTCCTCCATGACGTCGGTCTTGGGCGGGAAGAACTCGAACGAGACGAGGAATTTCGGCCGCTCGTCCGGACGCATGCGGCTCGGGCGGTCGGTGTAGTCGGTGCTCATATGGGTTTGTCCGTCTCGTCGATTAGCCGCCAGAGGCACACGGTGAGGCCTTCGACGGGGTTGGTGGGGGGGAAGGATTTGAAGTCGGCGACGGCGAGGCCCGCGGCACGCGCCCATGCCGCCACCTGCGCCTCTGACAGCCCGAGCCGGCGATGCGCGTGATGGGTGCGCAGGAACTCGAGCCCGTGCGGCGCGAAATCGACGATCAGCATCTCGCCGCCCGGCTTCAGCGCACGGCGCGCCTGCAGCAGCACGCGACCGGGATCGTCGAAATAGTGCAGCACCTGGTGGATGACGATGACATCGGCGCGCCCCGCGCTCGCATCGAGATCGGCGATATCGCCCAGCCGCACCTGCGCATGGCCGATGGCGCATTGCGCGAGCTTGGCCCGGGCGACCGCGATCATCTCGCGGCTGGCGTCGATGCCGATGCCGCGGCGATAGTGCCCGGCCAGCAGTTCGAGCATCCGGCCGGTGCCGGTGCCGAGGTCGATGAGGGTGTCGACCACCCTGCCCTGCATGGCGCCGACGATGGCTGCCTCGACGGCTTCTTCCGGCACGTGCAGCGAGCGCAGCAGGTCCCAGCTGTCCGCGACCTTCGCGAAATACGCGGCGGCCTGCTCGGCCTGGTTGAGCCGCACGGCCTCGAGACGCTGGCGGTCGCGCAGCCGGTCCGGGTCGTCGGGCGACAGCCGGCCGATCAGCCAGCGCGCCAGGTCGCCGCCCGGCCCGTCCGGCGCCAGCCCGTAATAGGCCCAGGCGCCCTCGGCATTGCGGCTGACCAGCCCGGCATCGGCGAGCAGCTTCAGATGGCGGGAGACCCGCGGCTGGCTCTGCCCAAGAATTTCGGTGAGGTCCTTGACCGAGTGCTCGCCGTCGGCGAGCAATGCCAGAAGGCGCAGCCGGGTCGTCTCCCCTGCCGCGCGCAGCACCCCCACCAAGTCAGCCGTGTCGTTCATCAATCCTCGCGAGATATAAAGATATCTTTATATGCGATGAGGCTCCTGGTCCAGAGGGACGCGTTGCCCGTTCGGCTGCATAACCTCTTTACCTAACCTCCGATCCGCTGTTCGATCCGCGCCGGCGCGGCGCGGAAGCTACGCCGTTTCGGAGAACACCCATGAAATATCGCTATCTCGGCCGGTCGGGCATGCTCGTGTCGCGGCTCTGCCTGGGGACCATGACGTTCGGCAACTCGCAATGGGGTTGCGACCAGGAGACGTCCAGCGCCATCGTTCGTAAATTCGTCGAGGGCGGCGGCAATTTTATCGACACGGCCGACGGCTATAGCGGCGGCGAATCCGAGAAGATGCTCGGCGTGGCGCTGAAGGATCACAATCGCGACCAGTTGGTGATCGCCACCAAGTGCTGGTTCCCCTCCGATCCGGCGGTGACCTCGCGCGGGCTCAGCCGAAAGCACATCGTCGAATCCTGCGAGAAGAGCCTGAAGCGGCTCGATCTCGACTATATCGACCTCTACCAGTTCCACGGGCCCGACCCGTACACGCCGATCGAGGAGAGCCTCGGCGCCGCCGACGACCTGATCCGCGCCGGCAAGATCCGCTATCTCGGCTGCTCCAATTTCTACGCCTGGCAGATCGCCAAGACCAACGGCGCCGCGGCGCTCAAGGGCTACGAACCGCTGGTCTCGGCGCAGCACCTCTACAATCTGGTCCGCCGCGACATCGAGCGGGAAATCCTGCCCGCCTGCGAGGACCAGGGCCTCGGCATGATCTGCTGGAGCCCGCTGGCCGCCGGCATGCTCACCGGCAAGTATCGCGACCAGGCAAAGCCGGACGAGCAGTCCCGCATCGGCCTCCAGGCCGCCATCACGCTCCCCCGCTACTGGTTCGAGGATTCGCTGAAGCTCATCGACCTGGTGGTCGAGGTGGCGGGCCAACTCGGGCGCACGCCGAGCCAGGTGGCGCTGAGCTGGCTGCTCGGGGACCGCCGGGTCACCGCGGCAATCATCGGCGCTCGCCGGGTCGAGCAGGTGGAGGAGAACCTGACGTCGGGTGATTTCGACCTGCCGGTTGAGGTGCGCCAGAAGCTCACCGACGCGATGCCGCTGAAGCTGGGCTATCCGTACGAGTGGATGGCAACGAACCTGCCGGGGACGTTTGGCAAGGCGGAGTTCGAGCCGACGCATACGATGCGGTTGCCGTAAGAGGCTGTCGGGACTAGCGGTTACTTCGGCGCCGGTGCGTGTGGCCCCCCACCCCTGTCCCCTCCCCCTAAGAATGGGGAGGGAGCCGCTCTCACCGGCGTCTGCGTTTTGGTCTCCCTCCCCCTGTTCAGGGGGAGGGGACAGGGGTGGGGGTCGGCTCGCGCCGGCTTCGCGAGATCACCACAAATGCGAAGGGCGGCCCCGGTGGACCGCCCTTCCAAAAGTTGGACAGGCTTTGGATCAGGCGGCGCCGACGACGTCCTCGCTGGGAAGCCGACGGCGGAAGGCGTGGGTGCGCCAGAGTTCGAAGATGCCGACCGCCTCGTCCTTGCTCAGCGCTTCGAAGCGGCGGCGGACGTTCTGCAGGTCGGCCTGGCTCGGCAGGTCGCGCCACGGCATCGAGGCGATCATTGCCTCGAACAGGTCGGGCTGGATGCCCAGCGCGCGCAGCGCCACGGTGATCGCCACATAGTCCTGCATGGCGAGCCACTTGACGAAGACTTCGGGTCCGACGCGCAGCAGCATGGTGAGCGCCGCGGCAGTATGGTGGCCGTAGCCGAAGCGGGCGAAGCGCATCAGCGCGCGCTCGTCGAGCTGCCGGCGGTCCGAAAGCGCCTTCACCTGGTTGTAGGCGACCTTCCACTCCTGGCTGGAGAAGCCGGCGCGGTTGCGCATGCGGTTGTAGACCACCGCGGAAACCTTGCCGACGGTGACCGGGTCGACCCGCGGATCGAGCTGCGCCATGGTCTCGCGCACCTTGTCGCCGACGGCGTCGATCTTGGTGCTGAGACGCTTCCAGTCGATGTCTTCGCGGCTGCGCAGGTCCGCCGCGATGGCGGCGTCGGCGGCTGCCCGCTCGGCGAGGCGCTCGAGCGTCTGCTCGCCGAGTTCGGCCTTGTTGTTGCGCACCAGCTTGATCACCGAGGCGGTCTCGCCGTGCTCGACGATTGCGTCACCCACCCGTTCGGGCACCGTGGCGCGGCCGGCAATGGCCACGCGATGCTCCTCGGACTGCTTGGCGATGATCTCGATCAGGTCGTCGTCGCTGAGCACGTTGGAGAATTCGAGCAGCGGCTGCGCCACCTCGATCTCGTCATTGGCGAGCTTCACCACGACATTGCCCGGCGCCCGGTCGAGCGGCGCGAGCAGCTTGGCTACGTGGGCGCGCGCCTCGGATTCGACCAGTTCGGCGAGCTGGCAGAGCACCTCGTCATACTGCGCGACCTGCTCGTCGTCGCAGCGATCGGAGACATACGAGTAGAGCTGCGCCATGTTGCGGAACAGCTGCTCGCGCTCGACGATGTTGGAGTCACCGTTCAGGACCCTGAACGTCGAAAAGGCGCGCGTCGTGCCCTCTTCCATATCACTCATGTTCACTTCCCTCGGGCTTCTGCCGACTTGGGGGCAGATTGACCGTGAGTTAAGTGCGCGCGCTGAAGGCAAGCGCGGGGGTTTGATTCAAATTGCGGGGAATTGGGAGGGGGCGCGTTAACCGGCGGCCCGGAGCGCCTTCTCCCCTTGTGGGAGAAGGTGGCGCGCAGCGCCGGATGAGGGGTCCGCAACCGAGAGGTTGCGCGATCGGAGCGAAGCGACGAGCGATGAGTGCGCGGAGAGAGACCCTCATCCGCCCTTCGGGCACCTTCTCCCACAAGGAGAGAAGGTGCTGACTGAAGGCTCAGGCCAGGTCGAACCGGTCCGCGTTCATCACCTTGACCCAGGCGGCCACGAAGTCGGTGGCGAACTTCTCCCTGGCGTCCGACTGGGCATAGACCTCTGCCAGTGCGCGCAACACCGAGTGCGAGCCGAAGATCAGGTCGACGCGGGTCGCGGTCCACCGGAGTTCGCCGGTGGCGCGATCGCGGCCTTCGTAGACGTTGTGGGTCTCGTCGGCCGGCCGCCACTGCGTGGCCATGTCGAGGAGGTTGACGAAGAAGTCGTTGGTCAACGTCTCGGGACGCGTGGTGAAGACGCCGTGCTCGGGTTGCCCGACCTTGAGAGCGCGCAGCCCGCCCACCAGCACCGTCATTTCCGGTGCGGTGAGGCCGAGCAGCTGGGCGCGATCGACCAGGTTCTCCTCCGGCGACAGCCGCTGGCGGCCGCGGGAGTAGTTGCAGAAACCGTCGGCGACGGGCTCGAGCGGAGCAAAGGACGCTGCGTCGGTCTGCTCGGCCGAAGCATCCATGCGGCCCGGCGTGAACGGCACCGCGAGGTCCAGCCCGGCATCCCTGGCTGCCTTCTCGACGCCCACGCTGCCCGCGAGGACAATCAGGTCGGCCAGAGACAGCTGCTTGCCGTCGGTCCGGCCGGCGTTGAACTCCGCCTGTATGGCCTCGAGTGCGGCAAGCACCTTGGCCAGTTGCTCGGGCTGGTTCGCGGCCCAGTCCTTTTGCGGAGCAAGGCGGATGCGGGCGCCGTTGGCGCCGCCGCGCATGTCGGAGGTGCGGAAGGTCGAGGCGGAGGCCCAGGCGGTGCTCGCCAGTTCGGAGACCGAGAGGCCGGTGCCGAGGATCTTCGCCTTCAGTGCGGCGATGTCGGCATCGTCGACCACTTGGTGGTCGCGCGCCGGAATCGGGTCCTGCCAGATCAGGTCCTCGGCCGGCACTTCCGGGCCGAAATAGCGGGCCTTGGGGCCCATGTCGCGGTGCGTCAGCTTGAACCAGGCCCGGGCGAAGGCATCGGCGAATTCGTCGGGGTTCTCGAAGAAGCGGCGCGAGATCTTCTCGTAGGCCGGATCGAACCTAAGCGCGAGATCTGAGGTCAGCATCGACGGCGCGTGGCGCTTCGAGGCATCGTGCGCGTCCGGAATGGAGTTCGCGCCCATGCCGTGCTTCGGCGTCCACTGCTGGGCGCCGGCCGGGCTTCTGGTAAGCTCCCATTCGTAGCCGAAGAGGTTCCAGAAGAAGTTGTTGCTCCACATGGTGGGCGTCGAGGTCCAGGTGACTTCGAGGCCGCTGCCGATGGTGTCGCCGCCCTTGCCGGTGCCGAACTTGCTGACCCAGCCGAGCCCCTGCGCCTCGATGCCCGCGGCCTCGGGCTCGACGCCCACGAGCGCTGCATCGCCCGCGCCATGCGTCTTGCCGAAGGTGTGGCCGCCGGCGATCAGCGCCACGGTCTCTTCGTCGTTCATCGCCATGCGGGCGAAGGTGTCGCGGATGTCACGGGCCGAGGCCAGCGGATCGGGATTGCCGTTCGGGCCCTCGGGATTGACGTAGATGAGGCCCATCTGCACCGCGGCCAGTGGGTTCTCGAGCTCACGCTCGCCGCTGTAGCGCTCGTCGGCCAGCCACTGGCCTTCCTTGCCCCAGTAGATGTCGAGCTCGGGCTCCCAGGTGTCGGCGCGGCCGCCGGCGAAGCCGAACGGCTTGAAGCCCATCGACTCGAGCGCGACGTTGCCGGTGAGGATCATCAGGTCGGCCCAGGAAATCCGGTTGCCGTATTTCCGCTTGATCGGCCAGAGCAGGCGCCGGGCCTTGTCGAGGTTGACGTTGTCGGGCCAGCTGTTGAGCGGCGCAAAGCGCTGCTGCCCCTCGCCGCCGCCACCGCGGCCGTCGGCGATGCGATAGGTGCCGGCGCTGTGCCAGGCCATGCGGATGAACAGCGGACCATAGTGCCCGAAATCGGCCGGCCACCAGTCCTGCGAGTCGGTCATCAGCGCGGTGAGATCGGCCTTGAGTGCTTGAAGGTCGAGCTTCTTGAACTCCTCGGCATAGTTGAAGTCCGGCCCCAGCGGGTTGGACAGCGCCGTATGCTGATGCAGCACCGACAGGTCCAGCTGGTTCGGCCACCAGTGGCGCCTCCCTCGCCCGCCTTGGCCATGGGGTACCGGGCACTCACCCGTGCCGCCTTCCGTTGCCGCTTCCATCTTCTTCTCCACAGTGCGCTCAGTTTCCGGGGTGCTTTGACTCGGGCGCCCACATAAGGCAAATCGATTACGCTACTATCGGTGATAATGTGCACTTATGATAACCCTGCGACAGATCCAGTACGCCGTGGCACTGGCCAAGACCGGCCATTTCGGCCGCGCCGCAGAGCGCTGCCACGTCACCCAGCCCGGCCTCAGCCAGCAGATCCGGCAGCTGGAGGAACTGTGCGGCGCGCCGCTGTTCGACCGGCTCGGCAAGTCGGTGCGGCTCACCCCGCTCGGTCGCGAGTTCATCGAACGCGCCCGGCCGATTCTCGAGCAGGCCGAGGCGCTCGAGAGCTTCCTTGCCGGGCACGACGGCCGGCCGACACGGCCGCTGCGCTTCGGGCTGATCCCTACGGTGGCGCCGTACCTGCTCCCCGACATCTATCCGGCGCTGCAGGCCGAGTGGCCCGATATCGGCTTCACAGTCGTCGAAACCCGGACCGAAGCGCTGATCGAAGCGCTGGATGACGGGACGCTGGACCTGGCGCTGATTGCCAGCGAGCCGCGCGAGGGCTGGCCGCGCATGGCCTGCGCCCCACTGTTTGCGGATGATTTCGTCCTCGCGACCGGCACGGACGAGCCGGCCGGCGCGCCGGTGCGGCTGCATGCGATCGACAGGGACCGGATGCTGCTGCTGGACGAGGGCCATTGCTTCCGCGACCAGATCATCGCGGTGTGCGGGCTCGGTCCCGAGGTCAGCCGGCGGACTTTCGCCGCGACCTCGCTCTCAACCATTGTCGAGTTCGTCGCCGCCGGCCAGGGGATCACGCTGCTGCCCGAGATCGCCTTGCGCAAGGAGGCCATCGGCAACCGCATCGCCATCCACCGGCTGGCGTCGCCGGGGGCCATGCGGCTGCTGACGCTGGCGTGGCGCGACGGGTCGCCGTTCGCCGACCTGTTCCGTGAGGTGGCGGACATCATCCGCCGGGCGCGGCCGGCGCCGGCTCAGGTCTCGAACGGGTAAGGCGCCTGCCGCCAGGTGCGGACCTTCACCGCGTCGCCCGGCCGCACCACGCCCTCGCGCTCGACCCAGCCGACAAGGCCGCGCCTGCCTATCGCCGCCTTGACGAAGCCGAACTGGATATCCGCCCTGCCCTCGCAATGCGCGGCAATCGCCTTGCCGGACTTGCGGCAGGGGTCGTTGTCCCCGTCGATGCGGATGGTGGCGCCGGATGGGAACAGCATGAGGCTGCGCGGCGGCAGCTGGGTCAGATACGGGATGCCGGAGAGGACGAGGTTGGCGCCGATCCACTCGGCGGCGAGATGCGGCAGGCTGAGGCTCGCCGCGACCTCCGCCAGTTCCTCGGCGCTGAGGATCGAGATCTGCCGCTCGTTCCGCATCGGCGTGCCGCGCGGGTACCAAGGCTCGCGGGCATTGCTGCGGCGGACGAGGCCTTCGTGGCGGTCGCCGACGATGCCGGCATAGGTGAGGAGGAGTTCCGGACGGGCGGTCGATTCGGCGGCCGGGCCCTCGACGACGAACGTTCCTTCCACCTGGCCGGCAAGCGTCAGGGCGGGCGTCGCCTCGCTCACGCGGCGGCCCGGCGGCGGCGCACCACGGAGTCGGTGGTGTAGACGATCAGCGACAGCCAGATCAGCCCGAAGCTCACCAGCCGCACCCAGTTGAGATGCTCGCCGAAGACCGCTATGGCGAGGATGAAGGCGATCGACGGCGACAGGTATTGCAACATGCCCATCGTCGTGAACTT
>NZ_JAQGJL010000391.1 GCF_028290645.1 Devosia sp. | reverse complement strand
CGAGAAGCCGGAGGACTGGCTCGCCGCCCACCACCTCGACGGCCTCGCCGCCAGCATCGATCCCGCCCGCGCCGCCCAATGGCCCGATCCGGCAAAGGCCGGCGACACCATCTGGATGGGCGCCGCCGACCGCTACGGCAACGTCGTGAGCTTTATCCAGAGCCTGTTCTGGGAGTTCGGCTCGGGCCTCACCAATCCCGCAACCGGCATCGTCTTCGAGAATCGCGGGGCAGGGTTCTCGCTGCAGCAGGGACCGAACCAGCTGGCGCCCAACAAGCAACCTTTCCACACACTGAACCCGGCTTTGGCCCAGCTCAAGGATGGCCGTGTCATGTCCTACGGCAACATGGGCGGCGAGGGTCAGCCGCAGACCCAGTCCGCGGTATTCTCGCGCTACGCCATGCTGGGCGGCGGACTGCAGCGCGCCATCACCGCGCCGCGCTGGCTGCTCGGCAAGACCTGGGGCGACGTCAACACCCGGCTGAAACTCGAGAACCGGTTCGATCCCGAACTGGTTCAACAGCTCGCGGCGGCAGGCCATGAAACCGAAATCGTCGGCGATTTCGAGGACATGATGGGCCATGCTGGCGCCATCGTCCTCCACCCCTCCGGCACCTTCGAAGCCGCCACCGACCCCCGCGCCGACGGCGCCGCGCTCGCCTTCTAGGACCCTCCCATGGATTTCGCCTCCCTCAGCCTGCCTGACATGCTGCTGCTTGGCGGCGGCCTTGTCGGCGCCTCGATCGTCGCCGGCATCGTCGCCGGCCTGCTCGGCGTCGGCGGCGGCATCGTCATCGTGCCGGTGCTCTACTGGCTGTTCACCTTCACGCACTTCCCCGAGGATCTCGCCATGCACATGGCGGTCGCCACATCGCTGGCGACCATCATCACCACCTCGATCTCCTCGATGCGGGCGCATCACAAGCGCGGCGCGGTGGATTTCCAGTTGCTTCGCCGCTGGGCGCCGGCGCTGGCGGTCGGGGCGCTGGCCGGCGGCCTCGCGGCGCGCTTCTTCGAGCCCGCCGTGCTGACCGGCATCTTCGGCACCGTCGGCATTCTCGTCGCCGTCAACCTCACCATCCCCAAGCCGCTGGTGATCGCCGAGCACTTGCCACCCAATCCCGTACAGGTGGTCATTGCCACGGTGATCGGCTTCGTCTCGTCGCTGATGGGCATCGGCGGCGGCACGCTGGGGGTGCCGACCATGGCGGCGTTCAACTACCCCATCCATCGCGCCGTCGGCACCGCCTCGGCCTTCGGGCTGGTGATCTCGATTCCCGCAGTCATCGGCTTCATCGTCTCGGGCTGGGATATCCCCGGCCGGCCGCCGCTGTCGCTGGGCTATGTGAGCCTCATCGCCACGGCGATCATCCTGCCCTTCACCACCTATTTCGCCCCGCTCGGTGCGCGCCTGGCCCACGCACTCGAGCCCAAGTGGGTGAAGCGCGCCTTCGCCATCTTCCTCACCCTCACCGCCATCAAGATGCTGATGAGCGCGTTCGGGTCCTAGGCCGGCTGAACTTCCACCGTGACGTGAGACAATTCGTGGATGTGGCTCAGCCGAGCCCGGTAGACCTCCGGTGCCTCGGGGGCAGCCGAGGATAGCGCCACGATCGCCGCGTGATGCCCCGGCCCGACCTGCCACACATGCAGGTCGGTGATCCGGTCGCCGCCGGTTTCGACAGCCGCCCGGATTTCGGCGGGCAGGTCCTCCTCGGCCGGTACGTAGTCGACCAGCACGCGCCCCGCATCGCGGACCAGCCCCCACGACCAGCGGGCAATCACCAGGGCGCCCACCACGCCCATCGCCGGGTCGGTCCATTTCCAGCCCAGGACGCTGCCGGCAACCAGGGCCACGATCGCAAGGATCGAGGTAAACGCATCGGCGAGGACATGGAGGTAGGCGGCGCGCAGGTTGTTGTCGCGTTCGCCCTCGTGGTGATGATGATCGCCCTGCGCGTGATCGTGCCCGTGGTGCGCGTGATCGTCGCGCAGCAACCACGCTGAAAGCAGGTTCACGGCAAGGCCGATGACCGCCACCACGATGGCCGTACCGAAACCGATCTGCACCGGCTGGAAAAATCGCACCACGCTCTCCCAGCCGATGATCAGTGCGATCAGCGCCAGGGCGATGGCGCTGGCGAAGGCGGCGAGGTCGCCCACCTTGCCGGTGCCGAACGTGAAGCGCGGATTGTGCGCCTCCCGCCGCGCGAACCCATAGGCCAGCGCCGCGACCAGCATGGCGCCGGCATGGGTGGACATGTGCCAGCCGTCGGCAACCAGCGCCATTGAACCGAGGATCGAGCCGGCGGAAATCTCCGCCACCATCATCGTCGCAGTCAGCGCGATGACGATCCAGATCCGGCGCGCATTGCGATCGTGGTCTTGCCCGAGAAACACATGGCTGTGGCCTGCTGCCGCATTCATTTCAGATAGGTCCTTATGACCTCGACAAGCTCGTCCGCGCCCCGTTGGCGCTCCGCTTCGGAGCCGGCTTCGACGACGTGATACTGGAGGTGCTCCTCCATCAGCTCGGCCGTCAGCCCGTTGATCGCCCCGCGCACCGATGCGACGAGCTGCAGCACGTCGGCACAGCCCAGTTCGGCCTCGAGCGCACGCTCGATCGCATCCACCTGTCCGGCGATCCGCCGTACCCGCGCCGTCAATTTCGTCTTGTTCTGGATCGTGTGGCTCATGCCCGCTACTCCGATAGGGTAGGGGGGTATATTATAGCAGTTGAGCCCATGCGCAAGCCGGAAACGGGAAAACACAGCTGCGGCATAGTTAGCGCCGGGCGCCTGAGCCTAAGCCACGCGCCCGAACCACAACAGCGACAGGCCGGCCGCCGCCAGGGCAAGCAGTGCGCCGACGCCGGCGAAGATGAAGGCGATTTCGGTGAGCTTCTTCTCGCTGATCAGCCGCGTGGAGAGCGAGTTGTAGACGCCGGCGAGGTCGGCAGCGCTCGATGCGGCGTAATATTCGCCATCGGTGGCGTCGGCGATCGCCTGCAGCGTGTCGGCATCGAGTTGCGCCCGCATCGAGCGGCCGCCGAAATCCACCACGTCGCCGGCGGCAGAGCCGAAGCCGACGGTGAACACCCTGACGCCGTAATCCCCGGCGAGCCGACCCGCCGCGACTGGATCGGGGCCCGTGGTGGTGGCGCCGTCGGTGAGCAGGATCACCACCGCGCTCTCGTACGAGCCGGGCTCGACGGGAATGTGCTTCTTGGGCTCCTTTGCGTTCAGCAGCCCATCCGGTTCGCCCGTGGCGCTGAGGTTCTGGCTGAGCTTGCCGCCGAAGCTGGGCAGGCCAAGCTGGTCGCGGGGATCGTTGCCCTCGGCGTCGAAGGTTTCATCGGGAAAGATCGTCGCCAGCGCCACGAGGACACCTGAACCGACCGCCGTGCCGCGCCTCAGGTCGAAATTATTGATCGCCTGCACCAGCGCTTCGCGATCGATGGTCGGCGCCTGCACCAGCACCGCCGCCGAAGCGAAGGCGACGATGCCGATCTGCACGTCGGCCGGCTGGCTCTTGATGAATTCCTTCGCCGCCTCCTGCGCCGCGACGATGCGCGAGGGTTCGACATCGCGGGCCCGCATGGAGCCAGAGACATCCATCGACAGGATCACCGTGGCGCGCGAAGAGGCAAGCTCGACCACCGCGGCCGGCCGCGCCACCGCGATGATCAGCACCGTGATGGCAGCGAGCAGCAGGGCGGGCGGCACATGCCGCCTCCAGCCCACGCCCCTGCCCATCGCCTGCTTGACGATGGCGAGGTTGGCGTAGCGCAGCGCCGATTTCTTGCGACGCCGCATCAGCCAGATATAGGCGGCGATCAGGAGCGGCACCAAGGCCAGCAGCCAGAGCATATCCATCCAGATGAAGGTCATGGCGTCACCCGTCTATCTGCCGCTCCCCGCAACGGGGCGCGGGTTACGTACCCGCCATCGCGGGCAATCCATTGCCGCCGCCGAGCCGCGACTGCACCTTTCGCATGTTGGCAAAGCGCAACACTGCATCCACGAGATCGTCGGTGGTGGACAGTTCGAGCACGTCCAGCCCTGCATTCGCAAAGGCATCCATCACCGCCTCTTCATTTTGCGCTGCGGCGGCGACGAAGCGCCGGCGGAACCGCTTGTCGACCGTATCCACGAACAGCTGCTCACCCGTCTCGGCATCCTGGAACAGCAGGAGCCCGACATCGGGAAGTGCCATGTCGAGCGGGTCGAGCAGCCGCACCGCGATACCTTCGTGGCGCTGGCTCAACTGGAACAGCCCGCTCTCCCAGCCGGGCTTCGAAATGAAATCGGAGACGATGAAACAGATCGAGCGCCGCTTCATCACCGACAGCGCACGCCCGATAAACGCATTGAGGTCGGTTTGCGGCGAGCGCAGCAGACGCGGATTGGCGAACACCTTGTCGAGCAAATGCAGCACGTGCCGTCGTCCGGTATGCGGCGGGATGATGAAATCGGACTGGCCGTTGAACAGGATCGCCCCGACCTTGTTGCCTTGTCGGGTCAGCAGCCGCGCCAGCACGGCCGTGAACTCGGTGAGCATCTGGCGCTTGGTCACCTGGTCCGAGCCGAAATCCACCGAGGGGCTGAGGTCGAGCAGGAACCAGGCGGTGACGTCGCGATCCTCGTTGTAGATGCGCACATGCGGCACCTGGGTCCGCGCCGTGACGTTCCAGTCGATGTGCCGCACATCGTCATAGGGCTGGTATTCGCGCAGGTCCGCGAAATCCAGCCCGAAGCCGCGGAACAGCGTGCGATAGTCGCCCTGCAGCAACCCGTCGAGCCGGCGGATCACCGTCCATTCCAGTCGGCCGAGCAGCTTTTCAGCCTGTCGCTGCGATGCGGACATGTGCCTCCAGGGGTTTGTCAGGGGCCGGAACGGCCTTGAGGATCTGGCCGACGATCTGGTCGGGCGTGATCGAGTCCGAGATCGCCTCGTAGGACAGCACCAGCCGGTGGCGCAGCACGTCCGGCGTGACGTCGAGCACGTCCTCCGGCAGCACGTATTCGCGGCCGCGCAGAAACGCCAGCGCCCGGCCGGCCTCGATCATGTTGATGCTGGCCCGCGGGCTCGCGCCATAGGTGAGGAAGCGCTGCATGTCGCCGAGCCCGGCAAGGGCCGGGTCGCGGGTGGCCGCCACCACCCTCACCGCGAACTGGATCAGCGAGGGGTCGACGAACAGCTGCCGGCACTTGGCCTGCAACGCCACCAGCTGCTCGGTCGTCGCTACCCGCGTCACCGCCTGCATCAGGCCGGTGACGCGCGAGACGATAACGAATTCTTCCTCTTCGCTCGGATAGCCGACAAGAACCTTCATCATGAAGCGGTCGACCTGCGCCTCGGGCAGCGGATAGGTGCCCTCGGTCTCGATCGGGTTCTGTGTGGCCATGACGACGAAGGGGTTGGGCACCTTGTGGGTTTCGCCCGCGATGGTGACCTGTCGCTCCTGCATCACCTCGAGCAGGGCGCTCTGCACCTTGGCCGGCGCGCGGTTGATCTCGTCGGCGAGCAGCAGGTTGCAGAATACCGGCCCCAGCGAGGTCGAGAAGTCACCGGATTTCTGGCTGTAGATGCGCGTGCCGACGAGGTCTGACGGCACGAGGTCCGGGGTGAACTGCACCCGCTTGAAGCTGCCCTGGATGACGTCGGCCAGCGTGTTGACCGTCAGCGTCTTGGCCAGCCCGGGCACGCCTTCGACCAGCAGGTGCCCCTTGGCGAGCAACGCCACCAGCACCCGCTCGAGGAAATGGTCCTGTCCGACCACGACCTTCTTCACTTCGTACAGCACCTGCTCCATCAGCGAAGCGACGGCAGGGCCGGAGTTCTGCGATGTGTCGTCCATTTTCTCCGTCGGGGTTCGAGTTCAGTTACAGCGGGTTCTCTCCTGCGGCGCCGGCGGCGCTTTCGATCGGCACGGCAAAGCCGATGCCGGCAAAGGTCCGAAGGCCGGATGGATTGAGTATGGCGGTGACGATGCCCACCACCTCGCCATCGGCATTGACCAGCGGTCCGCCGGAATTGCCCGGGTTGGCGGCCGCGTCGAACTGGATGAGGTTCTTCAGCTTGGGCTCGCCTGCCTCGGCGAGGACGCGGCCCAGACCGGAGATCACGCCGGCCGATGCCGATGGGCCGATGCCGAAGGGAAAGCCCACCGCCACCACGTCGTCGCCCGGATTGAGCCCGGCGCTCGAGGCGAGGGTGGCAGGCTCCAGTTCGTCGGGCAGGTTGCGCGGCCGGATGATCGCTAGGTCGCTGTCGGCCCGTGCGCCGACCAGCGTCGCCGGGGATTCGGTGCCGTCCCAGAACTGCACGCGCAGGTTCTTTGCCGCCGCAGCGACGTGGAGGTTGGTCAGGATGGTTCCCATGTCATCGATGATGACGCCGGTCCCGACGGCGGTGAACTGCTCGTGGAAGTCCTCTTCCACCTTGCCGCCGGCCGGATTTTCGGCGGCCTGGCTTTCGGGCTTGGCAGCCGAGGGATCCCCCGGGCGTTCTTCGTAGCCATCGACGCGCACCACCGACCGGATGACCTTGGCGTAGGCGACCGACTGGGTCGAGGGACCACGTGGACGCTCGTCGACCACCTTGTTGACCGCGCTCGTGAACTGCCAGTCGCTGATGCGCTGCGGATCGATGGAGATAAGGTCGTAGGCGCCCACCAGCAGCAGCGTCACCAGCGCGCTCACACCGACCAGCACCGGTCCCTGATGGCGCCGGTAGAGCCCCGCGGACCAGGCGCCCACGCGGCGCCGAAGCGACGGGGGACTGTCCTCATCGGGAAGATCGACATAGACCGGGCTGACACCATCCGGCGCCACCCATGTAGAACCTGCCGAGCTTCGCGGCCTCTGTGACCGGCTATAGAGTGGTCGCCGTCTCGTCATCCAACGCTCCCCGCGTTCGAGTACAGGCATTCCCCTCCCTTGATCACGCTAGCCCCGGCGGCAGCCACACAGCAAGGCGCTAGATTGTCGTGATTGTAGCTTCTCTCCGAAAAGTGACAGGCCTGTGTGCCGGCCGTCAGCCGGCCGCGCGCCGCGCCGCAGCCCGCTGGCGCGCCTGTTCCTGAGTTCGCGTAAGCACATAGGCGAGCCCGATGAGGAGCAGCAGGCCGCCGCCGAGCAGCAGCGTATCGAGCAAGAACCCGGCGTCGATGCCGGTCTTCACCGCCTGGAGGAACAGGCTCAGCACCGTGCCGACGGCAAACACCGCGAGGCCCTGACGGCCCATCAATCTCAGGGGCGCGGCCACTCGCGATTCGGCGATATGGCGAACCACCCCCAGCGACGCGAGCACATAGAACAGCGCAAGCGCATGCAGCAGGCGGGGCAGGGCGAGGAAGGTCTTGTCGAACCAGGTGATGTAAAACGGCAGCCCAAGCTTGCTGAAGAAACCGAGGATGCTCCGCCCGGCATCCCCCAGCGGCGGGATCTTCACCCACAGCAGCACGAACACCACCAGGGCCGCCGAGAGCCCGAACAGCAGCGGGCTCCGCGGCACGAACCGGCGCCCCTGCTTCATCGCCATGCCCGACAGCAGCCCGACGACAAACAGCACCTGCCAGGAAAGCGGGTCGAAGAACCAGCCGCCCTGGGTGGGGTAGTTCGGAAAGTTGAGCCGGAACTGCCCGGCGATCGCCCAGATGAGGATCGAGCCCACCATGGTCTGTACCGGCCAGCGCTGGCCGAGCCCGATGATCAGCGGCGTCGCCAGCAGCAGGATGATGTAGAGCGGCAATATATTGAGATAGCCGAGTTGGTGCGTCATCAGCGGCAGCCCGATCATGGTCTGCAGCGGGAAGCCGAAGATCGGCGCGATGTTGTTCTTCTCCAGCACCTCGTCGAGCCCGAACCCCAGCGCTGCCGCTGCGAAGATCGCAAGGGCGATCATGGTGATCGAGAGGTGGACGAAATAAAGCTGCCGCGCCCGCGCCCACACCCTGGCGATCGCCGGCCACAGCGCTCCGCCGGCGAACGCGCTCGAATAGGCCAGCCCGGCAGCAAGGCCCGACATGAAGACGAACGCCTCGGCGGCGTCGGAGAAGCCGAAATTGCGGCTGGTGTAGTTTTCGTAGAAATTGCCCGGCACGTGGTTGATGAAGATCATCACCAGCGCCAGGCCGCGGAACATGTCGAGCCGCGCATCGCGACCGATGAGGGGGGCGACGGCCTCGTCAGCGGCAGCCGGATGGCCGACGAGGACCTTGAGTCGCTCGAACAATGGCGCGCGCTTCAGGCCGGCCGGGGTTTCAGGCAGGGACAGGGGTAACTCCGGGGGTAGCGGATTCCGGCAGGGTGGAGCCCTGCTGGGTCCAGCTGAGATAGATTTGCTGCTGCTCGACGATCACCGCTGCGGGAGCGGTCTCGCTGGGGGTGCGGAAGAGAATGGGCTTGCGCCTGCTCGAAATGCCGAGCGATGTGGCGGCAATCAGGAGCGGGGCCCCGATGGCGGGCAGCGCCACCGGCAGCAGCCACGGCACCAGCCCCGGCGCGAAGGCCAGAGCCACCGCCGTCACCATTGCGCCTGCCACCGTCACCCACCAGCTCGCGGCGAAGGCGAGGGCAAGGCCCACCCGGCCTTCCGAGCGGTTGGTCGCCGGCCAGCCGCCGTCGAGTCCAAGGAGGATTTCGGTAACTGCCTTGCTCTGGAAGCACAGCATGATCGGCGCCAGCAGCGTGGAAATGACGATCTCGCAAATCACCGACAGCGGCGCACGAAGGATGCCGCCGAACCGCTTGTTGCGTCCTCCGATCGTCGATCGCACGAGGATCAGCAGCTTGGGCAGCAGCAGCGTCACCGCCACCGCCACCGCCAGCACCCAGATGCCGGTCTCGTTGGAGCGCCACCAGTAGCGGCTCCGCAGCGCCTCATCGAGGATGCTGGTGGCGAGCAGCGCCAGCCAGAGCGGCGATGCGGCATAGGCCATGATGCCCTGCACGAACGTGAAGCGGCTCCAGAACTTGAGGCCCGGCGCGCCGAGCAGGCGGCGGTGCTGCAGGTTGCCCTGGCACCAGCGCCGGTCGCGTTTGGCATATTCGATGAGGTTCTCCGGCCCTTCCTCGAACGAGCCGCCCAGATACGGGTCGACCTCGACCTTCCAGCCGGCGCGTGACAGCAGCGCCGCCTCGACATAGTCGTGGCTGAGGATGTGCCCGCCGGCAGGGGGCTTGCCCGACAGCACCGGCAGCCCGCAGCTCGCGGCGAACGCCTTCACCCGCACCATGGCGTTGTGGCCCCAGTACGGTCCTTCCTCACCCTGCATCCGCGCAGTGCCGCACGCGAAATGCGGCGAGAGATACGCCGACGAGAACTGCATCAGCCGGCCGAAGAGGCTCCGTGCATTGATCACCTGCGGCACGCTCTGCAACAGCCCGAGCCGCTCGTCCTCGTCCATCCGCCGGGCCATCTCGGCAATGGTCGCGCCGTCCATCAGGCTGTCGGCATCGAGGATCAATGCATAGTCATAGGCGCCCCCCGAGCGCGACACGAAGTCCTCGATATTGCCCGCCTTCTTGCCGGTGTTGCGCTCGCGTCGGCGATAGAACATCCGGCCGGCGGCCATTGGTTCGTGCAACAGCTGCTCGAACCGGATCACCTCCTCGGCAGCCACCTCCATGGAGTTGGTGTCCGACAGGATGGCGAAATGGAACCGCTCGGCGATCCCCAGCCCCACGAGGCTGCGGTTCATCGCCGCGATGCGCGAGAAGCTCGCCGCCGCGTCCTCGTTGTAGATCGGCATCAGGATGGCGGTCATGCCCTCGGGCCGCCCCGGGGCAGGGATCGTTCGCTTCGGCGGGACCAGCACGCCGAGCACCCCCGCAACACCGCCCCATACCAGCCAGAAGCCGCTGAGCGCGAACAGCGCCGTGCGCAGAAGGTCGAGCGCGCTGACGCCGTCGGCGCCGATGAAGCTCAGGTACAGCCAGCCGCCCCCGAAGCTCAACAGGGCGGCCGCGCCAAGCGCAACTGAACGGGTGAGTTGGGTACCGTGCGGCATGGGGTGGGCTCCCAGCCGGTTAGGCCCGTGGCCGCGCCGCCGCGAATACCGCCCGCAGGGCAGTGAACAGCGGGGTACGCTGGCGCTCCAGCACCTGCTTGGGCATGGCTAGGGGGGCATCCGGCAGGCCGCCCGGAAAGTCCATCGAACTGTCGTACTTCATGCAGGGGCCCTCCATTGATAGAGCCAGGTTTCCGTCAGCGTCCGGCCCGTGCTGGCGATATTGGCCTTGAGTTCCACGGGCCCCGGCCCATCGATCATCACGTCGAGCGCCAGCCGCCAATGCCCGTTGGCAGCAATCTTCGACAGCGCTGAGGAGGTGATCTCCCCGCCGGAGGCGGTCGCGATGACGTCGAGCTTGGCATCGGTCGGCATGGTGTCGAGTTCGCCACCGGAGAAGTCGATGACGAACTTCCTCAGTTTCTCGTCGTTGGCGACGCCGGACACGCCACCCTGTCCGGCGCGCGTCTCCACCACGTAGGCGAGCGGTGTGTCTTTTTTGGGCAGCAGGTCGCCCCAGATAAGGCGGTAATGGAACTCGCGCTCGTCGCCCGCCTTGACCGGATCGGTCGGGATCCAGAAGGCGACGATATTGTCGTCCACTTCCAGCTTGCTCGGAGCCTCGATCAGCCTGACGCTGCCCTGGCCCCAGTCGCCAACCGGCTCAATCCGCGCCGAGGGGCGCCGCTCGTAATGCGCGCCGGCGTCCTGGTAGGTCTCGAAACTGCGGTCGCGCTGATAGAGCCCGAAGGCCCGCGGGTTGTTCTGCCACAGATACGAATTGCCGAGCTGGTCGCTGTTGTTCAGCGCCCGCCAGAACACCTCGCCGTCGCGCTCGATGAGCAAGCCATTGCTGTCATGCACCTGCGGCCGGTAATCGTCGAAGCCGGCGCGGTTGGTTTCCGCGAACAGGAACATCGAGGTCAGCGGGGCGATGCCGATTTCCCCGATATCGGCGCGGAAGAACAGCCGGGCCGTGATGTCGATCACCGTCTCCTGCGCCGCGTCGCTCGCCGGCGTGATTTCGAACCGATAGGCGCCCGTCACGCTCGGCCCCTCGAGGCTCGCATAAGCGACCAGCGGCTGCCCCTCGGTCGGGCGCTCCAGCCAGAATGCCGAAAAGCGCGGGAACTCTTCCGGGCCCGATACCCATGAGTTGATGACGAGGCCACGGGCGCTGAGCCCGTAAACGTTGTTGCGCCCCAGGGCGCGGAAATAGCTTGAACCGAGGAACGACACCAGTTCGTCCATCTTGTCGGGCTGGTTCACCGGGTAGTTGATACGGAAGCCGGCGATGCCGGGGAACGGCTCGGCCGCCGCCTCCACTCCCATCGAATTGTCGAAGAAGTGGAAATCGGCGTTCGAAAAGCCGAACGGGCGCGCCTGTCCGTTGGCGACCTCGAATACCCCGACCGGCTCCTTGAACAGCCAGCCCATCGGGAAAGCCTGCACCTGGAAGCCCGAATTGTTGTCGAGCCATTTGGCGTGCGCCGGGTCGAACTGGATCTTGCGGTAGCCGTCATAGTTCAGGCCCGCAAACAGCTTGGGCAACGGCGCGACGGACGCGTCGAACGTTTCAGCCGCTTTGGCGCGCACCTGTGCGGTCAGCACGTCGAAATCAAACGCCTGCGCACCGCTCTCCTGGGCGGAGGCTACTCGGGTAAGGGACGTGGTGGTGAGCAGCGCGGCAGTCGCCGCGGCGGCCTTCAGGAAGGCTCGCCGACCGAGCTGATAGGTGGGAATCGAATACATCTAGTTACGCTGGTAAGTGCCCGGGCACACAAACACGATTTTCGGAACGCCGTTGAGCGTTGAAAGTTGTCGCATGACAGCTATGCACTCCCCGAATGGATATGAATTCGCCGCAATGGGTTAGGATTTATGCCGATTGCCGCATTTCGGATACCAAGATGAGCGACGCCGTCGCCCTGCGACCCTCGCGGAGTCTGCCCCTCGGGGCAGTGCTCATTCTCATCCCGCTCGCCCTTGCGATCGCCGGGCTCGCGATCCGCTATGCGGCCTATTCAACCGTGGCGCAGGACGCCTCGCTCGCCAAATTCGCCGAGGGCATGTGCCAATGGGATTGCGCCTGGTACATCAAGCTTTCGGAGACCGGCTACGACCCGTTCCCCATCCCGACCATGATCAACGCCGGGAACTGGGCCTTCTTCCCGCTCTACCCGATCCTCGTTGCCGTCGTGCGCACCCTCACCGGCCTCGAGACCATCGTCGCGGCGACCGGCCTGTCGATCGTCTTCTGCATCGCCTCGGCACGCGTCGCCTGGCCGCTGCTCGGCAAGGGCCTCCGCGCCTACACGCTGTTCTCCGCCTACCTCCTCGCCGGCCCATTCTCGATCTGGTTCACCACTTTCTACACCGAGGTGCTGTTCCTTTTCCTGACCATCTGCGTCTTCGTCGCGTTGCAGAAGCGCCAGTTCCTCCTCGCCGGCCTGTTCGCGGCGCTGCTCTCGGCCACGCGCATCGTCGGCGTATTCATCGTTTTCGCCATCCTCATCGAAATCTGGCGCGCTCATCGCGGGGCCGGCGGTACCTGGCGCGACTTCGTGCCTGCAGTGCTGCGCCGCCCCGACCTGCTGCTGGCGCTGTTCGTCGCCCCGCTCGGGCTCTTCGGCTACATGGCGTACCTCCATTTCCACATCGGCGACGCGCTCGCCTTCAGCCACGTGCAGCGCGCCTGGTCCCGGCCAACCGGCAACCCCGCCGTATTCGTCTGGAATGCGCTCACCAGCTTCCCCAAGGAAGGGTGGGTCCCCACCCCCTCGCAGCAGCTAGCCGTCGCCACCCTCGCCGGCTACGCCCTTGCCATCGCACTGCTCGTGCGCCGGCAATACGCCATGGGCGTCTACGCCCTGATCTGCCTCACCTTGCCGCTGTTCGCCGGCATGGCCTCGATGCTGCGCTTCACCGCCGCTCTCGCCCCCATCCCGCTGATGCTGACCCGGTTGCTCGCCACCTATCGCTGGCTCTTCGCCGTGTCGCTGATCGTCCTCCTCGCCGCCGGCTACTTGGCCACCATTGGTTGGCTGACGGGGTATCTGAGCCTTGTCTAGCCCGCTCCGCCTCGGCGCCTATCTGCTGGTCGGCATCCTCGCCCTGTTCGAGCTCGGCGTCGTGTGGCTGATGCTGCACCCCGACGTGCCGCCCGAGTACCGCGCCTATTTCATCGACAAGACCACCACCTGCCTCAACCAGCCCGTCGCCGGCACCTACAGCCTCGGAACCACCATCCCCTTCACCCCGGAAGGGCGGGATCTGGCGAAACCCATCCGCGTCTGCGGCTGGGAGGGGCCCGTGGGCGACGGCAACCACGCCGTCGGCACCAGCGCCCGCCTCCGCTTCGTCTATCCGGAGCCGGCGAGGGCCCTCACATTGAAGCTCCGGATGGTGGCGGTGCAGCGCGACGATCATCCGACCCAACGCGTCCAGGTCGTCGTCAACGGCGAGACCGTCGATACGCTGACCGTCGCGCGCGACCCGCCGCAGGACTTCTCGGTCGACCTGCCGCACAGCCTTGTCACTGCCGCGTCCGGCAGGATCGATCTCGAACTCCGCTTCCCCGACGCCGTGCAGATGGGTCCGACCGATCCCGACAACCGTCGCCGTTCGATCAAGCTCCTCTCCGCCGCACTTATTCCCGCCTGAGCGTCCTTAACCGAACGGTTGACAAGCCTTCGCGGCTGTTGTATTCAACCAATAAGTTATCAACTGTAGGGTTGAGTTATGGACTGCGTTGAACTCCCCGGCGACCGCGCCCCGAACCTCTCGACCGTCACCACGCCGGCCGACGATCCGGTCATTGTCATCGCTCGCAGCTTTGCCGCCCCGCGTGCGCTGGTCTGGCGCTGCTACACCGACCCGGTCCATCTGGTGCATTTCTGGGGCCCCAAGGGCGCCAGCAACCCGGTGAGCGAAGTCGACCTCCGCGTCGGCGGCGCCTGGCGGCAGGTGATGCGTTTCGCCTCCGGCAACGAGTACGGCTACACCAGCGCCTATCTTGAGGTCACCCCGCCCGAGCGCCTGGTCTGGCGCGATGCGCCTGCCGGCTACCGCTTCGGCGACTCGCTGCCGCCGGCCGCCATGGTCACCGAGCTGACCCTCGCCGAGGCATCCGGCCGCACCGCCATCACCGTCACTGTCCGCTTCACCTCGCTGCCGGCCCGCGACGAGGCCGTCACCCAGGGCTTCGCCCGCACCGTCCTAGAAGGCAGCGACAAGCTCGACACCTATCTCGAAACCCTCCGCGCCCAGGCGGCGCAAAGCTAGGAGACCCGACAATGCCCACCTTCACATCGAAAGACGGCACTTCCATCGCCTACGACGTGCGCGGCTCCGGTCCGGCCGTCATCCTCATCGATGGCGCCTGGTGCGGCCGCAACATGGGCCCCATGCCCAAGCTGGCACCCCTGCTGGCCCCGCATTTCACCGTCTACAACTACGACCGGCGCAGTCGCGGCGACAGCTCGGTCTCGACCGATTATTCGCCCGACCGCGAATACGAGGATCTGGCCGCGCTGATCGACATCGCCGGCGGCTCCGCCAGCCTCTATGGCACCTCGTCCGGTGCCGCGCTGGCCCTGTTCGCCACTGCTCGCGGCCTGCCGGTCGATCGCCTCGCGATATTCGAGCCGCCCTTCACCGACGTTCCCGGCGGCAAGCCGATGCCCAGGGGCTACCAGCAGGAAGTGGAGCGTCTTGTCGCCGAAGATCGGCGGCCCGAGCTCGCAAGGTTCTTCATGGTGAAAATGATCGGCATGCCCGGCATCATGATGCCGCTCATGCGGTTCAACCCCGGCTGGAAGGCGATGCTGCACAACGCGCCGAGCCTGCCCCACGATACCGCGATCATGCAGGGCTACGGCTTCCCGACCGAGGTAGCGCGCTCCATTCGCGTGCCGACCATCGTGATGTCGGGCGACAAGACCTTCAAGCAATTGAAGGAACCGGTGCGGCTGGCCCGCGAGACCATCCCGGGCGCCCGCTTCGCCTCATTGCCCGGCCAGAGCCACGACGCTGCAGCCGAGCTCGTCGCCCCTGTCCTGATCGACTTCTTCACCGGCGCCGACGCTGCCCGCGTCGCCGCCTGATGTCCGAGACCCAGATGAGCGACCACCTGTCCACCACCCTCTCCGCCCTCGCCGACCCGACCCGCCGCGGCATCCTTGCCCGGCTGTCGCGCGGCGAGGCGACGGTCAGCGAACTCGCCGAGCCCTACGACATGTCGATGGCTGCCGTCTCCAAGCACCTTAAGGTGCTGGAAAAGGCCGGGCTGATCTCCCGCGGCAAGGAGGCCCAGTGGCGTCCCTGCAAGCTCGAGGCCGCCCCGATGCGCGAAGTCGCGGACTGGGTCGAGAACTACCGCCGCTTCTGGGAGGAAAGCCTCGATCGCCTGGGCGACTACCTGGCCGAATTGCAGAAGGGGGACTCCGGCGGCTCCCGGAACTGATCCGGAGGCACCGGCCCGAAACAAGTGATGCAGCGACCCAAGGTCATAGCGCTCTCGGACTACCTCCGGCAGCGCGACGCCGAAGCCTTGCGCCTGAGGCAACGGGCCTTAACCGCCCACTGGTTCGTGCTCTACTGGCGATACTGGGAGGAAAGCCTCGATCGCCTCGACGCCTACCTGATGAAACTCAAGGAGCTGAAAATGCCTCTCGACAACCTGAAGATCGATGCCCCGGCCAACGAGGCCATCGTCGTCGCCACCCGCGACTTCGCCGCCCCGCGCGCCCTGGTGTGGAAAGTCATGACCGAGCCCGAGCACGTCGCGCGCTGGTGGGGCACCGAGGGCCAACGGAACGTCATCACCTCGTTCGACGTACGCCCCGGCGGCAAGTGGCGCGTCGAGTCCCACAATCCCGACGGCAAGCTCTACATCTTCATCGGCGAGTATCGCGAGGTGAACGAGCCCGAGAAGTTCGTCTGGACCTTCGGCATGGAGAACATGTTCATTGGCAAGACCCTGCTAGAAACCCACACCTTCGGGGAAGACGGCGCCATCACGCACTACAAATCGATCTCCAACTACGACAGCATCGAGGATCGCGACGGCATGATCGCCTCCGGCATGGAGATCGGGATGCGCCATGGCTTCATGGTCATGGACTCGATCCTCGCCGAACTCAAGGAAACGGCAAAATGATCGACTCCCTTGCCGCCGTCCCCGACGACCGCCGGCTCGAACTCATGCGCGAGTTCGATGCTCCGCGCGAGCTGGTCTGGATGGCCTTCGCCGATCCCTATCATCTCAGCCAGTGGTGGGGCCCGAAAGGCTTCACCAACCCGGTCTGCGAGATCGACCTCAGGGTCGGCGGCAAGTGGCACCACGTGATGCGCGGACCGGACGGCCGGGACTTCCCGACCGACAGCGAGTTCATCGAGGTGAGTCCGCCCGAGCGCATCGTCTACCGCAACGCGGCAGCGACCGCCGCGGTGTTCGGCCACAATCCGCCGCCGAGCTTCATCCGCGTCATCACGTTGGCCGATCTCGGCAACGGCCGCACCCGGCTGACGCTGGTCGCTTACTTCGACACCGCCGCACACAAGCAGGCTGTCGTCGACCGCGGCTTCTACCAGGGTACCATGGAGAGCTTCGACAAGCTCGTCGCCCACCTTGCAACCTTGACCTGAGGAGCGGGCCGATGAAGTTCACGACCACCATACTGCAGTCCGGCAACAACACCGGCATAGTCGTGCCCTCAGCGGTGCGCGACGAGCTCGGTGGCGGCAAGAACCCGCTGGTCGTCGTCACGCTGGCCGGCCACACCTGGCGCAGCAAGGTCGCGACCATGGGCGACAGGCTGCTCATCGGCGTCAGTGCCGAGATCCGCGGCATTACCGGCGTCAGGGGCAGCGAGACCCACGAAGTCGAGTTGCTCCTCGACGACCGGCCCCGCGTCATCGAAGCCCCCGGCGACCTGCAGGCCGCCCTCGATGCCGACCCCGTCGCCAAAGCCGCATGGGACAAGCTCGCTCCCAGCCACAAGAAGGCCCACGTCACCGCCATCGAAGGCGCCAAGACCCCCTATACCCGCCTGCGCCGCGTCCAGAAAGCGATCGAAATGCTGACCGACGGCTGATCCCGCCCTCCCCCGCCACGCGGGGGAGGGGGACCGCCGAGAGGCGGTGGAGGGGGCGACCCCAACCACGAAACCATCACCTCCGTCACCCGCCACCCGCGGGACCGGCGAAGCCATATCCGAAGGAGACTTCAAATGCTGAGACGAACCGTACTTGCCCTCGCCGTCCTCGCCAGCTTTGCTCTGGCCGCGCCGGTCACCTCATCCCTCGCTCAACAAGGAGCCACCCCCATGCCCACTCCCACCAAGTCCGGCTACGTCCCCGTCAATGGCGGCAAGGTCTACTACGCCACCTATGGCGAGGGCTCGCCGCTCGTCCTGCTGCACGGCGGCCTGATGACCATCGAGGCCTTCGGCCCCGTCCTCCCCGGGCTCGCCGAAACCCACGAGGTGATCGCCGTCGAGGCGCAGGGCCACGGCCGCACCGGCCCGCTCGACCGGCCCATGAGCTTCGAGAACATGGCCGCCGACGTCGCCGAGGTCATCCGCTCGCTCGGCTACGACAAGGTCGACGTCGTGGGCTACTCGATGGGCGGCAGCATGGGCCTCCGCCTGGCGCTCGATCACCCCGAGCTGGTCAAGAGGCTGGTCATCGCCTCCGCCCCCTACGCCTTCTCCGGCTGGCACGATTACAACCAGCAGGGCATGCGCGGGCTCAATTCCAGCTTCGCCGACAGCATGAAGGGCACGCCCCTCTACGAAGGCTTCGCCGCCGTGAACCCCGACCCCGCGACCAATTTCCCCAAGCTCCTCGACCAGATGACCTACATGGGCAAGGACTATGACTGGTCGGCCGAGATCCCGAACCTCAAGGTCCCCACCGAGCTGATCGTCGGCGACTGGGACGCCGTCCGCACCAGCCACACCGCGAAGTTCTTCGAGCTGCTCGGTGGCGGCCTGCAGGATGCCCAGTGGGACGGCTCAGGCATGAACCAGAACCGCCTCGCCATCCTCCCGGGCGTCACCCACTACACCATGATGAACTCGCCCAAGCTCGCCGAAACCGCGCTGGCGTTCATCGACGCCAGGTGACTGGTTGGCACAGGCCCAACGCCCTTCTCGGTGTCATCCCAGCGAAAGCTGGGACCCAACTCTCGGCCCGCGCCGGCGGTGAGTTGGGTCCCGGCTCTCCGGTCGGGATGACATCGCGTTTGTAGGACACATCAGCCGACAACAGCCGTCCGCGACGGCGTTAACTCTTGACCCCACCCCCCAACTTCCGACTCTATCGCCCCATGCTTGAGTCGCTCTTCGACACAGCCCCGCGCGACCCCGCCGAAATCCTCCGCACCGTGTTCGGGCACCAGAGTTTTCGCGGCCAGCAGGAGGATGTCGTCCGCCACGTCACCGGTGGCGGCGATGCCGTGGTGCTGTTCCCCACCGGCGCCGGCAAGTCGATGTGCTACCAGCTCCCGGCGCTCGCCCGCCCCGGCGTCGGCATCGTCGTCTCGCCGCTGATCGCCCTGATGCGCGATCAGGTCGAGGCGCTGAAGCAGGCCGGCGTCAACGCCGCGACGCTCAACTCCTCGATCTCCTCCGAAGAGTCCTCGCGTACCTTCCGCGACCTCAAGTCCGGCACCCTCGACCTGCTCTACGTCGCCCCCGAGCGCCTCGTCCTCCCCGGCTTCAAGTCGATGATGCAGGGCGTCAAAATCTCCATCATCGCTATCGACGAGGCCCACTGCGTCAGCCAGTGGGGCCACGATTTCCGCCCCGAATACCGCGAGCTCGCCTCGATCGCTGCCGACTATCCCGGTGTTCCCCGCATCGCGCTCACCGCCACCGCCGACCCCACCACCCGCGATGACATCGTCGAGCGCCTCGGCCTCACCGATGCCCGCATCTTCACCACCAGCTTCGACCGGCCGAACATCAGCTACTCGATCGTCGAGCGCGACAATCCCCGCCAGCAGCTGAAGAGCTTCCTCGCCCGCCACACCGGCAATTCCGGCATCGTCTATTGCCTATCGCGCAAGAAGGTCGAAAGCGTCGCCGAGTGGCTCAACAAGGAGGGCATCCGCGCGCTGCCCTACCACGCCGGCATGAACGTCCGCGAGCGCAGCGCCAACCAGGACGCGTTCCTCAAGGAGGATGCGCTCTGCCTCGTCGCCACCGTCGCCTTCGGCATGGGGATCGACAAGCCCGACGTCCGCTACGTCGCCCACATGGACCTGCCTTCATCGATCGAGGCCTACTACCAGGAGACCGGCCGCGCCGGCCGCGATGGCCTGCCGGCCGAGGCCTGGATGTGCTACGGCATGGCCGACGTCGCCCAGCGCCGCCGCATGATCGACGAAGGCGCCGCCCCCGATGAGGTCAAGCGCGTCGAGCGGCTGAAGCTCACCGCGCTGCTGGCCGTCTGCGAAACCCCCGAGTGCCGCCGCAAGGCCATCCTCGCGCATTTCGGCGAGGGCCACGCCGGCCAGTGCAACAACTGCGACACCTGCCTCGTGCCGGTCGAGACCTGGGCCGGCTCGGATGCCGCCATCAAGGCCATGGCCGCCGTCTACCGCACTGG
>NZ_JAQGJL010000378.1 GCF_028290645.1 Devosia sp. | reverse complement strand
CATCCGGTTCGACCATCGTCTACAGCCACGCCAACGGCGCCGCCTCGGCCGATCTCGTCAACCCGGCCACCGGCGCGAGCCTCGGGGCCTATGAGCCCTCGGCCTTCTTCAGCTTTTTCACCGAGCTCCATCGTTCGCTGTTCCTCGGCCCGGCAGGGCAGGCGGTCGCGGGGTGCTGCGCTCTGGCGATGGCGGTCCTCGCGCTCTCCGGCATCCTGATGCTGGTGTCGCGGCTGGGCGGCTGGTCGAAACTGCTGGCGGTGGCGCGGGGCACCTTGCGACAGCGGCTGCACGTCGATATCGGGCGGCTCGCGGTCCTCGGCCTGCTGCTCTCGGCGCTGACCGGGATTTACATGTCGCTGGTGAGCTTCGGCTTCATCTCCGACGGGTCGGACGGCCTCGGCGCGTTCCCGCCATTGGGCAGCGGCGCGGCGCCCGCCGCAATCTCCGAGCTCGCCGCGCTGAAATCCGTGCCGCTCGCCGACCTTCGCGAACTGGTGTTTCCCTCCCCCTCCGACCAGGAGGATGTGTTCACCGTCACCACCGCGGCCGGGCAGGGCTTCGTCGATCAGTCGACGGGCGAGATGCTGTCATTCACTCCCAACAGCCTCGGCCAGACCATCTACGAGGCGTTCTACACGCTCCATACCGGTCAGGGTCTCTGGTGGCTCGGGCTGCTGCTGGGGCTCGCTGCCCTGGGGGTGCCGGTGATGGCGGTGAGCGGGGCGCTGGTCTGGTGGAACCGCTCACGCGGGCGGCCGCGCATCGCCGGCAATGTGGCGCCACATCGCGCCGACACCATCATCCTCGTCGGCAGCGAGAGCAACGCCACCTGGGGTTTCGCCGCCGAACTCCACCAGCAGCTGAACGCCGCGGGCGCCAAGGTCCATACCAACGCGATGAACAGCGTAGGCAGGAACTACGCCCACGCCTTACGGATGTTCATCCTCACCTCGACCTATGGCAACGGCACCGCGCCGGCGAGCGCCAACCGCTTTCTCGCCAGGGTGAGGAAGTGGCAGGAGCCGCCGGCATATGACTATGCGGTGCTCGGCTTCGGCGATCACAGCTTCCAGCATTTCTCGGCCTTCGCCGAGGACGTCGACGATGAACTGGCCGAACTGGGCTGGCATCCGTTCCAGCCGCTGGCCAGCATCGACCGGCAGTCCTCGCAGTCGTTCGCCCAGTGGGGCCTGAGCACCGGACAGAACATCGGTGCGCCGCTCGATCTGAACCATGTCCCGGTGCAGCCGCGGACTATGCCGCTGGAGCTGGTGGGTCGGGTCGACTACGGCACCGAAATCCAGGCGCCCACCTCGGTCCTGCGCTTTGCGGCTCCCGAAGGGAGGTCGCCGTCCGGCCTTTTTGGTTGGGCGAGGCGGGAGCTGCCGAAGTTCGAGCCGGGCGACCTTGTCGGCATCGTTCCGCCGGGCAGTACGATCCCGCGCTACTACTCGCTCGCCTCAGGCTCCGGCGACGGCTTCATCGAAATCTGCGTCCGCAAGCAGCAGGGTGGCCTCTGCTCGGAATTCCTGTTCGGCCTCGAGGCCGGGGACGGGGTCGACGCCTTCATCCGCAGCAACCCGGACTTCCGGCCCGCTGCCGGCCGGCGCCCGGTGGTGATGATCGGCAACGGCACCGGGATCGCGCCGTTCATGGGCTTCATCTGGAACAACAAGCGGCGGCGGCCGATGCACCTCTATTGGGGCGGCCGCAACCCGGAGGCGGATTTCCTCTACGAGGACATCCTCGCCAGCTGCGTCGAGGACCACCGCCTCACCAGCCACGTCACCGCGTTTTCGCGGGCCGCCGAGCGCCAATACGTGCAGGACCGGCTGTGGCAGGACCCCGCGACGATCCAGATGCTCTGCGCGGCAGGCGCCCAGTTCCTGATCTGCGGCAGCCAGGAAATGGCCACCGGCGTTGCCGAAGCCATCGGGCAGATCATATCGCCGCTGGGCGACAGCATCGACCAACTGAAGGCCAAGGGGCGCTATCTTGAAGACGTCTACTGATTTGCAGTTCTTGCCGCCGGAACGGGTCGTGCCGCAGCTGCAGTTTGCTCCAGCGGCCGTGCCGGCGTGGCCGCTGCGGCGCTACACGCTCGCTGGTCCAACCATGGGCACGCGGTTCTCGGCGGTGTTCTACACCGCGGTCGAACCCGGGCTCGACACCTTGCGCGGCGAATTGCAGGCTGCCGTCGACCGGGTCGACAACCAGATGTCGACCTGGAAGGAAGACTCGGATCTCTCGCGCCTCAACCAGGCGCCGCTCGGCGAATGGGTAGATGTCCCCGGCGAACTGCTCACCGTGGTGTCCGCCGGGCTGGAGATCGCCCGGGCATCGGGCGGCGCCTTCGAGATCGGGGTAGGGGAGCTTGTCGATGCCTGGGGTTTCGGGCCGCGCCGTCGGCAGCCCGACGCCCCATCCATCGCTCAACTAGCCTCAAGTCCCCGGCGGCCCACCGCCGACCTGATCGAAGTCGACACCAACCGGTCGAGGATCGTGAAGCGCGGCCCGGTGGCCTTCGACCTCTCGGGCATCGCCAAGGGCTTCGGCGTCGACCAGCTGGCCGAATGTCTCGAGCGGTTTGGCATCACCAGATATCTCGTCTCGATCGATGGCGAGGTGCGCGCCAGCGGCCTCAAGCCCGGAGGCGCGCCGTGGATGGTCGCCGTCGAACAGCCGGTTCGCGAAGTGCGGGACGCGGCGCGGGTGCAGGAGGTAAGCGACATCGCGCTCGCGACTTCGGGCGACTACCGGCATTTCGCCGAACACGAGGGTGCAACGATCTCCCACACCATGGACCCGCGGACCGGCCGGCCGGTGGTCAACACGCTGGCCTCGGTAACCGTGGCGGCCAGCACCTGCATGGTGGCCGACGCCTGGGCGACGGCGCTCATAGTCCTGGGGCTGGAGGCTGCAATGGAGCTCGCCAACCGTCTCGGCATCCGCGCGCTGCTGATGTTTCGCGAGGCGGGCACCTGGAAGGAACTCGCCGTCGGCGGGTTCGAATAGGCCTGGACACGCACCCGCCCCGGATCGTCGACCGGGGCGGAGCGCTCCGTGTCGAGTCAGTAGCCGCCGACCGAACTGTTGAGGAGGTCCCTTCCATCATACATGGTCACCGAGAGCTTGGCCGCTGACCCGTTGAGATGGGTACCCTCCACCCAGCCGCTGGTCCGTCCATTGCCGACAAGACACCAGATCTGGTCGGTCGTGCACTGCTCGACGGTGTAGGCGGAGCCGGGGGACAGTTCCCCCGCCACGGAGTAGCCGTAGCCGGGCCCGCTGTGAAGCGGAACGCCGCTATTGGCGACTACTTCCTGGGCAAGCGCTGCCGCCGGCGCGAAAGTAATAATTGCCGCGACTGCGATCGGTGAGATCGCCAAAAGACGATTAAGCTTCATGATATTCTCCTACTTGTTGCTGGCGACAACCATCGTCGACAAGGCGGATATCGTACTATCGCCGGCTTTCAATCCCATTCTACAGGGGTAGCGGTTCGGCTATATCCCCGTCTGGCCATTTCATACTTTGGTTTCGCGTGAGTGACACCGCACGCCATCCGACGCAGGCGGCCTCAAATGGTTGCCGGTTCAGAGCCACGGGTTGTAGGCGCCCCGGGCAGTATTCGGAGCCGGGGTGGGCACGGTCGAAGGCGAAGGGGCGTAGGCGCCCTGCACCCAGCCGAGCGGCGTCTGGGCATCGCCGACGAGACACCAGACCTGATCGCTGGCGCACTGCCGAATCCCGTCGGGAGCACCGGAGGAAGGCAGGCCGGCCGGCGTAGTGCCCGGCGCCGGCTGAATCGGTACGCCGCCGTTGACGGTCGGACCAGCGGCAAGGGCAGCCAGCGGCGAGAACATGACAAATGCTGCGGTGGCAGCGGCTGCAATGCGGGCAGGGGAAACGGTGAACTTCATGATACTTGTCCTATACTTGCGGCGAAGCCGAATGTTTCCGCCGACAGGATGAATATCGGCCTTCGCCGATGTCCGATCCATTGTACCCGCGTAGCAACAAGCCAAATCCCTGTCTGGCAATTTCATATCTTGGTTGGGCCGCGAAGCCATGAGGCGACCGGGGCAGCCTTGCAGAAAGCTTGCGCCGGTCGCCTGATCAGGGTGGACCCTCAGGCAGCCAGTTCGTTGGCGTCCTTGGACGCAAGTCCGCCGACGGCCGACCAGTCGAGGGTTTCGCCGCCATGGGCCAGGAGCGTCAGGAACCGGTCACGCAGCAGGCTGGCGAGCGGCATCGGCACGCGCAGGTCGTCGGCGGCGGCAAGCGCAAGCCGGATATCCTTGTAGCCAAGCGGCGCCGCGAACAGGGCCGGCTCGAACTTCCCAGCGACGATCAGTCCGCCATAGAGCTTGTATGAGGGGACGTCGAACAGCGCCGAGGTCAGGAAGTCGAGATACTCCTTCCGGTCGATGCCGGCCTTTCCGATGAGGGCAATAGCCTCGCCAAGCGATTCCATGATCGAGACGAACAGGAAGTTGCCGCTGAGCTTGATCAGGTTGGCGATGCTGGGCGTCTCGGACGCGACATAGGTGGTCCTGCCGATCGCATCGAGCAGTGGGGTCACGGTCTTGATCGCTTCCGGTTCGCCCGCGGCGACGACGACGAGCTGCTTGGCGGCGGCCGCGTCGGGCCGGCCGAACACCGTTGCCACTACGAAGCGCTGTCCCGCTGCCTTGTGGGCCGCAGTGAGCCTCTCCGCCAGGGCGACGCTGATGGTGCTCGAGGAGATGTGGATCGCGCCGCGCGGCAGGCTGTCGATGATGCCGCCCTCGCCGAACACCACGTTCTCGACGGCAGCGTCGTTGGCCAGCATGGTCATCACCGCATCGCCCTGGCAGGCATCGGCCAGGCTCGCGGCGGCCTTCGCTCCCAGCGCTACCAGCGCATCGGCCTTGGCGGGGGTGCGGTTGTAGACCGTCAGCTGGTTTCCGCCTTTGATCAGGTTCGAGGCCATGGCGGCGCCCATGTGCCCAAGACCGATGAATCCGACTTTCATTTCGACTACCTCATTTCTCTGGAGTTGTTGTCCGGGATTTCAACCTGCACCGACCTGGCCGAGCCAGACGCCGATGCCGAACACGATGCCGCCGCCGATGACGACCTGGACGATGGTGCTGGCGAGCTTGCCGCCCATGAAGCGGTAGCGGATGAACGCGATGGTGATGAGCTCCAAAAAGACCACGACATAGGCCACGTCGAGGGCGATCGAGAGACTGGGGATGAGGAACGGCAGGGTGTGGAGCATGCCGCCGATGCCGGTGGCAACGCCGGTGATCGCACCCCGCCGCAACGGACCGCCGCGTCCGGTGACGCTCCCGTCGTCGGACAGCGCTTCGGACAACCCCATGCTGATGGCCGCGCCGAGCGACGCCGCCAACCCCACGAAGAACGCGCTCAGCGGTCGGCCGGTAAGGCCGGCCGCGGCGAAGATCGGCGCCAGTGTCGACACGGAGCCATCCATCAGCCCGAGAAGGGCCGGCTGGATTCTCTGCAGCACGAACGTCTTTTGACGCGCCTCATTCAGCGCTGGATTTTCCACGGTCATCGCGCACCGCTGTTGGGGGTGTAGTTGCGATGATCGTACCCGGCGGGCCGTGGCGGGGCTTTGCCGCGATTGCCGCGACTGGCCCCGCCTTGCGGGCTAGCAGTTGTGCAGACTCATCCGCCGGCCTGCTCGACGAACACCAGGATCGGCAGGGGATAGTTGATCACGTAGCTGCCGAAATGCGGATCGTGCTTGTCGGGCTGGACGTTGCTGCTTGAATCGCTGGCCCGCGACAGCAGGACATGCTCGCCGGGGTTTTGCGGGGTATGCCAGTCGAACCGCCAGCGCCGCCACGCGTGCCGCTTGATCTCGTCGATGAAGGTGGCCACGGCCCATGTCTGGCCGCCGTCGGTGCTCACTTCGACCGATACCACGTCCGATTCACCGGCCCAGGCGTAGCCGAAGATGGGATAGACCTGGTTCGGCGGCACCTTCTCGTGCACCCGGGGCCTGAGGATTTCCGACTTCACCAGCATCTCGCCGAGCGAACCCCGGGCAGCCATCCCGTCCGTGTCGTACCAGTATCCGTAGTCGATGGTTTGCCAATAGCCCAGGAACGGCTGGCGCACGGCGTGGATGCGGGTCAGCCACTTGACCGACGCCATGCCGAAGTGGCCCGGCACGATCGCCCGCACCGGAAATCCGTGGTCGCGCGGCAGGTCCTCGCCATTCATCTGGTAGGCGATCAGCACATCGGGCTGCAGCGCCTTGGCCCGGGGAATGCCGCGGGCGTAGGAGATCTCGCCCGGCGGCACCGGCTCTTCCTTCGGCTTGCCGCGGTCGGCGCCTTCGAACACGATCTCGACCGCATCGCTGGCAAGCCCGGCGCGTTCCAGCAGGGTGCTGAGCGGCACGCCGGTCCAGTTGGCGTTGCCGACTGCGCCGAGTTCCCACTGCGCCCCCGGCGCCGGAGGAATAAGGAACACCCGGCCGTTGCCGGCACATTCGAGCGTCGCCACGCGGGTCTCGCTGCCCATGCGGACGAGGTCGTCATAGCTTAGGGACAGCGGTGAATCGACCGCGCCGTCGATCGTCAGCCGGTAGGCCTCGCGCTCGATGACCGGCACGGGGAGGTGGCTGCGCACATAGAACAGGTCCGACGGAGTGATGAAGGAATCCACAAGGTCCAGGGGGGTCTCCAGGTTGGGTGGCTCCATCTGCCGGATGACGTATCCGACGCGCGAATCCTGCGTCGCTCCACCTACTGTCCGGGGGTTGGCCATGTCATGTCCTTTCACCATTGCCAGCGAGTTGAGGGAAAAAGCTTGCGATGCCGTCCTGGTCCGGCAATCGGTCGATCCGGCTTTGCACATGCACGACGGAATTCATGGTGCCGGTGACTGGACTTTGCTCCGCTATGAGGAGAAGCGCCGCCAGTTGCTGCTCGTCGAGATTGCCATCCACCCAGATGCGGCGCCCGATCGCCTGCCAGGGCACCTCGCCGTGGAGGGCAAGCTCGACATAGACGGCGTCGAGGTCCCAGCCGTTGCTGACCGCATGCGCGATCACGCAGTTGGCGGTGGAGCCGCCGAGGCCGGCAAGGATGAGATCGAAAGGATCGGGGTGGGCGTCGCCGTCCGTGCGAGAGGAGGGCCTGATCGATGCCAGCCTGCCCATCCTGATTTCCAACGTTGCCGGACTGACGCTTCCGACCACCTGCACATGGCGCATGTCGCCCTCGTTTCTATTGGGTGAGGGGCAGTGTAGGAACCGGTGCGCCGGCGGGCTTTATCAGCCTTGCGGCGACTGGTTTCGCCTTGCCCAAACACCCTACACCCGCCTGACGACCCCCAGCAATCAGCGACTCGGCTGCGCCGTCTTTTTCTCCCCGGGGAGAGGGCCGGGGGCGGCGCTAGGCTAGCGCCACGTAGGCGCAGAGCATGGCCGCCACAACGGCCAACGCGCCGGAGAGCAGTAGTTCGACCCGCATGCCCGCTTTTCGTGGTTCGGGGTTGTCGATGTCGCGCGCCGTCTTGATGAAGCGGATGCCGCCCAGCAGCAGGATCACGATTCCGACTGCGATCACCGCGATGCCGTCATAGAGGCCGACCACCGACAGGGTTGCTGCGAAGGCGCGGTCAAATACAGGCCACCCCGTGGCCGGGATGCTCCCCGCCGGCACGATCATGGTCGCTTTCTGCACGACGAAACCGAAAGCGACAGTCGCCAGGCCGGTGCGGAGCCAGGCAAGGTATGTGCGCTCGTTGGCGGCGTGACTTACGTAGTTGTTGATCATGACTCGGCGCTCGCGAGATTGGGATGGAGTGAGTGCCGGGCCTCGCTGAGCAGATGGGCTCCCTGGCCGGTGTCGACGACAATGACGCCGTCCTCGTACGCCCAGGCGAAGGTGGGCCGCCAACCGGACCAGTACGGATCCGCGAAAATCCCGGCCAGGCGCAGCAGTCCGGACCCGCGCCCCTCGACCTGCGCGGTCTTGATGCGAACCGAGCCGGTCCGGATGGCATGTACCTTCATGGCGCTTCTCCGCTGCGTCGGCGCACTCAATGCGCGGCCAGCGTCCCGTCCCGCTTCTGTTCGCGCAACAATGCCATGCCCGCCAGCGTCACGACGACGGTGACCACCAGCGGCAGCACCGGGGCATAGGCGAGCGCGTGCACGAACAGCAGGCCGCCGGCAAAGGCCCCGGCGATAAGCCCGACAAGCACACCGAACAGCCGCGGTTGCTCTTCCTTCGGCCTGGAGCCCGCGAAATCGCCTGCAAAGGCGACCAGGGTGAAAGTCGCGGCTGTGGTGAACACGCCCTGCACTCCGAGCGCCCGGACGGCCGCGGTCTGCATCCCCATGGCGAGGGAGAGCAGCGCAATGAGAACATTGGCCATGGCGGGGGTTGGATGTCCCGCGTAGGTCATCCAGACGGCAAGGACGATAGCCTCGATGACGACAACGACGCCCAGCGTTGCCGAGACCCGCCCCGGCCACACGACGCTGTTCGGAGCCTTCTCCATGGTGGCCCGGGTGCCGAGGAAGGCGCCCACCGCAAAGAAGGCGACCGAGCAGACGATGGGCAGGATCGGCGGCCCGCCAGCGTTCGCGAGCCCGAACCCTAGATACACGATGTTGCCGGTCTGGAACGCCGAGAACACCCTGCCCAGGCCGAAATAACTGATGGCGTCGATCGTTCCCGCTGCGAACGTCAACGCGATGAGAAGCCAGTCGCGGAGCCCGAATTCCACTCTGATTTTGTCGACTTGAGGAGATGCCATTATGACCTCGGATGTGATGGTGGCCGGTGCTCTCGTGTCCTCTGTCCAGGCGGGCGGCCGTGGTGCGTCGATGGGGTGGGGCCCGCTCCCGCGGGCCCTGTTGCTACTGGATGATGACGGGCTTCGACTTGGGAAATGCGGCTGCCGTCTTGTCGTCGATGTTGAGGTGGGCCTTCACCAGCTCCGGCGGGAGCACGCCCAGCCACTGGCTCGCCGAGATGTCGGCATAGTAGGGGCTGCGGAACATCTCGAGGAAGCGCAGCGGCTCATCGCCAGTGTTCTGGATGTAGTGACCCATGGCGAACGGAACGTAGCCCACGTCGCCGGCCTGGTAGTCGAAGGTCCGGGCCTTGCCCGACGAGGCGAACACCGTCATGCGCCCGCTGCCGCCCAGATAGTACTGCCACTCGTCGGTGTTCGGGTGCCAGTGCAACTCGCGCATGCCGCCCGGCTCGATCTCGACCAGGGCGGCGGCAATGGTGCTCGCAGCCGGAAAATTCGACGAGTCGACGATGCGGACCTGACCGCCCGCTACCTTGATGGGCTGCTGGTCCAGCAACTTATAGCTGTAGGACATGGGCGTCTTGCCCTGCGGCGTCTTGATCTGGTCCGCGTCCAGTGGACCGGGCACGTCGCCGGCAAAGATCCAGCGCGACCGCTCGGGGTCCTTGGGAAGATTGGCAAGGGCGGACTGGGAGACGCCAAAGTTCTTGGCCAGCACGTCGCTCGGCGTGTGTGCGAACCAGTCGCTGACGAGGAAGGTCTGGTTTTCCGAGAAATCGCCGTCATCGAAAACCAGCAGGAACTCGCAGCCTTCCTCGAGGCCCTGGATCGAGTGCGGAATCCCGGCTGGGAAGTTCCACAGATCGCCGACGCCCACGTCCTCGATGAAGTTGCGGCCTTCGGTGTCGACCACGGTAATGCGGGCGCGCCCGGCGATCATGTATGCCCACTCGGCTTCCTTGTGCCAATGCAGCTCCCGGATCCCACCGGGTTTGAGGCGCATGTTGACTCCGGCCAGTGTCGTTGAGATCGGCAGCTCGCGCACTGTGATCTCGCGGGCCCAGCCCCCGCTGGTGATGCGGTTGCGCGCAGCGGCATAGGAGAACTTGAGGTTTGGAAGCGTGCCGGCGTCGGTGGAGGGGGAGGCCAGCATGTCCGGATTTTCCTGCTCCACCGGAATATTGCGGGGCCCGAGAATGGTCGCTCCAAGGTCGCCCCGGATAGGCTCCGACCTGCCGCTAGTGCGCCCAGTG
>NZ_JAQGJL010000319.1 GCF_028290645.1 Devosia sp. | reverse complement strand
TAGAACAGCCCGAGCGTCTCGTAGGTCTTGGGCAAGGCGTAGAGTTTGCCGTCATACTTGCCCAGTTCGAGGAAGACCGGCAGCACGCGATCGTTCCAGCCGAGTTTTGCCGCGTAGTCGTCAAGCGGCAGCAACTGGCCGGCGCGCGCCATCGAGGCCACGTAGCTTGGGCCCGCGGTGTAGACGATGTCCGGGGCGCTGCCTGAAAGCAGGGCGACGCGCAGTTGCTTATCGAGCTCGCTGCCGCGGTAGTCGATCGACAGTTCCTGGTCGGGGTGCGCTGCATTGAAGACATCGACCAGCAGGGTCTTCAGGAATCCCTGGTTTTCGGGCGAGGCGGTTTCGTACCACCAACTGATGGGTTTCTTGTCCTGCGCCAAAGCGGTGCCGGACAGCAGGGTCACGGCCAAAAGGCCGAGCCCGCTTGCAATGAAGTCACGACGTTGCATGGTTTCCTCCTCCAAGGATTGTGCAAGGGTTACGATTGCCGGCTCAGGTCGAGCCCCGTTCGATCAGGCTGAAGGGCATCTCGAGTGCCGAACCGGCGCCCGGTCTGGAGCCGCGCAACCGCTCCATCAGGATCTGCGCAGCCTTGACCCCCATGTCGCCCTGGAACTGGGCGATGGTGGTCAGGGATGGAGTGACGAGACGAGAGGCCGAGATATCGTCGAATCCGACGACGGCGATCTCTCTCGGAATATCGATGCCGCGATCGCGCAGCGCCTGCATGACGCCGATCGCCATCAGGTCGTTGGCGGCAAAGATCGCCGTGGGGGCGTAGCCGCTCGCCAGTACCGCCTCGGCGGCCCTGAGGCCTCCGATCTCGTTGAATTCCTCCTCGATCACGACATGCGTCGTGCCGCCTGCCTCGGCCAGCGCCGCCCGGTAGCCTTCGACGCGAACGCTCTGCGGTCCGCCACGTCCGGCCACCATGGCGATGCGGCGATGGCCGCGGGCGATGAGATAGTTGGTGGCGGCATAGGCAGCGGCGTGGCTGTCGACGAAGATGTCGTCGACAGCGATATCGCCCCCGCGTTTCTTGGAAGATTCGATGCGCACAACCGGCACGCCGGCATCGACCAGCGGCTTGAAATCCTTGGCGCGCAGAGTGAAGAACACCCCGATCACGCCATCGACCCGTCCCTGCCGCGACCACTCGAGGAAATGCCGCTCGCGCTCAGCGACGCCGTCGGTGTTCACCGCGATGACATCGTAGTTAAGCCCATCCGTCACCGATTGGATGCCCCGCATCAGCGTCGGATAGAACGGATTGGCGATGTCCGGCACGATGCAGGCAATGGTCATCGTGCGATTGGTGCGGAGCGCTTGCGCGAAGCGATTGGGAACGTAACCCAGTTCCTGCGCGGCCCTGGTTATGCGTTCCCAGGTCTCCACCGGAATTGCCGGGGACCCGCCGCTCAGGACCATGGAGACGGTCGCTTGGGAGACGCCGGCCACCCGTGCCACATCCTTCTGAGTTGCCCTGCGGTTCACGCTTTGCGCATCCGTTTATACGTAACACTAATACGTATAGGTGGGCGGAAGGATCCTTGTCAACTCGAAGACGGCGGTCCGAGCCCGGCTCGGCAGTCGGCCGGGTGACGACAGGCAGTTGAGGCAGACCAGCAAGTGCGGGGTCGACGGAGAGGAGGAGTATGACCTGGCCGCAAAGCCGGTCCGCTCTTCGCCTCTCCCAAGAGTCAGGACGCACCGCAACGGCGAGATGCTTCGCGTTCCGAAACGCGGGGCTCTCGCCGGCGAGGCCAGAGTGGTTTGGGGTCTGACGGCGCGGCTATGCGGCCGGCGTCGGTTCGCCGAGCGACAGCATCAGCCTGTTGGCCCAGTTGAAGAAGGCAGCACTGTAGATCAGGTCCGCGATGGCGAGGTCGTCGAGCCCCTCCTCGCGCAGCCGGCCGATCTGCTCCTCGCCGAACTCGGAGGGCGTCGAGGTAAGCTTGACCGAAGCGTCGACCAAGGCGTTCCAGCGCGACCCAAGGTCCACTTCGACGCCGCCCTCGAGCAGACGGTCGACGTCTTCGCTGCGCTTGGAATAGGTCGAGGCGAAGCGGGCATGCACCGAGGCGCAGAAGATGCAGCCGTTCGAGCGGGACGTCGCGGCGGCCGCGAGTTCGCGCTCGGCACGCGGCAGGCCGGCATCCGGATTGTAGAAGATGTCCTTGTCCGTCCGTGTGCGGGCGCCGAGGATGTCGGGATCGCGAGCGAGCAGCATGAAATAGGGCGATTTGGCGCGGGAGGCCTCGGTGAGGCCGTCCCAGTGCCGCTGCGTCAGCTGGCTTTCGTCGAGCGGCTTGAGCCAGGGCGCCCAGCCGATGTGTGCCTGGGTGAAGGCGACGGGGCGGTTGGGGTCGGAATAGCTGATGGCTGTTTCGGTCATGGTGGTCTCCTTACTCGGCGGCTACGGCTTGCTGTTGGCTGGCGGCGAGGGCCCGCAGCCCGGTGACGACCCGGATCTGGAACGAGAGGAAGGCGATGAGCTGGGACAGCTTCACGATATCGTCGGTGATCCAGCCGGCATTGAGCAGCATGCCCAACGCCGCCGAGCTTGCATCGCGTGGGCGGAAGACGAGGAGATGGGCGTGCGAAAACGCGGCGCCGAGTCGGCCCAGCACGTCGCGATTGGCCGAGTCGGGGCGATATTCGAGGCCGGGCTTGTCTTCGGAACTAAGGGGGCCGGCGGGGTAGCTGCCGTAGGGACCGGTAGCCTGTCCGCGGACGATTTCAGCACTGACGGCGTCGACAAGCCCGCGGCGGCCGAGGGCAACGAGTTGGTCGCGATAGAACGTCGCGATCGTCTCGTCGCGATGCAGGCCCGCGACGAAGTAGGCGATGGCGAAGCGCTCCTCCAGCAGCACCGTGCCCGGCGTCGCCGGAGCGAACAGGGCCGCGTAGCTGGTCTGTGCATTGTCGCGCGCCACCTGCCGGTTGGACCGGATGCGATCCACGGCGCTGCCGGGGGAGATGCCGGCAAGCCGGTCGATGACGTCGAAATGGGGATGGCTCATGTCGAGCTCCTTCATGAGGTTGCTCAGCGCACGAGGCTGAGGCGCGAAGAGGGCTTGTCGGACTTGCTCCAGCCGAGCTGCGGCGCGACCTTGGTCGCGATCAGCTCGATGGAGCGCAGGATCAGCTCGTGCGGCGGATCGACGGAATGGACCTGGAACACGATGTCGGTGACGCGCGGGAGCGTGGTGTCGCGATGGAGGCTCTCGAGCACCTCCTCGACCGTGCCGACATGGGTGTCGGTAGCGGCGATCAGTTCGTCGAGGCCGTCACCCTGGAAGACATGCCCAGATCGCTTGAGACTGGGCACCGACCTCCTGAGCCCGGTCTCCGCGTGCCGGCGCGCCTCCTCGCGGCTGTCGGCGACGAACAGGGTGCGGGAGGCGACAATGCGCGGCGCGATCTCGGGGGGCAGGGCCGCGAAATAGGCGTCGACGATCGGGTGCTGAATATCCGGCAGGGTGGCTTGCGGATTGTCGGCTGGACGCGGCTGCGTGCGCGACAGCATCAGGCCGTCGCCGGCCTTCCCGGCGCGGGTGCCCCCATGTATCGAGAAGGTCGCCTGCCAGAAGCGCTCGAGCAAATGCGGCGCGGCGGGATAGAGCTTGGTGTCGCCGACGATAGGGGAGCCGGATAGCGCGGTTCGGAAGGTCGCGAGATGCCGCTCGTAGATCGCGTTGCGATCGGCGCTGTCGAGGCCGAAAGCGGCGAAGGACGAGGGCGTGCCGCCCGAACCGATGCCGAGTTCCAGCCGGCCGCCGGAGAGAAGGTCGAGCACTGCCGCGTCCTCGGCGGCGCGGATCGGCTGTTCGAGCGGCAGCGTGATGATGCCAGTGCCAAGCCGGATGCGCGCCGTCCGCGCCGCTACGTAGGAGAGGAACACCAGGGGCGCCGGTAGCCCGCCTTCGTCGCGGCTGAAATGGTGCTGCGCCACCCAGGCGCTGTCGAAGCCATGCGCTTCGGCGTGGATGATCTGATCGGCGGCGAACCGGTACCGCTCGGCCGGTGTCGCGTCGTCGAGCAGCCGGGTGAAGAAGCCGAGGCGCTTGGAGGGAGTGGTTTCAGGCAAGGGCAAGGCTCCTCTTTCCGGGAATGGCGTCGATGAGTTCGCGCGTGTAGGCGCTTTGCGGGCGGAGGAAGACCTCCTCCACGGTGCCGGTCTCGACCTGCCGGCCGTCCTGCAGCACCGAGACGGTGTCGGAAATTTGCCGCACCACCGCGAGGTCGTGCGAGACGAACAGGTAGGTGAGGCCGAGCTCGCGCTGCAGGTCGTCGAGCAGCTTCAGGATCTGGGCCTGCACGGTGACGTCGAGGGCCGACACTGCCTCGTCGAGCACCACGACCTCGGGGTCGAGCACCAATGCTCGCGCAATGGCGACGCGCTGCCGCTGCCCGCCGGACAGCGCCCGCGGCCGGCGCTTGCGCAATGCCTCGGGTAAGCCCACGCGTTCGAGCAGGTCGTTGACCTTCTTCGCCCGTGCGCCCGCATCGAGCCCGCTGAAATTCACCAGTGGCTCCTCGACGATGGAGAACACCGTCTGGCGCGGATCGAGCGAGGAGAACGGGTTCTGGTAGACCAGCTGGATCTTCCGCCGGAACTGCCGCAGCGCATCGCCCTTGAGCGAAGCGATGTCGGTGCCGTCGATGCGGATTTGTCCCGAGGTGGGGCGGCCGAAACCGACGACGTCGCGGACGGTCGTGGTCTTTCCCGACCCGGACTCGCCGACGATAGCGTGGGTGGTACCGCGCTTCACGCTGAACGACAGGCCGTCCACCGCGCGGAAGCTTTTTTTCCGCCCGAGCCCGTATTCATGCACCAGCCCATCGACCACGATGGCATCGCCCCCGCCGGGGCGCGGCTCACGGAACGCCGTGGTCGAGAGCGACGGCGCATCCGCGAGCAGCCGCTGCGCGTAGGGGCTCTGCGGCGCGATCAGCAGGGCCTTCGCCTCGCCGGTCTCCTGGATGTGGCCGCCCTGCAGCACGACGATCCGGTCGGCACGGTCGGCGGCGACGCCGAGATCGTGGGTGACCAGCAGCACGGCGGTATTGTTTTCCCGCCTGAGCTCGTCGATCAGGTCGAGGATGCGCCTCTGCACCGTGACGTCGAGCGCGCTGGTCGGCTCGTCCGCGATGATCAGCTGGGGCTTCAATGCGATGGCGATGGCGATCAGCACCCGCTGCTTCATGCCGCCCGAAAGCTCGTGCGGATATTGCCGCGCGCGTAGCTCGGGATCGGAGAGACCGACGCGGGCCAAGAGCTCGGCGACGCGCGCTGCGATGACTTTGCCGTCGCGATCGCCATGGATGCGGAGGATTTCGCCAACCTGCGCGCCGATGGTCTTGACGGGGTTGAGCGAACTCGTGGGATCCTGCGGGATAAGGCTGATCTGGCTGCCCCGGATGGCGTCGAGGCGCTTGCTCGACCATTTCGAGATGTCCTCGCCGTTGAGCCGGATGGCGCCTTGCTCGATGCGGCCGTTCTCGGGCAGGAGCCCGATCACGGCCTGTGCCGTCGTCGTCTTGCCCGAGCCGGACTCGCCGACCAGCGCCACCACCTCGCCGGGCGCGATGTCGAAGCTCACCTCGTGGGTGACGCGGGTGTGATGGTCGCCCTCCTTGTAGGCGACGGAGAGGTTTTCGACCGAAAGCAGAGGGGTGGTCATTCAGCGCCCCTTGCCGACGGACTGGCTGATGCGATTGGCGGCCAGTACCACGACGACGACGACGATGCCGGGAGCGGTGGTCAGCCACCAGGCGGTCGAGATGTAGTTGCGGCCCTCGGCGATCAGCAGGCCCCATTCCGGCGTCGGCGGCGGCGCGCCGTAGCCGAGGAAGCCTAGGGTCGAGATGGCGAGGATGGCGCTGCCGAACTGCAACGCGGCCAGCGCCAGCACCGAGGTCAGCGAGTTGGGCAGCACGTGGCGCCAGAGCACCGACAGGAACGTCCCGCCGCTGCCGAACGCCGCTTCGACATAGTCGGAGCGCCGCACCCGCACCACTTCGGACCGCGACAGACGGGCAAAGCTCGCGACCGAGGTGATGCCGACCGCGATGGCGGCGTTCACCGTGCCGAAGCCGAGGAGGATGATGATCGACAGCATCAGCAGGAGGCCCGGGATCGACAGCAGCACGTCGACGAGCCGCATCGCCGCTTCCTCGACCAGACCGCCGGTCGATCCGGCAATGACGCCCAGCGCCGTGCCGGCGACGAGCCCGACCACCACCGCGACAAAGGCGCCGGTCAGCGAATGCGCCGCGCCATAGACGAGGCGGGCGAAGAGATCGCGGCCGAGCGCATCGGTGCCGAGGATGTGGATGAGCGTCGGGGCCTTGAGCTTTTCACTCGGCACGCCCTGCACCGGGTTGAAACTGGTGAACAGCTGTGGGGCGATCGCCCAGGCAATGACCAGTGCGATCACCAGCCAGGCCAGCACTAGGCCGGGGTTCACGCCGCGCAGGCGGCCGAACAGGTTGTTCGTGCGAGAAACGGTCGCGGGCGTGGTGGTGAACGCATCGATGGAGGCAAAACTGGTCATGCCGCGGCTCCCTTGGCTTTGCGCAGGCGAGGATCGAACACCGGATAGAGCAGGTCGACGATGAGGTTCACGGCGACGAAGCAGGCGGCCGAGAAGACCACCACCGCCTGGATGACCGAGGCATCCTGGAAGCGCACCGAGCGCTCCGTCAGCCCGCCGATGCCGTTGAGCCCGAACACCGTCTCGGTGATCACCGCGCCGGCGAGGAGTTCGCCGAACAGGATGCCCGCGATGGTGAGGGTGGGGAGCAGCGCGTTCTTCGCGACGTGCTTCCATAGCACCCAGCCCGGCGACGCGCCCTTGGCGCGGGCCACGGCGACGAAGGGTTGGGTCGAGACCTCGTCGATATTGCGCATCAGGATCTGCGCCAGCGGAGCGGAGATCGGCACCGCGAGGGTGATCACCGGAAGGATCAGCCCTTCCCACTCGCCCGGGTTGATGACCGAAATCCATTTCAGGCGGAAGGAGAAAGTCTGGATCAGCATGATGCCGAGCCAGAACACCGGCACCGAGATGAAGAGCGACGGAATGGCCTGGATCGCCGACCGCAGCCAGGCAAACGGCGCGAGCGTCGCGAGGAACGCGAGGCCGAGCGCGACAAGCACGGCGAGGCTGAAGCCGAAGCCGGCAAGCCGGGCAGTTGCGGGAAGGTTGGCGAGCAACTCCTGGCTCACCGGCACCGAGCCTTGCACCGAATAGCCGAAATTGCCCGCAAGGAAGTTGCCGAGCGCCTGCAGGTACTGCGCCCAGAGCGGGCTATCGACGCCATAGGCTTCGCGCAGCGCGGCGATCTGGTCCGGACCGAGGCCGAGCTCGGGGTTCTGGAACTTGATGAGGATCGCATCGCCGGGCAGCGCCTGCAGCAGCAGGAAGGCGGCGGTAAAGGCAACCCAGAGGACGAGCAAGGCCTGCCCGATCCGGCCGATGATGTAGCGCGACATGGAAATCGCTCCGCAAGACAAGGGAGGTCCCGGCGCAGGGAGGCGCTCGGGACGATTCAGCATCAGTGGGCGGCGAGCCAGGTGTTGTAGAAGCTCGGCCGGCCAACGGCCTCGAACTGCAGCCCTTCGACATAGGGCGCGGCGGCGAAGGCCTGCGGTTCCTCGAAGAACGGGACGATATAGGCCTGATCGAGCACGTAACCCTGGATCTCGCCGGCAATGGCCAGCCGCTTGGCGCTGTCGGTCTCCGACGCGAGGCTCTCGAGCAGTCCATTCAGCTTGTCGTCGACGAAGCTTGCGACCTTGTCGCTGGAGCCGCCCTTCTGCAGCAGCCAGTCGCGGTTCTTGGGATAGAAGCCGGACTTGATGACGTCGGGGTCGGCGCGCCCGACCATCGAGACGACGACCGGGGTCTTCAGCGGATCGAGATTGTCGAGCGTGCGGCTGCCGGCGTCACCGGCGAGCACGTTGAGCTTCACACCGACCTGCGCCCATTGCTGGGCGACAAGTTGCAGCACGCCTTCGTTCTGCGGCTGCGGCAGCGAGACATAGACCGTGAGGTCGAGCTTCTTGCCGTCCTTTTCGAGGATGCCGTCCGCGCCGGGCGTCCAGCCGGCCTCGGCGAGCAGCGCCTTGGCCTTCTCCTGGTCGAACACCAGCTTGTCGGAGAGGTCGATATAGCCGGCCGCCTGCGACGAGATCACCGAGGTGGCGAGCGGGTAGTTCGAGGAGAAGAGCGTATCGACGATCTCCTTGCGGTTGGTCGCCAGCAGCAGCGCCTGGCGGACCGTCACGTCCGCGACCAGCGGATTGTCGGGCCGGAAGGCGATGGCGTCGTTCACGCCGCGGGTTCCCGGAGCGAAGATGTCGAAGCCGGCGTCGTTGACCTGCGGCTCGTCATAGGCCTGCACCTGGCGGATAATGTCGGCCTGCCCGGCGAGCAGCGCGCCGATGCGGACGCTGTCCTCGGGCGTGATGATGTACTTGATGGCGTCGAGATAGGCGCGGCCCTGGTGTGCGAACTTGTCCGGACCCCAGTTGTAGTCCGCACGGACCTTGAGGTTCAGCTCCTTGCCGAGCTTCTCGCTCTCGACCACGAACGGCCCCGAGCCGATAATCTTGGTGGCGTCGCCCAGCTCGTCATAGGGACGGGCGAGGGTCGAGGCGGACACGATGCCCGAACCGATCACCGAAGTGCCCTGCAGGAATCCCGGCGAGGGCTTCTTGAAATAGAACTTCACCGTCAGGTCGTCGACAACTTCGGAGTGATCGTAGTTGTTGATCACCTCGGAGATCGGGAACTTCAGGTCCTTGTTGCCGAGCCCGAAGATGTCGTAGTTGAGCGCCACGGCCTTGGCGTCGAGAGGCGTGCCGTCCGAGAAGGTGATGCCCGGCTTGAGCTTAAAGGTGTATTCGGTGGCGGTGTCGTTCACCTCCCACGCCTCTGCCAGCCACGGTTCGATCTCGAGGGTCTCGGGGTTCTGGTAGGTCAGCTTGTCCGTGATCTGGTTGAGCACGCCGCCATTGGGGTAGAAGCCTCCTGCCGGCGGGTAGAGATTGGTGTGCGCCTGCTGCTCCAGGTAGATCAGCGTGCCTCCCTGCACGGGTGTGTCCTGTGCAAGGGCGGGGCTGACGATGGCGCTCGCCAGAAGCACCGCTGCAAGGCCCTTCAAGGCGCTGCGGCGTGTGGCGGTAAGGGACTGTAGTGACAAGGTGCGATCCTCTTCGGCTCAGATTCGGGCCGGCGGAGAATGCCGGACGGTGCAAGGATCATACCGCCGCACCTCGCATACTCAATTATCTCTATCGAAACAGTAGTCTATAAGATGCTGCGTCGCCGGGGCAGGGATGTCGTCGGCCGTGGCGGAGACTAGAATTTCGTTTCCGCGGGGGTGAGACGGCGCGAGGCAAGTTCGATGCGCTCGCAACGGTCGCGTCGAGGCCCTTGCCGAAGCGATGTCGCTGCCGGGCCAGCCGCGAAGGGGATCGTCCTCGACCCGGCCAATGCCTTTCGGAACTGCGGGGGCTTGGCGGCCAGTGCATCGCCGTTCGTGCGGACGTGACGGATCCGATATCGACCGGCACTACTGGTGCGACGAGGTTCCGATGCAGTGCTACGCGACCCCGGACGGGATCGCCCCGATCGCCCTGCTGCTGGCGAGCGATGCATCCTCGTTCATGACCGGCTCGGTGGTCGTCCGATGGCGGGTACACCCTTTGGTAGCGTCCTGAGGTCCGGTCAGAGCTTCGTACCGCCGTCTCTCGTCAATCGGCCCCCACCTCAAGCAGCAGCGTTGCGATCTCGTGCGGTCGGAGGTTGAGCGTCACGGCGTTGCCGCTGACCTCCAGCGGTTCGCCGCCTTCTTCCATCAGGTTGCAGAGCCTTGCCGATTTCACCGGGACGCCGAAGCTGATCGTCGCGGTGGCACGCGCATTGGCGTGCTCGAACACGCGCAGCACCAGTGCATCGCTCTTTTCGGCCTTCTTCACGGTCTCGAGCGTCACGTTCGGCTTGTCGACAGCGGCGAAGGAGAAGCTGGCGCCGGCCGCTGTACCATCGGAGCGGGAGGCTGTGTCACCGATCACCGCGACGGGGTTGTTGAAGCGCTCGGCGGCGACCGGCACATCCGCCAGGTCGCGTAGTCCGTCATGGACGAAGAGCGCGTATTTGAGGCTGTGCTGGCCGAGGTCGGCTTCGGGATGCGGGAAGGTCGGGCCGCGCAGCAACGTGAGCCGCACCATCTGCTCGACGGCGTCGTAGCCGTATTTGCAGTCGTTGAGCAGGGCGGCGCCGAAATCGGGTTCGCTGATATCGACCCAGCGGTGCATGCTGGCTTCGAAGCGCGCCCGGTCCCAGCTGGTGTTGCGGTGGGTGGCGCGCTTGACGTGGCCGAACTGGATCTCGGAGCGGATCTCGGAGATGTTGAGGTCGAAGGGGAACTCGGCTTTCAGGACCGTCTGGCGCTCCTGCCAGTCGATGAAGGTGTCGAACTCGACCTGCCGCGCACCATCTTCAAGCGACACGACCTGCACGATTTTCGACTGCTGGTAGCTGCGCTCGATGCGGATCGCTGTGCGGTAGGGGCCGGTTTCCACCAGCTCGATCCTGACCGCGGCGGAGAGCGGCCAGAACTGCTCCTCGAAATAGCGGTCGATGTCCCAGGCATCCCAGTTGAGCGGCTTGTCTTCGTAGGCGACGAGCCGGTTGGCGGTCTGGCCCGCGGCGACAAGCTCGCGGCCGTGGGCTTTGTCGAAGACTGAGGTGATCTCGCCGTTCTTGCCGAAGGTGACCCGGAGCAGGGCGTTTTCGAGATGGCTGGTGGACGCGGAGAGGCCGGACTTCGGCACTTCTGCTGCGGCGACCAGAGCCACCGACGACCACCCGAGGGATGGTACGCTCGCGGGAGCTGCATAGGCGATGGCGCCGTCGGCGGCTGCGAGTTTCTGGAGCGGGCGGGCTTGGCCGGCCTGTGAGAGGGCGGCGGTGTCATCGGCGCCTTCGATGCGCACCAGAGTGTTGTCTCTGGCATGGCCGGTGAAGTTGAACAGCTGCAGCGTGCCTTTCGCCGGCGGTGCGACGGCGCGGGCCGCGCTGTGCCAGGGGCCGTTCCCGGAGCCGAGCGTCGAGAACAGCATGCCGTAGTCGGCGTCGGAATCCTTGTAGACCTCGGGGATCGACGTGCCTGGGAGGATGTCGTGGAACTGGTTGATCAGCACCAGCTCCCAGAACTCGTTGAGCTTGTCGACGGGGTAGGGCGCTCCCGCCCGCATCGCCATGGCGCTGAGGAATTCGAGTTCGCGCAGCAGCCGCTCGGCGCGCCGGTTGTTGGCCTTGTTCTTGGCGACCGTGGTGAGCGTGCCGCGGTGGTACTCGAGGTAGAGCTCGCCGTTCCATGTGGGGAAGCGCTTCGCGTCGGCGTCCATGCGCTCGCCGAGCCGGTCGAGGAACGGCACGATACCCTCGAGCTTCACCTTCGGCGCGCCGGGAATGCCCCGCTCGAGCCGGATGCCGCGCTCGATCATGGCGCGCGTGGGGCCGCCGCCGCCGTCGCCGAAGCCGTAGCAGAGGAGGATTTCGCCGTTCACCGCCTTGGGCTCGTAGCGCTTCCAGGCGCCCATCACTTCGCTGACCGAGAGGTCGGAATTGTAGGTGGTGAAGATGCGGTCGCTGTCGAATTTCTGCGCGGTGATCAGCTGCGCCTTGGTATTGGTGCCGTCGATGC
>NZ_JAQGJL010000294.1 GCF_028290645.1 Devosia sp. | reverse complement strand
GGCCAGCTTGTGCACCGCGACGTCGAGGTCGTCATCGGGAAACACCTGCCGCGCCCAGCTCGGGTTGGGGTAGGAGACGATGTTCCAGTTGATGTCGAAGCCGGTGATCTTTTCGAGCGCCGGCTTGTAGGCCATCGAGGTCGCGCGATTGGCCCGCGCCACCTTGGCCGGGTCCTCGTTGGCCAGCATCATCGGGTTGTCGCCCGAGATCGCCAGCCGCGCCGCGTTCCCGTCGAACGCCTTGGCCATGCCCTCGAACAGCCAGCCGGGCGCCCGGTCGAAGCTGGCGTCGGCGGCATATCGGTAGCGGTTGAGGGTAATCTCCTCGTCCGAAAAGATCGGCTGCACCAGGCCCGCACCGGCCTTGTAGGCGTGCTCGGTGATCTTGCGCACCAGCGGCAGCGCCGACATCGGCGCCGTCAGGACCAGGTCCTGCCCGGGCTGGAGCTGCAGCCCCACCTTGATCGCGACTTCCGCGAGCTTGTCGAGTTTGACGGGGTCGATAGGGGAGTTTGCGGCAGTCATGGGAGAACCTTCGCGAGTATGGGGCCAAAACCCTTACCCCTCGCCCCGGTCGCCTTCAAGCGATGCCGTCCCCTCCCCCTCAGGGGAGGGAGCCAGGGTGGGCGGTGAGACGCCTCGGCGCACGCTCTGGCGAGGCGGCGCAGCGGAAGGCGGCTACTCCTCGAGGCCGGCGAGCCGCAGCCCCTCGAGGATCGCCGCCAGCCGGGACGGGTCCTTCTGCGGCTGCGCCGCCCAGACCCGCGCCACCGTCACCCCGGGCGAAAGGCGCCTGAGCGTCGCCACATGCCGCCGCGCTTCGTCCATGCGCTGGAGATGCGCACTCGCCGCCGCCAGCATCCAGTAGGTGCACACGAAGCTCGGATTGGCCGACAGCGAGCGCTTCGCCCAGGCCAGCGCTTCCTCGAAATTGCCCTTCGCCATATGCGCATGCGAGATCGCCGTCAGCGGCCAGTGCGCGCCATCGAGGCTGGGGCTGAGCCGGATCGCATGCTCGCTATAGGCGATCGCATCGTCGAGATCGCCGAGGTGCAGGTGGGTGATCCCGGCAAAGATCATCACCGTCAGGTTGTTGGGGTTTATCTCCACGGCGCGTCGCGTCAATTCGAGCCCGCGGTCGTAGTCCCGAAGATTGTGGATCAGCATCATGCTGCACAGCGACAGCGCCACCGCGTCGTCCCGCGCATTGGCGAGCGCCCGCTCCACCAGCTCGATCCCCTGCGCCGTGTCGTCTTCCCCGATCGCCAGCCACCCCATGGTGGAGCGGTGCAGCATCGCATTGCCGGCATAGACCAGGTAGGTCGGGTTGTTGGGCTCGAGCTCGATGGCCTTCAGCAGCAGCCCGATCGCCTCGGCATTGGCGTCCCGCGTCTGCGACAGGTGCATCGGCAGCGCCCTGAGATAGAGGTCATAGGCCTCGACGCTGTCCGGCCGCTCCCGCCGCGACCGTTCGATCTCGGCCCAGCGGATCGTCGGCTCGACCAGCGAGGCGACCTTGCCGGTAATGCGATCCTGGAACTCGAACACATCCTCGAGCGTGCCGTCGAACCGCTCGGCCCACAGATGCGCGCCGGTCGTCGCATCCACCAGCTGCGCCGTTATCCTGAGCTTGTTCTGGGCCCGCCGCACGCTCCCCTCGAGCACGTAGCGAACGCCCAGTTCCTGCGCCACCTGGCGCACATCGACGGCGCGCCCCTTGTAGACGAAGCTCGAATTGCGGGCGATGACCGCAAAATCCTTGAACCGGCTGAGCGCTGTGATGATGTCCTCGACCACGCCGTCGGCGAAGTATTCCTGCTCGCTGTCCCCACCCATGTTGTCGAAAGGCAGCACCGCCACCGATGGCCGCCGCGGCTCCACCGCCACCCCGTCGGGCAACCGCGAGCGTCGCTGCGCCCCCGCCACCACCACCTCGAACACCCGCACCGGCCGCGCGATGTTCTTCAGCTTCCGCTCGCCGAGATCGCGAAAACTCGCCTTCAGGCGGTCCCGCACCTCGTCATAGACCTTGCCCGAGACATAGACGCCGCCCGGCTCGGCGATCGTCTGCAGCCGCGCCGCTATGTTGATCCCGTCGCCATAGATGTGGTTGTCGTCATGCACCACATCGCCCTGGTTGATGCCGACGCGGAACACCATGCGCTTGCCCGCCGGCACGTCGGCATTGCGCTCCGCCATCAGCGCCTGCATGGCGAGCGCCCCCTCGACTGCGGCCACCGTGCTCGAGAACTCGGCCACAATGCCGTCGCCGGCGAGGTCCACCACCCGCCCGCCATGGCGCTGCAGCACCTGCAGCACGGCCGTCTGATGTCCCTTGAGCGCAGCAACGCTGCCGGATTCATCGGCGCCGATCAGGGCGCTGTATCCCGCAATGTCCGCGCACAGCACCGCCGCGAGGCGGCGCGACAAAACCTGTTCCATTTCCGCTTCCTAGGCGGAGTCTAGCCCCGCGTCGAAGGGTAAAGCGTGGCAACGTTACTTGGAAGTGGAAAGGATATCATGACTGGCCCTTGGGGAGCAGCCGAAAATCCGGCAGCTCGCGCAGCACCAGCTCGGGTCCCGCCGGCGAATACACCACGAACAGCTGCATCGGCCCGGTGCCCGTGTTGAGCGTCGAGTGGAACCGGCTCTCCGGCACGAACACCGTGCACCCGGGTCCGACCTGCCTCACCTCCGGCACCCCCTCCGGCGTTTCGACCATCTGCTCGCCCTCCCCCGAAATTACGAAGATGATCTCCTCGGCCCCCGGATGGTTGTGCCGCGTATGCCCCTGGCCCGGCGGCAGATCCACCACCCCACCCGAAAAATTCCGGGCCCCATTCACCTCCGGCGCCACCGTCAGCGCCAGCCTCCCCCAATCGAACCCGAACGCGCTGACATCACGCGGATAAACGAAGTTGTTCTCGGTCATGTTGCTCCTCATCAAGAATATCGCGGCTGTGGACCCCCACCCCTATCCCCCCCAACAGGGGGAGGGAGACCCTCACACTGACGGTGGTGTTTTCGTCTCCCTCCCCATTCTTAGGGGGGAGGGGACAGGGGTGGGGGTCCACAGCCACCGGCGTCTGCTATCGCACCAACCCCTTGAACCCCTCCACCTGCGCCTTGATCGCCACCTCCACCGGCAGCCGCTCCATCGAACTCGCGCCATAAAACCCATGGCACCCCTTCACCCGATCGAGCACGAACTTCGCATCCGCCGGCATCGAGATCGGCCCTCCATGGCACAGCACGATCACGTCCTCCCGCACCCCACGCGCCGCCGCCGCGATCGCCTCGATCTCGTCACAGCACTGCTCCAGCGACTTCGCCGCCCTGGCCCCGATCGCCCCGCCAGTCGTCACCCCCATATGCGCCACGACGATATCCGCTCCCGCCCTGGTCATCGCCACCGCCTCATCCGGATTGAATACGTACGGCGTCGTCAGCAGGTCGAGCTTTGCCGCCTCCGCGATCATCTCGACCTCGAGCCCGTATCCCATGCCGGTCTCCTCGAAACTCTGCCGCATCACCCCGTCGAACAGCCCGATGGTCGGAAAGTTCTGCACCCCGGAGAACCCCATGGCCTTCAGCTCCGCCAGGAACTGCGGCATCAGCACGAACGGGTCCGTGCCGTTCACCCCCGCCAGCACCGGCGTCCGCTTCACCACCGGCAGCACCTCGACCGCCATTTCCTTGACGATCTCGTTGGCATTGCCATAGGCGAGCAGCCCCGCCGCCGAGCCGCGCCCGGCCATGCGATAGCGCCCCGAATTGTAGATGATGATGAGGTCGATCCCGCCCGCCTCTTCGGCCTTCGCCGAGATGCCGGTGCCGGCCCCGCCGCCGACGATCGGCTGCCCGCGAGCCACCATGTCGTGGAATTTCTTCAAGATTTCGGCGCGCGCAATGGCAGCCATGCTGTCTCCTATGAGTAGACTTGTTATGCGATTTCCTGGAACGCCCGCACCGCCGCCTCGGCAAAGCTGGGGTCGTTGATGTGGCAGTCGAGCCGGATAAGCTGCCGGTTCTCCGTCCACTCCACCGTCCGCTCGAGAGCATCGAACAATGCAGCATCGGCCTCCGCATCGCGGAACGCCCCGCCTTCGATATCGAGCGCCGAAACCCCGTGCTCTGGGATCAGGAACCGCACCGGACCCTCGCAGAGATTGAGCTTGCCGCCGATCCATTCCCCGATCAGCCGGTTCTCCTTCGGCGTCGTCCGCATCAGCGTGATATTGGCGTTGTGCTGGTAGAGCCGCCGGTCGGCGAACCGCTCCGGCACCGTCTCGCGGGCCCAGAAATTGACCATGTCGCACGCCCCGACCGAGCCCACATAGGGCACCCCCGTCCGCGCGATGCAATCGAGGCGCTCCGGCCCGGCCGGCAGCACGCCGCCCACCAGCAGGTCGGCGATCTCGGTCGTCGTCACGTCGATCACCGCCGTGATCAGCCCCGAATCGACCAGCATCTCCATCGTCCGCCCGCCGGTTCCGGTAGCGTGGAACACCACCGGCTCCACCGCCCCGCCCAGCCGCTCGACAATCTGCGTCACCGCCGTCGTCGTCACCCCGAACATGGTGAGCCCGACGGCCGGCATCCCGCCTTCGATTGCCGGCGGGTTGGCGCTCATCGCCACGATCGCCTGCGCCGCGTTCGAAAGGATCACCCGGCTGATCCGGTTGAGGCCGGCGAGGTCGGTGATAGACGGGATCATCACGATGTCCGAGGAGCCGAGATACGGCGACACGTCCCCGGAGGCGAGCGTCGACACCATCACCTTGGGCACCCCGATCGCCAGCCGCCGCATCCCCGCCGTGACGATCGAGGTCCCGCCGCCCCCGCCGATCCCAATCACCCCGGCAAGATCATCACGCGTGATGATGAAGCGCGAGAACGCCTCAGCCATCCCCGCCACGGCGACGCCCCGATCGCTGCCCTCGAGCAACCCCGGCGCGCCGAACTTCGCCACCTCGGCAGCGCCGACTTCCGGCGGAATGGTGGGCGCGCGGGTTCCCACGTCGACCACCAGCGGATCGCCGCCGAGCGCCCGGATCTTCTCGGCCAGAAACGCCAGTTCCTCGCCCTTGGTGTCGGCCGTGCCGACCACGTAGATGCGCTGCATCGCGCCCTCCCGGGCACCAATTCACAGAGTTGCGGCACCCGTTTTGCGGCGACAGCCTACCCCTGTCGTCACTCTTTCTTGGCAGACGCCGCACATCGTTGCAAACTAGCAGCGCTCCGTCCGAACAAAGTTCGTGACAGAAACTTACCGGGCACCCGGGTCGATTGTCAAAATGCTAGCATGTTAGCTTGACGACGCTGTCAAAACGTTGAAACTGTGCAGTTGACGCACGTCGATCAAGGAGGAAGATCAACTGCGACGGGCGCTGGGAAGCGCCACATCCGGTGAGCGCGCCAGTCTTGGGAGAGGCAGGCTGCGAGTCCCGGGGATGCGGGAGATCGATCCCGGACGTCGCCTACGAAAACGGCCGGTCTGCAGGGCTTGGGAGAGCCCAGGCTGGTCCGCTGCTGTGAAGGCCCCCGGCACGGAGGAGGGGCTTCGGCTGGCGTCGCGATTGCCGGCCGTCGGAAGCGCTACAGGGAGGACCATAATGCGCACTGTTCATAAGGGCATACTGGCCGGCATCGGCCTGATGCTTGCGTCGAGCACGTCGGTGCTCGCGCAGGAACTGACGATCTTCTGGGCCGAGTGGGATCCGGCCAACTACCTGCAGGAACTGGTCAACGACTACACCGCCGAAACCGGCGTCACCGTCACCGTCCAGACCACGCCCTGGTCGGACTTCCAGACCAAGACCTTCGCCGAGCTCAATGCACAGGGCGATGCCTACGACATGGTCGTCGGCGACAGCCAGTGGCTAGGCGCCGCCTCGACCGGCGGCCACTATGTCGATCTCACCAAGTTCGTCACCGACAACGGCGTCGACAAGTCGTTCGTTCCGGCTACCCTGCAATACTACTCGCAGTATGGCGGCAAGTACTGGTCGATCCCGCTCGAGGGCGACGCCAACGGCTGGGCCTATCGCAAGGACTGGTTCGAGGACCCGACCGAGATGGCCAACTTCAAGGCCAAGTACGGCTACGACCTCGCCGTGCCCAAGAACTACAAGGAACTGCTCGATATCGCCGAGTTCTTCACCCGGCCCGACCAGAACCGCTACGGCGTCGCGCTCTACACCCAGACCTCCTACGACGCGATGGCCATGGGCGTCGAGCAGACCATCTTCACCTGGGGCGGCGAGCTCGGCGATTACGCCAACAACAAGGTCGACGGCATTATCAACTCGCCCAGCAACGTCGAAGCGCTGGAGGCCTACCGCAAGCTCTACACCTTCACGCCCCCGAACTGGACGCAGGCCTTCTTCGCCGAAAACAATCAGGCCTACACCGAAGGCCTGGTGGCGATGAACATGAACTACTTCGCCTTCATGCCCGCACTGGCGAGCGAGGCAACCAACCCCTTCGCCAAGACCACCGGCTACTTCGCCAACCCGCCGGGCCCGAATGGCGACCAGCATGCGGCGCTCGGCGGCCAGGGCATCTCGATCATCAGCTATTCCAAGAACCAGGACGAGGCCTACAAATTCCTCCAGTGGTTCATCAAGGATGACGTGCAGAAGAAGTGGGCCGAACTCGGCGGCTATACCTGCTCCGCCGCGGTACTGAACTCCGAGGAGTTCCTCAACGCCACGCCCTACAACCGCGCCTTCGCCGACTCGATGAAGATCGTCAAGGACTTCTGGGCCGTGCCGGTCTTCGCCGACATGCTGTTCCAGATGAACGATCGCCTCCACCCCTACATCACCACGGGCGAAGGCTCGGCCAAGGAAGCCCTCGATGGGCTCGCGGCCGACTGGGACAAGACGCTGGCCAACTAGGCAGGCTTGATCCGACCAACGGACCGGGGGCTTGCCCCCGGTCCCCATCGATCAGAGTGACAGGGGAAACGTTGTGGCAGTCCTTGCGACGCTCGATTCCGGTTCGCGTGCCGCGGCCCACGGATGGAGCGATTTGACCATCCGGAATGCGTTCATCATTCCGACGATCGCCTTCCTGATCATCTTCAACATCTTCCCGCTGATCTATTCCCTCGGCTTCTCGTTCACCGAGTACCAGGTCTCGCTGAACAAGCCGGCCCAGTTCATCGGGCTGCAGAACTATGCAGATCTGTTGTCCGATCCGGCCATCTGGCGCAGCTTCACCACTACTGCCCAATACGTCATCGTCTCGGTCGGCGGGCAGATGATCGTCGGCTTCGGCCTCGCCCTGCTGCTCAACCGCCCGTTCCCGTTCAAGGGCCTCGTCACCACGCTCCTGATGCTACCGATGATGCTGTCGCCCGCCGTGGTCGGCCTCTTCTGGAAGCTCCTCTACGACCCCTCCTGGGGCCCCATCAACTACGCGCTCGGCATCGGCAAGTTCGAGTGGCTATCGAACCGCGTCAACTCGCTCTTCGCCGTCGCCATTACCGATATCTGGATGTGGTCGCCCTTCGTGATGCTGCTGTCGCTGGCAGGTCTCTCCGCCATCCCCAAGCACCTCTACGAAGCCGCCGCGATCGATCGCGCCAGTTGGTGGTACACCTTCACCCGCATCACCCTGCCGCTGGTCTCGCCGCTCCTCCTCATCGCCCTGATCTTCCGCACCATGGAAGCCTTCAAGGCCTTCGACCTGCCGTTCATCATGAGCACCGCGAGCGTCGAAACCATCGCCATCAAGCTCTACCAGATGGCCTTCCAGGGCTGGGACACCGGCCGCGCCTCCGCCCTCGCCTACATCGTCCTGATCGTCGTGCTCTGCATCACCAACATCTACGTGAAGTATTTGAACCGGGTGAAGGAGCGCTGAGATGGCCGCCGTATCCTCTCGCAACCAGCGCTTCGGCCGCCTCGTCGCCATCCTCGCCATTATCGCGGTGACGCTGGTCTTCCTGTCGCCGATCTACTGGATCGCCTCGACCGCCTTCAAGCCGCGCAACGTCGCCACCTCGGTGCCGCCGACCGTGCTGTTCCAGCCCGAGGTCACCCCGTTCGTAAAACTCTTCACCAAGCGCGTGCAGCTGAAGCAACCTCCGACACCGGAGGTCTATGCCGCGGCCCCATGGTGGGAGAAGGCGATCTACGATGGCGGCGAACGCATCCTCAAGGTCGGCAACGATGTCCAGCTCTCCCAATACCCCAACCGCTTCCTCAACAGCCTGATCGTCTCGGTCGTCTCGACCATTCTCGCCGTCGGCATGGGCACCATCACCGCCTACGGCTTTTCGCGCTTCAGGATCAAGGGCGAGGCGGACCTGCTCTTCTTCATCCTCAGTACACGCATGCTGCCGCCGGTGGTCGTCGCCATCCCGATGTTCCTGATGTACCGCTCGTTCGATCTGACCGACACGCATCTGGGGCTGATCATCCTCTATACCGCCTTCAACCTCAGCTTCTCGGTCTGGCTGATGAAGGGCTTCATCGACGAGATCCCCAAGGAATACGAGGAGGCGGCGCTGGTCGATGGCTACACGCGCATGCAGGCCTTCTTCAAGATCGTGCTCCCCGAGGCGGCAACCGGCATCGCCGCCACCGCGGTGTTCTGCTTCATCACCGCCTGGAACGAGTACGCCTTCGCCCTCATCATGACCAACCGGCGCGCCCAGACGGCGCCCCCGTTCATCCCCAGCCAGATCGGCTCGGGCCTGCCCGAATGGACGGTGATCGCCGCCGGCACGGTGCTGTTCCTCTTGCCGGTCGCGATCTTCACCTTCCTCCTCCGCAATCACCTGTTGCGCGGCGTCACCTTCGGAGCGATCCGCAAATGAACCTCCGCGTTTTCAACCAGCGTTTCCTCGAACCCGGCTCGCAGGTCCTGATGGTCCTCGGCATCATCTCCCTCTGCCAGCCCTGGGTCCCGTTCCTCCACCAGTGGAGCGTCGCGATCATGTTGCTCGGCCTCGTCGGCTTCAACGTCGCCGTCCACATCCCGGCTCCGGAGCCCGCTAAGCGCGACGAAGTTGATACCGGCCCCGTCGCGGTCGCCGAAAGCATCGGCGGAGGCAGTCATGGCTGAGATCCAGCTCCGCGACGTGCAGAAGCATTTCGGCCCCGTCCACGTCATCCGCGACATGAACCTCACCGTCGCCGACCGCGAATTCGTCGTCCTCCTCGGCCCCTCCGGCTGCGGCAAGACCACGACCCTGCGCGCCATCGCCGGCCTCGAGTCGATCGATTCCGGCGACATCCTGATCGACGGCAAGCCGGTGCAGAACCTTCACGCCTCCGATCGCGACATCGCCTTCGTCTTCCAGCTCTACGCGCTCTATCCGCATCTCACCGTCTACGAGAACATCGCGTTCCCGCTCCGCGCCACCGGGCAGAGCAAGGCCGAGGTCGACAAGGCGGTCCGCACCGTCGCCGGCGCCATCGGCATCATCCACCTGCTGAAACTCCGCCCGTCCGCGCTCTCCGGCGGCGACATGCAGCGCGTCGCCATCGGCCGCGCGCTCGTCCGCCGCCCCAAGGCGCTGCTGATGGACGAGCCCATCGGCTCGCTCGATGCCAAGCTCCGCGAAGGCATGCGTGTCGAGCTCAAGCGCCTCCATCTCGAAAACGGCTCCACCTCGATCTACGTCACCCACGACCAGGTCGAGGCCATGTCGCTCGCCGACCGCATCGTCATCATGCATGACGGCATCCTGCAGCAGGTCGGCACCCCCTCCGAGGTCTATCTCCGTCCCGCCAACCTGTTCGTCGCCCAGTTCATCGGCTCGCCCGTGATGAACGTCACCGAAGCCAAAGTCACCGAGAATGCCGGCGAGACCGGCCTCCAGATCGCGTCGGAGAACTTTGCCATGCCGCGCGAACTGCTCGGCATGCTGCAGCAGCAGGGCGCCGAGTCCATCTCGCTCGGCGTCCGCCCCGAAGGCGTGCTGCTCAGCCACGATCAGCAGCCGGGCTACCGCCCGGTTGAGGCCCACCTGATCCAGCCCTTCGGCCCCTTCGACATCGTCGATCTCAACGTCGGCGGCCAGACCCTGCGCGCCCGCACCCATACCGGCTTCGTCCGCCAGCCGGGCGAAAAGCTCTGGGCCCGGATCGACCCTGCGCAGGCGCATTTCTTTGACCAGAAGTCGGGCACCTCGCTCGGCATTCGATTGACGTGAGTTAACCGATGGCCCGCATCCAGCTCGACAATATCTCCAAGGTCTTCGGCCACCACACGGCGCTCGAGCACCTCGATCTCGACGTCGCCGACGGCGAGTTCTTCGTCCTTCTGGGCCCCACCGGCGCCGGCAAGACCACGACGCTCCGCCTCATCGCCGGCCTCGAAAAGCCCACCGCCGGCACCATCCGCATCAGCGGCCTCGATGTGAATAGCTGGGGCCCGGCCGAGCGCGACGTCGCCCTCGTCCTCCAGCAATATTCGCTCTATCCGCGCCTCACCGTGCGCGAGAACCTCGCCTTTCCGCTCAAGTCGCGCATCCGCAACGCCTCCGCCGACGAGATCGAAACGCGCATCGCCTATGCGGCGAGGACTCTCCGCATCGAGCATCTCCTCGATCGCAAGACCGATCGTCTCTCCGGTGGCGAGATGCAGCGCGTCTCCATCGGCCGCGCCATCGTGCGCGAGCCCCGGGTCTTCCTGATGGACGAGCCGCTTTCCAACCTCGACGCCAAGCTGCGCGAAACGATGCGCTCCGAGCTCAAGGACCTGCAGCGCCGCCTCGGCGCCACTTTCATCTTCGTCACCCACGACCAGGTCGAAGCCATGACCATGGGCGACCGCATGGCGGTGCTCAACAACGGTCATGTCATCCAGGTCGGCAAGCCGTCCGAGGTCTACAACAACCCCCGCAACACCTTCGTCGCCAGCTTCGTCGGCTCCCCCGCCATCAACCTGTTGCATGGCCGCCTCGCCAACAACCGCGCCGTGGTCACGCCGCTGACCTTCGAGCTGCCCGTCGGCGGCGCCGGCGCCAGCGAAGGCGCCAAGGAAGGGGCAATGACCTTCGGGATCCGTCCCGAAGACGTCGAAGTCGCCAGCGGCGCGCCCGTCGAAGCGAGGATCCACGACGTCGAGAACCACGGCATCGAAAAGATCGTCACCCTGCGCGTCGGCGACAACCTCCTCCGCGCCTCCATCCCGGCCCAGACGGAGGTCAAGGTCGAGGACGCCGTCCGCTTCGGCTGGGACCCCGAAAAAGTCATGCTCTTTGACGCCGCCACCGGCGTGAACCTCCGCCACGAGGCAGCGTGAGATGTCCACCCTCGATCTCAGTGTGAGGGTCTCCCTCCCCCTTGCGGGGAGGGGACAGGGGTGGGGGTCCACTCGCGCCGGCGTTCATCGGTCGTCTCCCTCCCCCTTGCGGGGAGGGATCAAGGGTGGGGGGCCCCACGCTCCGAGCTTTCGGCAACACAATAATCCCCGGGGGAGGGGGCTATGGCATCCAACAACTACCCAAAACTCCACAACGCCGCCTGGCCCGGCATCGTCGGCAAGGGCGCCCCGCATTCCGAGCCGATCATCCCGCTCGACACCCTCCTGAGCCTCACCGCCAACGCCGAGGTCGACGGCCAGAAGTTCGACGGCATCGACCTCTTCGTCACCTCGCCCCACTTCGATATCGACAGCGACGCCGGTGAAGTCCGCCGCATGACCGACCACATCGCCGGCTACGGCCTCGAGGTCGGCAGCTTCGTCGCCCCGATCTGGGGCGGCGCCGGCGGCGGCTCCGCCATGGGCGACGCCGACGACATCAAGCGCTTCCTCTCCCAGGTGAAAAAAGCCTCCCGCATCGGCCAGCAGATGCGCGAGCTCGGCATCCGCCCCACCGGCGGCATCCGCGTCGATAGCTCGGTCGGCGTCGAAGCCTGGGACGCCGACCCCGACGGCAACACCAAAAAGATCGCCGAGACCTTCCGCGAGGCCGGCAAGATCGCCCGGGACCACGGCGAGTTCATCGTCGCCGAAGGCGAGATCTGCTGGGGCGGCATGCATTCCTGGCGCGAGAACGTGAAACTGCTCGAAATGGTCAACATGCCGGGCGTCGTCGGCTACCAGGCCGACATGGCCCACTCGATGCTGTTCGTCCTCGGCGCCAATGCCGAAAAGGACCGCATCCTCCCCGCCGATTTCGATTGGTCCGACAAGGCCGCCCTTGATGCCGCCTACCACAAGGTCGCCGACGCACTCCGCCCCTGGACCCTCGATTTCCACGTCGCCCAGAACGACGGCACCACCTTCGGCTCCGGCACCCACGAAAAGACCGGCCGCCACTGCCAGATCGACGACCCCAACGGCCGGCTCGATGTCACCAAGCACGCCGGCTACTGGCTCCGCGACGACGCCGGCAACCTCACCCGGCGCATGCGCCACATCTCCTGGGACGGCTGCATGTTCCCCAACGCGGTGATGGAACAGCAGGAAACCTGGAACAAGGTCCTCGCCGCCATGCTCAAGGTCCGCGAAGCCCACGGCTGGCGGGAATAGGCGAAGGGCATTTTGCACCACACTCACCCCCACCGCGATGTCAGCCCGGCGAAGGCCGGGACCCATCCCGAGATGCTGCGTGGGCCAGCGGTGCTCCCTCCTCTCGATGTCATCCCAGCGAAAGCTGGGGACCCAGCTCACC
>NZ_JAQGJL010000271.1 GCF_028290645.1 Devosia sp. | reverse complement strand
TTGACGCAATAGATGCAGTCATAGACGCAGAAATTGGTCATCAGGATCTTCAGCAGGCTGATGCACCGCCCGTCCGGCGCGTAGGAGTGGCAGATGCCGCTGCCCTCGGTCGATCCGATCCCGCCCGACTGCAGGCTGTTCCGCTTCACCGTCCCGCTCGAGGCGCACGAGGCGTCGTATTTCGCCGCATCCGAGAGGATCGCGAGCTTGCGGCTGAGGCTGAGCTGGGCCATGTCGTTCCCTTTTTGTTCACCTCGGAAACTAACCCCGCGCCCTCCCCCTGCAAATACAAAATGACCGCCTCACGCACTTCGTGATCGCCCCACTGTAGAGCGCCGGGCTGACGCGAAGCCACGCATCGTTCACCCATGCTTGACAATGCGTCGGCGGGAACCTGCTATCCAGCCGCCGGTTTCCCGCCTATCTCAGGTGCACAGCAACAACGGAGGTCGCCATGGCCCTCGAACTTAAAGGCATTCACCACCTCACCGCGATCACCGCCCAGGCGCAGCGCAACGTCGATTTCTACACGCGCACCCTTGGGCTGCGGCTGATCAAGAAGACCGTCAACCAGGACGACGTCAGCGCCTACCACCTGTTCTACGGCGATGCGATCGCCTCCCCCGGCGCCGACCTCACGTTCTTCGACTGGCCCACCACCCCCGAGCGCCGCGGCACCAACTCGATCGCCCGCACCGGGCTCCGCGTCGCCTCCGAGGCCGATCTCAATTGGTGGAAGGCATACCTCAAGGAAAAGGACATCGCGTCCGGCAACATCAAGGAGCGCGCCGGGCACCTGTCGCTGGAGTTCGAGGACTTCGAGGGCCAGCGCTTCCGCCTCATCGCCGATCCGAATGCCGCCCCCGGCCATCCCTGGGCCGAGAGCCCGGTCCCGGCCGAGCACCAGATCCTCGGCCTCGGCCCGATCACACTCTCCGTTCCCGAGCTCAGCCGCACCGCCGAGGTGCTGACCAAGGTCATGAACATGCGCGAGGTGCGCACCTACCCGGCGCGCGAAAAGCACGGCGAAATCCACGTCTTCGAGATGGGCGCCGGCGGCGCGGCGGCCGAGCTCCATGTCGAGGTGAACCCCGACCTGCCACAGGCCCGCCAGGGCGCCGGCGGCGTCCACCACGTCGCCTTCCGCACCCCCGACAAGGAGCAGTTCGACGAGTGGGTGAAGCGCACGGCCCAGCTCGGCGTGCGCACCTCCGGCGAAGTCGAGCGCTTCTATTTCAAGTCGCTCTACTTCCGCGAGCCCAACGGCATCCTGTTCGAGATCGCCACCGACGGCCCCGGCTTCACCGCCGACGAACCGCTCGAAACCCTCGGCCAGCGCCTCGCCCTGCCCCCGTTCCTCGAAGGCCGCCGCGCCGAGATCGAAGCGGGATTGAAGCCGCTCTGAGTGCTGAACTGCCCCTCACCCCGACCCTCTCCCAGCGGGGAGAGGGGGCGATGTGGCACGGGCGGTTCACCCCGCGTCCCCTCTCCCCTCCGGGGAGAGGGTCAGGGTGAGGGGAAGCTACCGAGTGGTCGTCCCCACCGGCTCCGGCACCAGCACCTTCGCCATATCGATCAACTGCATGAACTCGGCCCGGTAGCCGTTCTCGTCCGTCCCCCGCGCACCCTGCGCCAGCGTCCGGATGTCGTCCCAGCTCATCTCGCCATAGTTCGAGCCCTTGAGCTTCTGCCCGAACGCGGCGACCGCTGCGGCAAAGCGCGAGTCGTCATCGGCCCGGGATAGCTCGTCGACCGCCAGCCCCCGGGTGATCGGCTGCTCCACCAGCGTCGAGGTGTCGCCCTCGGGCAGCTTGTAGCGCAGCTTCAGGAACCCGATTTCCTCGCCCGTCGTCGGAGTGGCCGCGACCGATGGCGCAGCCGCGGTTCCGCCCGCCTCATAGCGCAGCGGATCGTTGAGCTCCGCCCCCGAGCCGACCGGGGTGATCTCGTAGAGCGCAGTAACGGTGGTCCCCGCCCCGATCTCCCCGGCATCGACCTTGTCGTTATTGAAATCCTCGCGGTTCAGCGCCCGGGTCTCGTAGCCGATCAGCCGGTATTCGCTGACCACGGCCGGGTTGAACTCCACCTGGATCTTTACATCCTTGGCGATGGTTTCGAGCGTGCCGCCGGCATCTTCGACCAATACCTTCTGAGCTTCCTTGAAGCTGTCGATATAGCTGGCATTGCCGTTGCCGTTCTGCGCCAGCGCCTGCATCGTGTCGTCGCCGAGGTTCCCCTGCCCGAAGCCGAGCACCGACAGGAACACCCCGTCGTCGCGCTTCGATTTGATGAAGGTCTTCAGCTCCTCGGGGTCATCGATCCCGACATTGAAATCGCCGTCCGTCGCAAGGATCACCCGGTTGATGCCGTCCGCCACCTTGTTCTGCTCGGCCAGCCGATAGGCCAGCTCGATCCCCTCGGCCCCCGCGGTCGACCCGCCGGCCGCGAGGTTTTCCAGCGCGCCAATGATCTTTGCCTTCTCGCTCGCCTTGGTCGGCTCGAGCACCACGCCGGCCGAGCCCGCATAGGCAACGATCGAGATCGTGTCGTTGGCTCCCAGCTGATCGACCAGCAGCGCGAACGCCCGCTTCAACAGCGGCAGCTTGTCCGGCTCATCCATCGAGCCCGAGGTATCGATGAGGAACACCAGGTTCGACGGCTTGTCCTCGCTCACCGGCGGCACGTAGCCCTTGATGCCGATCTGCATGATCTGCGTCTTGGCGTTCCACGGCGCCGGATAGATCGAGATCGTCGGCTTGAAGGGCGTCGTCGCGTCGGTTGGCGCCGGATAGCTGTAGTGGAAGTAGTTGATCAACTCCTCGAGCCGCACCGCATCGGGCTCCGGCACCCAGCCCTCGGTCAGCGCCCGCCGCACATAGGCATAGGCCGCCGTATCGACGTCGATCGAGAAGGTCGACACCGGCTCGGTCTTGACGATCTTTACCGGCGATTCCGTGAACCGGGTGAACTCGTTGCCGCTCGGGTCCGTCGGCTTGGCGATGGTTGCATCCACCGCCGCCGGGGCCGGCGCCATCGCGAACGATTCCTGGATCGCACCGGCCGCCTGGTTCGGCGCCGCCATCAGCTTGGGCGAAGCCGCCATCTGGCGCATCTCGGCCATCGGCGCAGCCGGAGCCACTGCCTGGGACTGCAGGCTCGCCGGTGGCGCGAACTCGTCGCGAAGCTGCAGGTCGGCCTCACCCTCGGGTTGCAACACCGCAAGATCAGCCGCGTCCTCGTCCGCCGAAGTCGTGCTCACTGGCGCCTCGGCAGTCACCGCCGCATTGCCGGCCGCCTCCTGCTTCAGCGCATCGACGCGACCGACCTCGACCGGCGCCGGCTCGGGCTGCGCCACCGGCTTGTCGGCCGTCGTCGCAACCGGCACCACCGGCGGCACGCTGACCGGAGTGATCGCGGTAGAGGTGTAGAGCTGATAGCCCAGCGGCAGCAGCAGCAGCGCGACAGCGGCCGTGCCGAGCCCGTAAGTCAGACGGTTGTCCATGGTCCAGGTCCTTTTCGCATTGGCGAGAATGGACCTGAGACGCTGCGCCAACGGATTTCCTTGGGGAGCCTTCCGGCTTGCCTGTTCGGCATCGAAGGCGAGCATCGCCGCATCGAGCGCACGCCGGCGCGCCGCCTCGGACGGAGCCGGGGCCTTGGCGTGCTTCAGGGCGTTCAGTTCGTCATCGTTCATCTGGTTGCTCACAGGAGCCCCCTCAATGTCTTCTTCGCCTCGTGGACATGCCAGGAGACTGTCGCTTCCTTGCACCCCATGATCACGCCGGCCTCGGCATGGCTCATCCCCTCCGCGTAGATCAGCAGCACCGCATCGCGCTGCTGTTCGGGCAGCCGGCGCACCGCCAGCCAGAGTTCCTTGGCCGCCGCCGAGTCTTCCTGCTCGGGCAGGTATTCGTCGGGTGTCACTTCGGCATAGCGGTCGGCATTGCGCCCCCGCCGGCTCCGCGCCCGCTGCATGTCGCGCACCGCGTTCAGCGTCACGCGATAGAGCCAGCTGGTGAACGCCGACCGGCCGTCGAAACTCTTGAGGATC
>NZ_JAQGJL010000230.1 GCF_028290645.1 Devosia sp. | reverse complement strand
GCATCGAGTTCGCCATTTTCGCCCTCGGTCAGCTGGCAGAAGCGCGACGGCTCGTAGCCGGCGACCACGAGCTCCGGATAGTCGCGAGCCAGCTTGATCCGCCAGGACTCGAGCACGTCGAGCCGGCTGCCGAACAGATAGATGGACAGGCCCGCCGCGGCGGCGGCGGCGCAGAGCTGTCGGGTGAGCTCGGGGCCGTACACCCGGTCGGCAAGCGGCTCGCCATGCAACAGCCGCAGCGCCCAGCGGACTGGCTGCCCATCGGGGGTGACGATGTCGAGCCGGTTCAGCCGGTACTTGTGGGTGCTTTCCAGCGCGCCGGTCATGACGCCATGCACTGCGAGCGCCGACACCGACAGGGGGCGCCCGTCGCGCGCGGCCGCGACCACCCGGGCGACCGTTGCCTCATAGTCGATGACGCTGACCGCGACGCCGAGGACACTCTTCTTGCCACGGTCGAGGGTCATGCCACCCAGCGCCGGCGACCGGCTTCGTGGATATCCTCGAGCGTCGCGGTGATATCGAAGGTGAGTTGGAAATCCGGGAAGTCGGTCTGGAACCGGGAGATGTCGCTGATCCACCAGATGTGATCGCCGCGACGGTTCTCAGGGTTATAGGTGACGTCCAGGCGGCGCCCGGCGATCTGTTCGCACAGCCTTATGCCCTCGAGCATCGAGCAGTTGGCGAAGCGCCCGCCGCCGATATTGTACACGCGGCCGGCCTTCGGCGCGCTGGCGAACGCCCAGATCGCCTGCACCAGATCGGACGAATGGATGTTGTCCCGCACCTGTTTGCCTTCATAGCCGTAGATGGTGTAGGGGCGGCCGGTGACGGTGCACTTCATCAGGTAGGCCAGAAAGCCGTGGAGTTCAGTGCCCGAGTGGCTGCCGCCGGTCAGGCACCCGCCGCGGAAGCAGGCGGTGTTCATGCCGAAATAGCGCCCGTATTCCTGCACCATCAGGTCGGCGGAAAGCTTGGAGGCGCCGAACAGACTGTGTGTCGTCTGGTCGATGCTCATCGATTCATCTATGCCGCGCTCGAAATAGGGGTGGCCCGGGTCGATCTCCCAACGGGTCTCCAGCTCGACCAGCGGTAGTCCGTTCGGCGTGTCCCCATAGACCTTGTTGGTCGATGTGAACACCATTGTGGCGGCCGGGGCGTGCCGCCGCAGCGCCTCGAGGATATTCAGCGTCCCGGTGGCGTTCACGCCGAAATCGGTGAAGGGCTCGCGCGCCGCCCAGTCATGCGAAGGCTGCGCGGCGGCGTGGACCACCAGCCAAAGATCGGACCCGACGTCTGCGATCAGCGCGGCAACAGCGGCAAAATCCCGGATGTCGATCGCGACATGACGGAACCGGGAGTGCCTCGCCTTCAGCTCATCCAGCCGCCAGCGCGTCGAGGCCTCGGCGCCGAAGAAATAGGCGCGCATATCGTTGTCGACGCCAATGACCTCGAGCCCCTTGCCGATGAGAAAACTTACGGCCTCGGAGCCGATCAAGCCGCCGGCCCCGGTAACCAGTGCGATGCTCATGCGAATTACCAGGCCTGCTTTTCGAGCACGTATTCACGCGCCTCGGCGCCCCTGTGCGATGAGGCGGCGAAGTACGCGACGGTGCGTTCGAGTCCCTGGTCCAACGTTATCCGCGGCACCCAGCCGAGGATTTCCGTGGCCCGGGCGATCACCGGCCGGCGCTGGCGCGGATCGTCGACCGGCAGGGGGCGGCGGATGATCCGCGAGGTCGTACCGGTCATGGCGACGACCTTTTCGGCGAGCTCCCGGATGGTAAACTCGCCCGGATTGCCGAGGTTGATCGGACCGACGACCGCAGCGGGCGCCGCCATCATTCGGACCAGCCCGTCGACCAGGTCATCGACGTAGCAGAACGAGCGTGTCTGGCTCCCGTCGCCATAGATGGTGATGTCCTCGCCATCGAGGGCCTGGACGATGAAGTTGGAAACTACCCGTCCATCGTTGCGGCTCATCATTGGCCCGTAGGTGTTGAAGATGCGGACGACCTTGGTCCGCGTGCCGTATTGCCGATGGAAATCGAAGAACAGCGTCTCGGCGCAGCGCTTGCCTTCGTCGTAGCAGGCGCGCGGGCCGATCGGATTGACGTTGCCCCAGTATTCTTCCGGCTGCGGATGCACATGCGGGTCGCCATAGACCTCGGAGGTCGACGCCTGGAGGACGGGCACATCCAGACGCGTGGCGAGTTCGAGCAGGTTCAGCGCGCCCAGCACGCTGGTGCGCGTGGTCCGGATCGGATCGCTGCCATAGTGAACGGGCGAAGCGGGGCACGCGAGATTGAAGATCGCGTCCACCTTGACGTCCACCGGCGTTGCGACGTCGTGGGTCATCGACTCGAACCGGGGATGACCCACGAGTTCTGCGATGTTGTCGAACGTGCCAGTGAGATAGTTATCGAGGCAAAGCACCTCGTGGCCCTGAGCGAGCAGTCTCCGACAGAGATGGGCGCCAATGAAACCGGCCCCCCCCGCGACGAGATAACGTTTTGCCACTACAGCCTCCTACAACAAAGGAACACTCGGGCGTCCCGAGGCGGCTGGCTCATGAAAGGGAGATAGTTCTTCACGTGATGTAAGTTTCTTGCATTAGTGACTGATTTTATATAGTCACAACCACTCCCCGATCGATACTTTCAAGTAGTATCGACATGAGCGCACCATATATCTACAGGAGCACCTTACGAAGACTGTATGTTGCATACTATTTGTTCCGCAACGGACCAAAGTCCGTATTCACACCCCCGATCCAGTCAAGAATTCGTGTTTGATAGTCAAGGCGATGATCTTCGCATCCAGCAACAAGGACTGGTTCTGGATATAGGCGAGGTCGTGGTCGATCCGGTCGCGGGCTGCCTGCGCGTCGGTTGTCGGACCGCGCAGGCCATTGGCCTGGGCCCAGCCGGAAAGGCCGGGCCGCACGGCATGGCGCCGGTGGTAGTACGGAACCAGAGTTTCATACGGCACCCCGGCGGCCAGCATGCCGACAGGGTGGGGGCGCGGGCCGATCACCGACATGTGGCCGAGCAACACATTGAGGAGCTGCGGCAACTCGTCGACGCTTTTGGCTCGCATCAGCCGACCCAGCGGGGTCACTCCGCGATCGTTCACTGTCACCTGCCGCAATCCGGCGGTGTCGGCGGCGTCCATGTGCATGGTGCGAAACTTGAAGATCATGAACGGCTTGCCGTTCCTGCCGACCCGCCACTGGCGGAACAGCGCGGGCCCGGGGCTGGAAAACTTGATGGCCAGGGCCAGGAGCAGGAGCATCGGGCCAAGGAACAGCAGGGCAAGGAAGGCCGCCGCCAGGTCAAACAGGCGCTTGCAAACGTCGTAGGCCGGCGAGGGCGAAATCGGGTCCGGCAGCAACGGGACGCCGTTTTCGAGCGCCAGCGGCAATCCGTTCTGCAGTTTGTGGTGCTTGGGACGGCCCAGGCGCTCAACCCGCCGGGCGACTCCCCCCATCTCTGACGACAATGCCACGCGCACAAGCAACTCCGTGCTTGGCCCACGGATCGGGGTTGCCCTCATTTACGGCCAAGCGACCGCTCTTATCCGCCTTTGTGAACACGCCTGGCTGAAACGAGGCCCAATCGTCGGGCTCCAATTCCAACCGGGAAAAATCGGCAAGAAACCGATCCATTCGTCGTCATACGACCCATGGTGTGGCCCCAATGGGTCGGTTGCTACTCTGCCCCTCAACGGCCACGCCAACAGCGGGCCAATGCTTTACTGGGGCAGTGAGCGGTAAAGTACCCTTCAGAACGGGCTGGCCGTATTGACTATGGCTGCCGTTGTGAACCGGGCGCAGTCTGCGATGGTGGCGCTGATCTCGATGATCTGAGCCTGCTGCTCCTCGTCGGTGACTCGCTGGGCGGCAAGCTGGATCGCCTGCGGCAGCTCGGTCTCGACGAGTTTGCAGTTGTTCAAATCGTCCTGGTAGAGCTCGGTGAGCGCGGCTACGAGATCGGCCACCGTAGCGTCGGTCGCTGCCGAAGGAGTTCCCACGGCATCTAGGAACGCTTGCACGGCCGAGACGCAGTGCCCCCACCGGTTCTTGTCGCCGTTATACTCCTCGCCGATGACCGGCGCGCAAACCGAAATCACTCCGGGGATGTCTGCCGGTGCGGTCTGGGCGAAAGCAGCGGAACTTCCGAGTACTGCTGCCACTGACACTGCAACGAACCCCCTAAGCGCAAACGGGAATGGAAGCATGGTACGCTCCTCTTTTAACACTCCGTTTACGATAGGCC
>NZ_JAQGJL010000025.1 GCF_028290645.1 Devosia sp. | reverse complement strand
GCTATCGGGTGGCCTCAACCAGCGTGTCATGATCGCGCTGGCGCTGTTGGGCGATCCGGTGATGCTGATCGCCGACGAGCCGACGACGGCGCTCGATATGTCGGTACAGGCCGAAGTGCTGGACCTGATAGACGAGATGCGAGTGAAGAACGACCTGACCGTGCTGCTGGTCACCCACGATCTCGGCATCGTGCGCGACCGTGCCACCCAGATCGCCGTCATGCACAAGGGCCGCCTTGTCGAGCAGGGACCCACCCATCAGGTGGTCACCGCTCCGCGCGCCGAATACTCGCGCGAACTGTTCAAGGCCGCCGAGGTGGAGTGGCCCGACCACTCATCGGTCAAGCCGCGCGAAGCCCCGCTCAGTCTCGCCTTCGAGAACGTCAACAAGACCTTTTTCGGGTCCCGCCGCGACCGGAAGGCCGGGATCGGCGTCAGCGCCGCCAAGGACCTGTCCTTCACCGTCCGCCAGGGCGAGATCGTGGCGCTGATCGGTGAAAGCGGCTCCGGCAAGACCACCGCCGCCAAGATGGCGATGAACCTGGTGTCGCCGGATTCCGGCAGGATCACTTTCTATCCGTCGGCTCGAAACCCCTCGGCCAAGCTCAACGTGCAGATGGTTTTCCAGCATCCGCGCGACTCGCTCGACCCCCTGATGAAGGTCGGCGACCAGTTGCACGAAGTGCTCAAGGTTCACGGCTGGAACGACAGGCAGAAGCGGGCCGAGCACATCGCGAGGATCCTCGAAGATGTCGGGCTCGGCGCACACGCACTGGAACGCCGCCCGACCTATCTCAGCGGCGGCGAAGCGCAGCGCGTGGTTATCGCCCGGGCGCTCCTGCTCGAGCCCGACATGTTGATCGCAGACGAACCGCTGTCGGCCGTCGACGTGCGCATCCAGAAGCACATTCTCGCCTGCTTCCAGCGGCTGCGGGAGCGGCTCGGCATCGCCATCCTGCTCATTACCCATGACCTGCGCGTGGTGTTCGAAATCGCCGACCAGGTCGTGGTCATGCGCCATGGCGAGGTCGTCGAGGACGTGCCGGTGGCGCTGTTCGCCGACGGCAACCGCCACGAATATACTCAGATGCTGATCGATGCGGTGCCCGGCAAGGACACCCCCGGCGCCGAACCCGGCCCCAAACCGGAGGTGGTGGTCGCATGATCCGGCTGGAGGTGTCCCCATGATGCTGCTTTCGCGCCTGTTGCGTGCGGCGATCTCGCTGCTGGTGATCGTGACCCTGGTGTTCGTGGCGCTGCGCGCCACCGGCGATCCGATCCTCGCCATGTTCAATCCGGACGACTACACCAAGGAGGCGCTCGACGCCTTCCGCCGGCAGTACGGCTACACCGGGACGATCTTCGAGCAGTATCTCTCCTATATTGCCAACGTCGTTCAGGGCCATTTCGGCGTCTCGTCGATGAGCAGCAGGGACGCGCTCTCGGTGGTGCTCGAACGCGTCCCCGCCACGTTGCAGCTGGTGGGCTGGAGCGCGCTGATCATGTTCTCGGTGGGCATCCCGCTGGGCTCCATCGCTGCCCTCAATGCCGGCGGCCGGCTGGACCGGCTGGTGATGGCCGGATCGACCGCAGGCTTTGCGCTGCCGAACTTCGTGCTCGGGCTCGCACTCATCCTGCTGTTTTCGGTTTTCCTCCACTGGCTTCCCAGCAATGGCAGCGGCACCTGGCAGCATCTGGTGATGCCGGTTCTGACCATCGGCCTCGCCAAGGCGGCGATCTTCACCCGCTTCGTGCGGTCGGCGGTGCTCGATGCGCTCAAGCTGAGCTGCGTCACCTCCGCCCGCGCCCGCGGTCTCGAGGAATCGCAGATATTCGTCCGCCACGTGATCCCAAATGCGATGCTGCCGCTCGTCACCATTGCGCCCCTGCTGGTCGGCGCCATGGTCAGCGCCGGTTCGGTCGTCGAGTCGGTGTTCGGCTGGCCGGGCATCGGACGCCTGATCGTCGACAGCGTCGCCCAGCGCGACCTGGCGGTCCTGCAAGTTATCATCATGCTGGTCGCAGCGCTGATGATCCTCACCAACCTCATCGTCGATCTGGCCTATTCGAGGCTGGACCCGCGTACCGCGCTGGCGCGCAGTCACTAGGCGAGGATAACCGGCATGTCTGCAGTCGTTTCGACCACCGCCACCAAGAAGCGCTTCGATCTCTCGCGATACCCCGTTGCCGTGCTGGTCTCGGCGCTGTGGCTCGTGAGCTGCCTGTCGCTCGTCATCCTCCTGCCCATCCTGCCGCTGCCCAAGGAGACGGCCATCGACCTGGTGGCACGGCTCAGCCCGCCGGTCGGCTTCGGTGGGGAGTGGAACCATTGGCTCGGAACCGATGACCTCGGGCGCGATATCTTCTCCCGGCTCGCCGCCTCGCTGCGGACCAGCCTGGTGCTGGCGCTCGGCGCGACCGTCATTTCCGCCATCATCGGCACCACCATCGGCATCCTCGCCGCCCATTTCGGCGGCTGGGTGGACCAGTTGGTGGTGGCGGCGGTCGACGCCCAGGCGTCGGTGCCCTTCATCATCATCTCGTTGACGCTCACCGCCTTCTTCGGCAACAACCTCTTTCTCTTCATCTTCATCCTCGGCCTGTTCGGCTGGGAGCGCTTCGCCCGCCTGTCGCGCGCCATGACCATGGCCTCGCGCGGGCATGGCTATGTGCTGGCGATGAACACCCTCGGGTTTTCCTGGCGCCGCATCTATCTGCGCCACGTGCTGCCCAACATCGCCAGCACGCTGCTGGTGACGGCCACCATCAATTTCCCCGAAGTGATCCTGCTCGAAACCTCGCTCAGCTTCCTCGGCCTGGGCATCCAGCCGCCCATGAGCAGCCTGGGCAACATGCTGGGCTTCGGCCGCTCCTACCTGCTCACGGGCTGGTGGATCGCCGCGGTGCCGGGGCTCGCGATCTTCCTGTGCACGCTGTCAGTCTCCATCGTCGGAGACTGGGCGCGCGGCGTGATCGGGCGGACCTGATCGCGGACTTCGTCTACCCCGCGCCGGGACGGCGCCGCTTGCGCCGGAGCCGTCATGTATCAAACCGTCCAGACCACCCTCACTGATGTCACGGTCGCCGAGGCGTATCTGCACATTCTCGCCGATCGGGGCATCGACTACTTCTTCGCCAATGCCGGCACCGATTTCGCGCCGCTGATCGAGGCTTTCGCGAAGGGCGCGGCGCTCGGCCACAAGCTCCCGAGGCCCATCACCGCTCCGCATGAGAACGTCGCGGTTCACATGGCGATGGGCCACGCGCTGGTTTCCGGCAAGCCGCAGGCAGTGATGGTCCATGTCAACGTGGGCACCGCCAATGCGCTGACCGGCTTGCTCAACGCCCGCCGCGGCCGGGTGCCGATGCTGTTCACGGCGGGCCGTACGCCGATCCTCGAAGAGGGCATGCGCGGCGCGCGTTCGGTGTTCGTCCACTGGGCGCAGGAGATGTACGACCAGGCGGGCATGGTTCGCGAGGCGGTGAAATGGGACTACGAGCTGCGCCTGCCCGAGCAGCTCGAAACTGTGGTTGACCGGGCGCTGAGCCTCACCGCCACCAACCCGGCCGGGCCGGTATACCTGACGCTGCCGCGCGAGGTGCTGGCGCGCAGGCTCGATACCTTCAGTTTCCGTCCGGGCGGCCCGCACCAGCCGGTCAGCCTTGCCGCCGCGGCGAGCGATGCCGCCATTGCGCAGGCAGCCGAAGCATTGGCCCGGGCGCGCAATCCGCTGATCCTCACCACCAATATGGGCCGCATCCCCGGCGCCGTTCAGGCGCTGGCGCAACTGGCCGGCCAGCACGCGATACCCGTGGTGTCCTACAATCCCAGCGGTGTGGAGCTGCCGGCGAGCCACCCCATGCACATGGGCTACGAGCCCAAGGCCTGGCTCGAAGAGGCCGACGTGGTGCTGGTAGCCGAAGCGCTGGTTCCGTATCTGCCCCGCGAAACCCGGCCCAGGCCCGGTGCCACGGTGATCCATCTGGGCCTCGACCCCCTCTACGAAGACATTCCGATCCGCGGCTTCCCCTGCGACCTCGCCATTGCCGCCTCGCCCGATATCGCGCTGGCCCAGTTGGCCCACCGGCTGGCGACCATGCCGGCAAACGATCGCGACCTGATCGAAAGCCGCCGTGCCGCCCTTGCCGGGCGCAAGGCAGAGCTGCTGGCCAGGCGCGAAGCGGCCTGGATCGAGGCGCAGCAATCGGCCCACATCACCCCGCTGCACATCAGCCGCGCCATCGACGCCGTCAAGGGCGATGCGCTGGTGTTCAAGGAGTCCGGCCTGCGTCTCGACCAGATGGATTTCGAGGAACCGGGCACCATGTTCTTCTCGGGCACCGCGGGTGGTCTTGGCTGGAGCCTCGGCGCTGCGCTGGGCGCGAAGCTCGCGGCCCCCGACCGGGACATCATCGCCACCGTCGGGGACGGCTCCTACATGTTCGGCACCCCGCTCGCCGCCCACTATGTGGCGGCCGAGCAGAAGCTGCCGGTGCTGTTCGTGGTCTTCAACAACGGCGGCTGGCATGCGGTGCGGCGATCGACGCGCGGTATGTTCAAGGACGGATATGCCGCCGCCACGCCCAAGGACCAGGTCGAGCCGCTCACCGATTTCGGCGTCGACATCAAGTTCGAGAAGATGATGGAGACCGTCGACGGGCATGGCGAACGGGTGGAGCATCCCGACGACCTGCCCAGGGCGCTAGCCCGCGCTCAGGACATCATCCGCACCGAAAAGCGGCAGGTGCTGCTCAACGTGGTTTCGACCACCTAACGCCAAAAGGCAGCAGAACGACATGAGCGACACCAAGCTTTTCATCGATGGGGTCTGGCGCGACGGCGCTGCCGGAAAGCGACGCGACGTCACCAATCCGGCGACCGGCGAGACAATCGGCACGGTGGCGCTGGCCGAGCCCTCCGATCTCGACGATGCCCTCGCCGCGGCCGCCAGGGGCTTTGCCGCGTGGCGGTCGGTGTCCGCCTATCAGCGTGCGGCGATTCTGCGCCGCGCCGCGCAGACCATCCGCGCCGATGCCGCCGCGATCGTCGACACCATCGTGACCGAGCAGGGCAAGCCGGTGGCGGAGGCAAAGATCGAGGCGGGCTCCGCGGCCGACATTCTCGATTGGGCCGCGGGGGAGGCCCAGCGGCTCTATGGCTGGACCATCCCCAGCCGGCAGGCCGGCGTGGTGCAGACGGCCGTGCGCGAGCCGGTCGGCCCCGTCGCGGCGTTCACGCCCTGGAACTTCCCGCTCAACCAGCCGACCCGCAAGCTGGCATCGGCGCTGGCCGCCGGCTGCTCGGTCGTCCTCAAGGCCTCCGAGGAGACTCCCGCCAGTGCGGCCGTAATGGTCAGGGCGCTCGCCGAGGCAGGCGCGCCGGCAGGAGTGCTCAATCTCGTTTTCGGCGACGGCCGCATCGTGTCGCGCCACCTCATCACCAGTTCCATCATCCGCAAGGTATCGTTCACCGGCTCGACCCCTGTCGGCCGGCAGATCGCGGCGCTGGCCGGCGAGCAGCTCAAGCGCCTGACCCTCGAGCTGGGCGGTCACGCCCCGGTGCTGGTGTTCGAGGATGCGGAGATCGGCGATACCGTCGCCCGTACCGTGGCTGCCAAGTTCCGCAATTCGGGGCAGGTCTGCACCTCGCCCACGCGGTTCCTCGTCGCGCGTCAGCATCACGAAAGCTTCGCTGCCCAGTTCGCCGACGCAGCATCGAAGCTCGTTGTCGGAGATGGCGCCGACCCACAAACGCAGGTGGGCCCGCTCACCAATGAACGGCGGATCCTCGCCATCGAGCGGCTGGTGGCCGACGCGGTCGCCAGGGGTGCGCGCCTGCTGGCCGGTGGCCGCCGCGCCCAGCGCCCGGGGCGCTTTTACGAGCCGACCGTGCTCGCCGATGTGCCTCTCGAGGCCGAGATCATGACCGAGGAGCCCTTTGGCCCGGTCGCCATCATCAATCCGTTCGATACGGTCGAGGACGCGCTGCTGGAGGCAAACCGGGTGCCCTTCGGGCTTGCCGCCTACGCCTATTCGAAGCGCACGACCCTCGTGAACGCCGCCCTTGCCGGCCTCGAAGCGGGCATGGTCTCGGTCAACCATCATGGGCTGGCGCAGGCCGAAACGCCGTTCGGCGGCGTCAAGGAATCCGGCTTCGGCACCGAGGGCGGGGCCGAGATGCTCGACGCCTATACCGTCACCAAGTTCCAGACCGTGCTGGCGTGACCGGCCTGGTGGAGCAGGTGCCTTGAACCAGATGGTGAAGGTGCCCTGGTACCAATCGGGTGCCCTCGGCAGCGTCTCGTATCGCAATTTCCTGACCGGCAATATCCTGGCGCAGACCGCGTTCTGGAGCCAGCGCGTCGCGACCGGCTGGATCGCCTGGGAGATGACCCAGTCGCCGTTCTGGCTGAGCCTTGTTGCCTTCTCGGATCTGTTCCCGGTGCTGGTCATGGGCCCGATCGCCGGCGCCGTGGCCGATCGGCACGACAAGCTGGCGCAGGTGCGCATTTGCCAGGCGCTGTCGGCGGTGCAGGGCCTCATCCTGTTCGGCCTCGCGCTCATGGGGTGGCTGACCCTTCCCGCCCTGCTGGTGCTGGCGCTGGCGCTTGGCGTCATCCAGTCCTTCGACCAGCCGGCGCGGCTCTCCCTCGTCGGCCTCTTGGTCGATCGCCCGCAAATGTCCTCGGCGGTGGCGATCAACGCTGTGGTGTTCAATTTCGCGCGCTTCCTCGCCCCGGTGGTGACGGGCATCGCGGTTGCGCTCCATTCGGCTGCGCTGGCCTCGGCGTTCACCGCCGTCTGCTTTCTTGCAGCCATGCTCCTGCTGTCGCGGGTCAAGACCAAGCCGGACAATCGCGCCATCGCCGAGCGGAAGAGCTTCCTCGGCGATCTCGCCGCCGGGGTGCGCTACACGTTCACCCACGAGGCGCTGCTGATCTCGCTGGCGCTCATCACCGCCGTCAATGTGGGGGCGAGGCCGATCCTCGAACTGCTGCCCGCATTGTCGAGCGAAGTTTTCCGCGTCGATGCTTCGGGGTTCGCCGGCCTCGGCGCCGCCATGGGAGCGGGCGCGGCGCTCGGAGCCCTGCTGCTGGTGTTCTTCACCCAGCGGGTCAATCTGGTGATGGTCGCCATCGGCTGCGGCGTCGGGGTCACAGTCTCGGCCGTCGCCATCTGCCTTGCCGGGCAATACTGGCAGGGACTCGTCGCAATGTTCTTTCTGGGTGCGGCGCTGACCGGCTGCGCCGTGGCCGTGCAATCGATGGTGCAACTCACCGCGGCCGACGCCATGAAGGGGCGGGTGCTCAGCCTCTACGGCATGCTGTTCCGCGCCGGCCCGGCCACCGGCACGGTCGCCATCGGCTCCGCCGCGGAATTTGCCGGGCTGCAGATCCCTATCGCCGTCGCCGCGGCCCTGATGGCGATCGTCACGTTGTGGGCATTCGTGCAGCGCCGCAAGGTGACCGCGGCCTTGGCCAGGGCCAGCGAGGCGGAGTAGGGGCGGTTCAGCCCTCGATCAGCTCGCGCATGCGGCGCACCGCAGCGCCGGGTGCACTCAGCACAGGTATCGAGAGCTTCTCCTGCACGGCGCCCGAAGCGCGCGAGGTGGAGAAATGCGCCAGCATTACCGTGTCGAGGCCCGCAAGCTCGGGCGCCTTTTCGGCCAGCAGCCGGTTGTGGGTTTCGGCATCGCCCTTGCGCAGCGCGGTCATCGCGTCTTCGACCAGGACCGTGGTGAGCGTCGCCGGGGATTTGACCTGCCGGACATACTCGTCGAACTCGTCGCGCATGGTGCCGACGGCAGGCCCGAACGTCGCCAGCATGCCGATCCGCGTGCCCTGCGCCACCGCGGCGTGGAACATCGCCTCGTTGGGCTTGAGCACCGGCACGGGCAGTTCCGCCGCCATCTGCTCGATCGCCGGGCCGAACGCCGAGCAGGTCACCAGGATGCCATCGGCCCCTATGGAATACGCATAGCGCCCGAACCGCACGAAGCGGTCGATCATCGCGTCGGTGAGTTCGGGCTCGCTGGCCCGGTCGGGGCTCAGCGAGTCATCAAGCAGATTCACCAACCGCGGCTCGGGCCACAGTTCCTTGAACGCGGCCTGTACCGGTTCCATGGCCACCGGCGTGGCGTGCAGTAGAACGATGCGTGGCGTGGCTGGCATGAAAGCCTCCCGAGTCATTGGCTAGAACAGCGGGACAAGCCCGGTGCGTATGTAGGCGGCGCGCGCTTCGTCGGTCAGCAGCGCGTCGATGAAGCGCGCGGCACCGGCCTTGTCCTTCGCTCCGGTGAACACCGCCGCGGAGAAATCGGTGGTGGCGTTGACCTCGGCGGGCAGCGGCCCCACCACGTCGATGCCCGGCACCACCATCAGTTCGCTGAGCTGCTGGATCGCCAGTTCGACCTCGCCACTGGCGACGCGCTCTCCGGTAAGGCCCTTCGGGATCACCAGCGCCTTGGCGCGGATCGCCTCGCCGATACCCAGCTGGTCGATCAGCTTCTCGAAATAGATGCCGCTGGCGCCCGCCTGCGAATAGACCAGCGACGGCACTTCGAGCAGCGTCTGCTTCAGGGCCTCGGCAGTCGAGATGTCGGGCCTTGCTGCGCCTGGCCTGACGGCGACGCCCACCACCGCCTGCGCGATCGGCCGGCGGGTCGCAGGATCGATCAGGCCCTTGCCGGCCAGCTCGTCCAGCGCCCAGTCGATGGCGACGATGCCGTCGGCGGTTTCCCCTGCCGCAAGGCGCTTCATCAGCGCCACGGTGGGGTCCCAGATCAGCTGAGGCGTGAAGCCGTCGCGGCCGAGGGCCGGCAGCACCGTATCGTTGACCATCGCCAGGATGGCCAACGCACTCATGATCGTAGCCGGTTGCGTGTCGCTCAAGGCGGCCTCCCGCATCTCAGAGATAGTCGACCTTCCAGTCGATATTGGCGAGGCAGTCATCGATCCACTGACGGTTGACCGTGCCGTTGCGAACGCGGATGCGCTGCGCATTCTCGCCCTCGAGCCGCTTGGCAGCCGCGACTTCGATTTCCTCGGCAATGTCGTAGGCGATGGCAATCACCCCGTCATCGTCGCCGACCATCATGTCGCCCGGCTCGATCACCATGCCCTCGATGGCGATGGGAATGTTGACCTCGCCCGGACCGTCATGGAGTGGGCCGCGATGGGTCACGCCACAGGCAAACACCGGGAACGGGTGGTTCCGGACATGGCCATAGTCGCGGATGGAACCATAGACGATGACCCCGGCCAGCCCGCGCGTCTCGCAGTGGGTGAGCATCATCTCGCCCATGATGGCGTTGGTCAGCTCGCCCCCGGCATCGACGACAAGGATGTCGCCGGGCAGTGCAGTGTCGATCGCCTTGTGGACGAACAGGTTGTCGCCCGGGCGGGTCTTGCAGGTGAAGGCCGGGCCCGCCAGCACGGTGCCGCCGGCATGCATCGGCCGCAGGCTGGCGCCACCGGCCAAGAGGCGCGACATGGAATCGGAAATGACGGCGGTGGGCAGGTTGCGGTACTTGGCGACCAGGTCGGCCGCGACCCGGCGCTTGGGTTGCATCACCCGCAGGTTGGGCATTTGAATTCCTCTTGGGAGTCTTTGGAGCTGGCCCAACCCATAAGGACCGCGACAGCTGTTCGGCCAATATAGATTTGCAATCGCAGCCATAAATGTGATTGATGGCTGAGCATGGCCGGGTTCCTTGATCTCAAGCGTCTGCGCTATTTTCGGGCCATCGCCGAGCATGGCTCGCTGTCGGCTGCGGCGCGGGCGCTCAACCTCGCGCAGCCGGCGCTCAGCCATCACGTCACCGAGCTCGAAACCGTGCTTGGCGTCAGGATCCTGGAACGCCGGCACGATGGCGTGGTGCTGACCGAGGCCGGGCAAATGCTGCTCCGCCATGCCGTCGATATCGGCACCCGCATCGATCGGGCCGAGGCCGAACTCACCCGCTTCGCCCGCGACCAGGGCGGCAAGGTCAAGATCCGCCTCGCGGTGATCGCTTCGCTTGCCGCCGAGCTGACGCCCATCCTCGTGGGGGCGCTGGCCCGCGACATGCCGGAGGTGGTGCTGCGCATCACCGAGGCGGGCACGCTCGATAGCCGCGACCTGCTGGATCGGGGGGAGGCCGATCTTGCCGTGCACCTCACCGCCGACGGCGGAGACGATGTCCTGCTCGCCACCGAGCGGCTGCATTTCGTCACGACGATCACCGGCGACGGCGCCACCGGCCCGGTGCCCTTTGCCGACATCGTCCGCCGGCGGCTGATCCTGCCGGCACAGGGCAGCCCGCTGCGGGGCTTTGTCGAACAGGCGGCGGCGCGGGCCGGACTTCGGCTCGATATCGCGCTCGAAGTCGATGGCGCAGGGCCGCGGCGTCAGGCGGTCATGGCCGGGCTCGGCAGCACCATCCTCGGCGCCCATTCGGTCGAGGCCGGCGATGGCAGCTCCGGGCTGGTGGCGCGTCCCATCATCGAGCCGGCGCTGTTCCGGCCGATCTACCTGGGGGCGCGCCGCGGGCTCGATCCCGAGCTGGTCTCGCGCATCGGCAGCGTCCTCGCGCGCTCCCTCGAAGGCTTTGCCGGCATGGCGATCGCTCCGCGCGCCGAGGCCGAAACCCGCGATTGACGCTTCGCGCGGTGCCGGGCTACCTAAGCCCCTCTCTCCCTAGGATAGCGCGTCCATGCTCAGATTTGATGCCAATGTCACCCAGCTCTATACCGAGCTGCCCCTCCTCGATCGCCTCGGCGCCGCGGCGGCCGACGGGTTCAAGGGCGTCGAGATGCGCTCGCCCTATGAGGAGACCAAGGAGGCGATGGGTGAGCGGCTGACGGCGCACGGCCTCGAACTGGTGCTGTTCAATTTTCCCGCCGGCGACTGGGGCAAAGGCGAGCGCGGCATCGCCTGCCTGCCGGGGCGCGAGGACGAGTTCCGCGAAGGCCTGGCGACGGCGGTCGAGTATGCCACGGCCCTGGGCTGCACGCGGCTCAACTGCCTCGCCGGGCTCACCCCCGCCGGCGTTTCCCACGAAACCCTCGAGGCGACGCTCGCCGGCAATCTGCGTCATGCGGCCCAGGTGCTCGCCGACCACGGCATCAGGCTCCAGCTCGAAGCCATCAACCAGCGCGACAATCCCGGCGGCTTCGTTTCGACCACCGCGGACTATGAGCGGATCGCCGAGCGTGTCGGGCACGACAACCTCTACCTGCAGTATGACTTCTACCACATGCAGGTGATGCAGGGTGACCTTGTGCGCGGGTTTGCGCGCCTGCAAAAGGTCATCTCGCATGTGCAGGTGGCCGACAATCCCGGCCGTCACGAGCCGGGCACCGGCGAGATCAACTACCCCTTCATCTTCGCCGAGCTCGAGCGGCTGGGCTATGACGGCTGGATCGGCTGCGAATACATCCCGGCCGGAAAGACCAGCGATGGCCTCGCCTGGATGCGGCAGGCCCTGTCGCGCTAGAGCCCGCCGACCGGCACCTCGAGAATCGGTAGTCTTCGTCCGGGGCGGCAGCTGGCCGCCCCTGATGTCGCTTCCTGCCGCGAGGAGCGGGGGCCTTCCCACCAGTGACGACCGGCGTTCTGGCACCAACCGCGGCTTCCCCGCCGCGGATGCGACGCCTTGAGCTGCCGCCTTTCCCCACAACAGCAACGGCTCGTCCACCGGCTCGTAGGGTGTCCCGGCGCCGTCCGAAATGCTACCCGGCACTTGGTACTGTCTAGGACCTTTGACCCCATCGGAATAGGGCCATGGGTCCCTATTCGAGGTAATCGCACGCCGAATTACAGTCCTGCCAAATAGTATTTCTTAATGATGTCTTAATATCCCAAGCGGCAGGGGGCTTAGGGCAGGTTCATTGGTCCCGCGTCATAGACGCGGCAAGGGGGAGAACCTGGAATGGCTGCGATCAACAAAGGGATAGTCACGTCCTTCGGTAACACGCCGCAGGCCGTGGACGATGTATTCAATGCATCGGCGCTCGGCATCGGCTCCAGCGGATCCTTTGTACCGATCTTCATCGATGTCATGGACAACGACAAGGCGGGCGGGGCCAAGACACTATACTCGCTCGACGACGGCACGAGTGTCGGGGGCATCCGTCCGGCCGATCTGCTCACCCAGGATACGGCGCGCACCGAAGCCGCCAGCACCGACACGAGCAAGAACGGCGCCCGGATCTGGATCAGCAACGACGGCAAGGTCGGCTACGACGCAAGCACGCTGAGCGCCACGGCGCTGTCGCAGTTGCAGAGCCTCGGCGCGGGCCAGTACTTCACCGACACCTTCACCTACGCCATCCGGATGGCCAACGGCACGCTGAGCTGGGCCACCGTCGAGATCAAGATTGCCGGCACCAATGATGCGGCGAGCATCACCGGTCCCGCCACCGGCAGCGTCGTCGAAGACACCGCCGGCCAGCTCCATGCCGGAGGCACGCTGGTGGTCAGCGACGTGGACGCCGGCGAAAACATCTTCCAGGCACCG
>NZ_JAQGJL010000155.1 GCF_028290645.1 Devosia sp. | reverse complement strand
ACAAGGGCAACGTCCTATCCCAAGCGATCACCGACACCTCCTCGTCGCCCCACACCACGCGCACCTGGCAATGGACCTGGAACCCCCAGGGTCTCGCCGCCACCGAAACCGCCCCCAATGGCGGCGTTGCGCGCTTGGAGTACGACGCGCGCGGCAACATGGTCAAGTCCATCGACGCCCTGGGCGACCAGACACGCTACGGCTACGACAGCGCCAATCGAATGACGGCAACCGTCCTGCCGAACGGCCTCTTCATCATCTACACCTGGGATCTGCGTGGCCGGTTCCTCACCCGAACCGTCAATGGCCGGCAGACCACTGCCTTCACCTACGCCGCCACCGGCCTGCTGGACACACTGACTCTCCCCACGGGGCTGGTCCTGAGCTACACCTACGACGCCGCTCATCGTCTGACAGGCTGGCGCAACAACCGCGGCGAATCCGGCACCTTCACGCTCGAGCGTATGCGCATAGATCCGGGGCATGTCGACCCGAGGACAGGCCAGCCATACAACAATCCCAGGGCGGCGGATCCACACGTTCATGGATATGACGACAACGGCAATAAGATTCGCGATCCGCTCGCGGGCAATGACCCGCATTTTCCGATCAAACCTTGAGGTGCGCTATGAGCGAAGAGAAACCAAGAATCCACGAAGTCGCTGATGGCGAGATTGATGTTTGGGTTGATCCGGGCGGGGCAATCTGCTTAAAGGTTCGAAGCAAGAACCATGATCCCGTCGAACTAAGCGAGCGCGAAGCGCTTGCGCTAGCTCAGCTCTTGACTGAACTGGTGAAATCGCAGCGAGATTGATTTCAAGTCCGCCTTGGTAGAGGGTCTAAGGGCTCGGCAGCTTTCCCCCTGTCGGCAGGCGCCATCAACGCGCGGTCGTTCGCATTGACGCCCAGCAGCAGTTTCACTTCGGCGTCGCGGCCTTTGACGAGTTGTCGACTTTCGACAAGTGGGTCTGCACCCTCGCCAACCAATCCACCGTGGGGTTCGGAGCGATCCTCGACACGCTGGCAGATAACGGGTCGGTTCGGGCTGCTTCGCGATCACTGGCGGAGAAGGCCTGACGCAGCAGCTCTTCCAGCCCGCCGATACCGACCCACACACAGCACCATTACCAGCGCCACCATGAGCTGGAACGTGGGCTATGACGCCGTGGGGCGCATCACCGGCTTCAATGCCACGGGGGAGACCGCCAGCTTCGGCTATGACGCCAATGGCAACCGCACCAGCAGCACGAGGACGGTGGGCGGCAGCAGCACCGGCCGCAGCTACAGCGTGGCCGGATCGGGCAACCATCTCACCGGCTTCACGCAGACGCAGGCCGGTGCGACCACGAATGTGACCTACTGCTACAACGCCAACGGCGACCTGACCAGCGATGGCCTGCGAAGCTACAGCTACAACGCCGAGGGGCGCCTGAGCGACGTGACCACTGGCGCCACCGACAACTCCCCGACCACGCGCTACGCCCACAACGCGCTCGGCCAACGCGTCTTCAAGACCGAGCCGCTGTACCCGCCCAGTCAAGGCAACGAGAGCGATCCGGGCTTCATGCAGAGCCTGATCGGCTTCTTCACACAGTTGTGAGGACCGAGTACGACCGATGCAGAGAAGCTGGGCTTTGGTTTTACCTACGACGAGAACAGCAACCTGATTGCGGAGACGGGCACCGGTGGGGCCCGCAGCACGGGCAGCACGCAGTACATCTCTACAACTACTTCCGGAGCTATAGCCCGACCACTGGACGCTATATATACAGGGTGATCCGATCGGGCTCGATGGCGGCTGGAATCGATTTGCATACGCCGGCGGAAATTCCCCGAAGTTCTCAGATCCGAAGGCCCTGTGTCCAATATGCGTGTTGCCGTGGATAGTGAGCATCGCCAAGTCGATCTTGCGTTTTCGCCTAGAGTCAGGCTGGCAGACGTTGGCTTGTCGCTGACACCTACAACCGAAAGCGGGAGCTTTGGTCGTCTCGGCAAGTCGTTCGATTGGTGCGTCTCTGCGGAAGAGTCACGAAAACTTGCAGCGCAGTTGCAAGCACTCGCCACCAACAAGTCGCCAGCTCACGCATATCTGGACCCTGATCGCAACAACACGGAGTGCAGATTGTTGTATCAAAAGGGGAGTACGGTCCTGCTGTATGCAACTCTTGAGAAGGTCTGGCTTAAACGGACTTACTCTGCCTTCGGCATGAGCAGCCCAGATGGGTTCTCGCCGTGACCAAGAGGCCGGACCACCCCTGCTCAAGATGGCATCCACTGTCGTATTGATCATGAACATCGACAGCGTCCTGCTGTTCAAGAGCCTGGCATGTTGGAGACCGCTGCAGTGCGGATCTTCTTCTCACTGGACGATCACTTCAATGAAGACGCGCAGGCAGAAGGCTATCAATCACTTCTGGTGTTCGGCGCTCAACACCGACCCTCAATGAACTCGGATCTCGCGGCCCTGGGCTTTGGGCATGTGGAGCCTACGATGTTCGGATTTATCGCGGCCAAGTAGCCTTCGTTAGGCGCTATGACGGACAGTGTTCTTGTCGGTCTTGCAAGCGTGAGAGCGCCTGTGCGCTGCCGTCTAGCGCGGCAAGGTGATCACGAAGCTCGCCCCGCCGCCCGGACGATCCTGGCAGCGCACGCTGCCCCCATGCCGCTCCGCAATCGACTTCACGAGCGCCAGCCCGAGCCCGACGCCGCCATTGCGTTCGCTGGCACCGGGCAGCCGGTAGAAGGGCTCGAAGATGCGTTCGCGCAGCGCGGCCGGCACGCCGGGCCCGCGGTCGTTGACGCGGATCTCCGCCAGGCCGGCGCGGCTGCCGAGTTCGACGCTGGTCTGGCCGGCGCCATAGCGGCGCGCGTTCTCGAGCAGGTTGCGGATCGCGCGGCGCAGCAGGCGCGGCACGCCGCGTACCGTGAGCACGTCGCTGTCGGTGTTCTCGGCCACGTCGAGTTCGGCATCGGCGCGTGCGCATTCCTCGGCGGCGAGGCCGGTCAGGTCGACGGTCTCGACGGTGCCCATGTCGGCTTCCTTGGCATCGAGTCGGCTGGCCAGCAGGATCTCGTCGATCAGCTGGTCGAGCTCGCCGATGTTGCGCGAGATCTCGTCGCGTGCGCCGGCCGTGGGCCGCTCGCCCATCAGCTCGAGCCCCATGCGGATGCGCGTCAATGGCGAGCGCAGCTCGTGCGACGCGTTGGCCAGCAACGA
>NZ_JAQGJL010000151.1 GCF_028290645.1 Devosia sp. | reverse complement strand
GGCAGCCAGGCGCTGGCGATGGCCGGAACGGTAGGCGCCTCGGCATGGGGCTCGGTGAAGCGGGCGAAATACCAGGAACTGTCGACGAAGGTGTCCATGGTGTCGGTTTCGCGCACGGCCGGTCCGGCGCATTGCGGGCAGGCGACGTGCTTCCAGCTCGGGTGATGGTCGAGCGGGTTGCCGGGGCGATCGAAGCTCACGTCCTCGGGGAGGACGACGGGCAGGTCCTTGTCCGGCACGGGCACCGCGCCGCAGTTCTCGCAGTGGATCACCGGGATCGGGCAGCCCCAGTAGCGCTGGCGCGAGATGCCCCAGTCGCGCAGGCGATAGTTGACCTCCACGGTGCCCTGCGGGCGGTTGTCGACGGTGCGTTGGGCGAAGTACTCGGCGATGCGCTTCTTGGCGGTTTCGATGTCGAGGCCGTCGAGGAAATCGGAGTGATAGATGTGGCCGGGGCCGGTGTAAGCCTCTGACTCGACCTCGAAAGTTTCGGAGTCGGCGCCGTCGGGGAGGACCACCGGGATGACCGGGAGGCCGTAGCGGCGGGCGAAATCGAGGTCGCGCTGGTCGTGGGCGGGGCAGCCGAAGATGGCGCCGGTGCCGTAGTCCATGAGGACGAAATTGGCGATGTAGACGGGCAGCGTGGCGCCGGGCTTGACCGGGTGCTTCACGTGCAAGCCGGTGAAGATGCCCAGCTTTTCGGCCTTGTCGATGGTTTCGGTGGCGGTGCCGTGGCGGTGGGTTTCGGCGATGAACTCGGCGATCTCGGGGTTGTCCGAGAGCGCGGCCGCCAACGGATGGTCGGCGGAAATGGCGATGAACGAGGCGCCGAAGATGGTGTCCGGACGGGTGGTGAACACCTCGATGGTCCTGAACGTCTGTCGAAACTCTGCCGTCAGCTCGAACAGCAGCCGCAGGCCCTCGGACTTGCCGATCCAGTTGCGCTGCATGACGCGCACCTTCTCGGGCCACTGGTCGAGCGTGTCGAGCGCCTCGAGCAGGTCCTCGGCGTAGTCGGAGACCTTGAAGGCCCACTGGTTCAGCTCGCGCTGCTCGACGACGGCGCCCGAGCGCCAGCCGCGGCCGTCGACCACCTGCTCGTTGGCGAGCACGGTCATGTCGACGGGGTCCCAGTTGACCTTGGACTTCTTGCGGGTGACGAGGCCGGCGCGGAGGAAATCGAGGAACAGTTTCTGTTGCTTCGAATAATACTCGACGTCGCAGGTGGCGAACTCGCGGGTCCAGTCGATGCCCAGCCCGATGGACTTCAGTTGCTTGCGCATTGCGGCGATGTTGGCGTAGGTCCAGCTCTTGGGGTGGACCTTGTTCTGCATGGCGGCGTTCTCGGCCGGCAGGCCGAACGCGTCCCAGCCCATTGGGTGCAGCACGTTGCGGCCCATGGCGCGCATGTAGCGGGCGAGGACATCGCCCATGGTGTAGTTGCGCACGTGCCCCATGTGGATGCGTCCCGAGGGATAGGGGAACATCTCGAGGACGTAGTAGGGCTCGCGCGCATCATCGGACTTGACCACGAAGGACCGATTGTCCTCCCAGGCCTTCTGCCAGCGTGGCTCTTCGACACGCGGATTGTAGCGCTCGGTCGTTCTACCAGTCACTTCGCAAAGTCCTTAAGGCCGCAGATTACGTTGCGTTAATGGGGGTTTTTGGCTACCGGACCTTCATCAGAATTCCGCTAACCGGTCAACAGAGAGCGCCATGGAGAACGCGCAGCACAACGCCCCCGAGCGCCTGGAAATGATCCGTTCACGCATCGAGAGGGCGCACCGCCGCTTCGGGCCGCCTCCCGAGATGGTGGAGCTGGTCGCGGTTTCCAAGACTTTCGATGCCGCAGCAATCCGGCCGTTTCTTGACGCCGGGCAGCGGGTATTCGGGGAAAACCGGGTGCAGGAGGCCAAGGAGAAATGGCCGGCGCTGCGGGCCTCCTATGACGGCATACAATTGCACCTGATCGGGCCGCTGCAGACCAACAAGGCGCGCGAGGCGGTGGCGCTGTTCGATGTCATCGAAACCGTCGACCGCGAAAAGCTGGCCGGGGTGCTGGCCGAGGAGATGCGGCGGGCGGACAAGCGCCTGCCGGTGTTCGTGCAGGTCAATATCGGGCTCGAGGAGCAGAAGGCGGGCGTCGCGCCGCGGGAAGCAGTGGCCTTCGTCGAGCGCTGCCGGGTCGAGCACGGGCTCGATGTCGTGGGGCTGATGTGCATTCCGCCGGAGGCCGATCCGCCGGGGCCATATTTCGCGCACCTGGCGTCGCTGGCGCGTGATGCGGGGGTGAAGAACCTCTCCATGGGGATGAGTGGCGATTTCGAGACGGCGATCGCCATGGGCGCGACGCATGTGCGCGTGGGCAGCGCGCTGTTCGGCACGCGGGTGTGAAGGCTGCCGGTTCGGTCCATTGATCGGGTAGTGCCGGCCCTGCAACGGCCGGCGGCCGGGGACGTTATGGCTCCATAGGACCGGCGACGAGGACGGGCACGGGGCAGTGCCGTCGGACGGCTTGGCACGCGCCCGGGACAATCCGCAGCGTGGTCGGCTTGCCATCAGGAGCGCGTGGCTAAGAGATTAAACACCATGGGCGCGATCGGATGAAACTTAGTGATGTCAAATCACGTTCATTCTCTCACGGGCGTGTCACGCCGTTTTGATTAGCGGCCTCGAAGGCCCTGGACTAACTCAGGAATTCAAAGCCTATGGCTTGGGGTAACACCATGAATCGACGGCGCATTCTGATTGTCGACGATGACGCGGACTTGCGGAAGACCCTGGTTGAGCAGCTCACGCACTATCGCGAGTTCGACCTGGTCGAGGCGGAAACCGCGTCCGAGGCGCTCGGCAAGGTGCGAGGCGCACATGTCGATCTGATGCTGCTCGACGTGGGGCTGCCCGACATGGACGGGCGCGAGGCGGTCAAGATCATGCGCCGCGAGGGCTTCAAGAGCCCGATCATCATGCTGACGGCGCAGGACAGCGACGCGGATGAGATTCTGGGGCTCGAATCGGGCGCCAACGACTACGTCACGAAACCCTTCAGGTTCTCGGTCCTGCTGGCGCGCATCCGCGCCTCGCTGCGCCAGCACGACCAGAGCGAGGACGTGGTATTCACCATCGGACCCTACAGCTTCCAGCCGGCGGCCAAGCTCCTCGAGGCGCCGGACGGGGCCAAGGTGCGGCTCACCGACAAGGAAACCTCGATCCTCAAGTATCTCTATCGGCAGGGCCCCAAGACCATCACCCGCGAAATCCTGCTCAAGGAAGTGTGGGGCTACAACAACCGGGTGACGACGCACACGCTCGAGACCCACATCTACCGGCTGCGCCAGAAGATCGAGCGCGATCCGTCAAACGCGCGGCTGCTGGTGACGGAAGAGGGCGGCTATCGGCTGGTGCCGTGAGGCGGTAACGCTTCGGCACACTGTTTCACGGGAAGCCGCCGGTGGGTTGCGTTTCCGAGCCCGGATGTCCTTCCTTAACTCGACAGCGGTGGGTGGGGCGGGGTCTGTGGACGTCCCCGCCTTTTGTCGGCCCGCAAGGGCGAGGGTGCTGCTTGGCGGACCTGGAGGGCGGCGGTGCATAACTTTTGTTGTGTCCGCAACGCGGCAAAATCCATTCCTGACAGCCGGTAGAAATGCTCTATATCGGGTGCCGCGGCATGAACCGGGCGCGTGTGCGTTCGGAAAGTGACCTCGGCTCGGGAATGGGGCGGGATGCAACTCGACGACGCGGCGACGATCCTGGGACGCGCGGATTTCTTCGAAATCTGCGACGCCGAGCAGCGGCGCCTGCTGGCGTTTGCCTCGGAGCGGAAGAAATTCCGCCCGAACACGGTGATCTATGCCTCGGGCGAAGTGCCGCAGGGCGCCCATGTGCTGGTGTCGGGCACGGTGTCGAGCACTCAGGACGGGGCCGAGAACAACCCCTACCTGATCCACGATGTCGGCGCGGTGCTGGGGGCGATGGCCCTGGTGGTGGCCAAGCCCCGGCCGGTGACGATCAAGTCGGTCGATGCGGTAGAGACGCTGTTCGTGCCGCGCACGGCGTTCATGAAGCTCGCCAACCAGTACCCGGACCTCGCGGGGCGGGCGGCGGAGCGGATCCGGCGCGAGCTGACGAGCTATCTCGGGGCGATCGAGGGGGCGCGGGGCGCGTTCAAGAAGTGAGCGGTTTTGGCCGTTCTCGGCATCGCAGCTGTGGCTATACTTACCCCTGATCCCTCCCTACGAGGGGAGGTAGACGCAAGAACTGAAGCAGACGGCCCCCTCCCGGCCTCCCCCATAAAGCGGGAGGTGCGCGCCGGTGGGTTAGGTGAGATGGAGCCACGCACTGGATGCGGCACCCTCCCTTTATGGGGAGAGATGGGGAGGGGCCGTCTGTTTCGGCTCTTTCACCTCAGGCAATCGCGACAGTTGCCCCCCGCAAGTGCCTGCTGCTCATTAAAACCTTGCAATGACCGGGACGTGGTCGGAGGGTTTGTCGGACCAGCCGCGGGCGGGGCGGAGGATTTCGGCGCCGGTGGTGTGGGCGGCGATGTCGGCGGTGGCCCAGATGTGATCGAGGCGGCGGCCCTTGTTGGCGGCCTCCCAGTCCTTGGCGCGGTAGCTCCACCAGGAATAGAGTTTCTGGTCATGCGGGATGTGCTTGCGCACCAGATCCACCCAGCCACTGCCGCCGGTCATGATGGCGTTGAGCGTCTCGGTCTCGATCGGGGTGTGGCTGACGACGTTGAGCAGCTGCTTGTGGCTCCAGACGTCGTTTTCGTGCGGCGCGATGTTGAAGTCGCCGGCGATCAAGTGGCCGCGGGCGAAGGCCGGCTCGCCGAA
>NZ_JAQGJL010000150.1 GCF_028290645.1 Devosia sp. | reverse complement strand
TTGATGTTACCCTCAAGTTCGGGCAGAACACGAGTGCCCGCCAACCCGTTTCCGGGTGAGAGCCGAGTCCTTCATGCCCAAGACCGTAATGATCGTTGAAGACAATGAGCTCAACATGAAGCTCTTCAACGATCTGCTTGAATCGCGCGGATATTCCATCATCCAGACCCGCAACTGCCTGGAGGCGCTGGACCTTGCCAGGGCGCACCGTCCCGACCTGATCCTGATGGACATCCAGCTCCCCGAAGTCTCGGGACTCGTGGTCACCAAGTGGCTGAAAGAGGACGACGAACTGATGTCGATTCCCGTCATCGCCGTGACCGCCTTTGCCATGAAGGGCGACGAGGAACGCATCCTCCAGGGCGGCTGCGAGGGATACATCTCCAAACCCATCTCCGTACCTCACTTTTTAGAAACGATTGCCCGATACATTGGACCGGCCAACTAGGGTTTTCCTGGCTGGCGAACGGGCAGATTTCCTCAAATCGCGAGGGTTCACGTCTTTGACGGCGCGGGTGCTGATCGTCGACGATATTCCAACGAATGTCCGCCTGCTCGAGGCGCGGCTTTCGGCCGAGTATTTCGATGTGCTCACCGCCTCGTCGGGCAGGGAGGCGCTGGCCATCTGCGCCGAGGATGACGTCGACGTCATCCTGCTCGACGTGATGATGCCTGAGATGGACGGCTTCGAGGTCTGCGCCAGGCTCAAGGCCGACCGCAAGACCAGCCACATTCCCGTGCTGATGGTGACAGCGCTCGACCAACCATCGGATCGCGTGCGCGGTCTCGAGGCCGGCGCCGACGACTTCCTGACCAAACCCGTCGACGACGTGCAACTGATGGCGCGGGTAAAGAGCCTGGTTCGCCTCAAGGCGCTGACCGATGAATTGAGAGCACGCGCCCGTACCGGCCAAGAGATCGCCATCGAGGATGCGATCCGGGCCATGGACTCGATCGACGACGAGGATGGCCGCATCCTGCTCGTCGATCCCGACGTTCGGCATGCCGAGCGTATCCGCGGTTATCTGAGCGCCCACAATCGCGTGGATGTGCTCGCCGACCCGAGCGATGCCGTGCTGGCGGTGAGCGGCGGGGATTTCGAGCTGGCCCTCGTAGCGATGGATCTCGGCGATTTCGACCCGCTGCGGGTGTGCTCGCAGATGCGCACCGCCGAACAGACCCGCACCTTGCCGATCATCCTCATCGCCGAGGAAGGCGATCGGCCGCGCGTAGTGCGCGGGCTCGACCTGGGGGTCAACGACTTCATCATGCGCCCGGTGGAGCGCAATGAGCTGATGGCGCGGGTGCGCACCCAGATCAGGCGCCAGCGCTATGCGGTGGAACTGCGCCAGAGCGTCAACAACACGCTGGCGCTCGCCGTGACCGACGAACTCACCGGCCTCTACAACCGGCGCTACTTCGACCGGCATCTCTCGATCCTGCTGCAGAAGGCCCAGCAGCAGGACCGGGACTTGGCGGTCATGCTGATCGACATGGACTATTTCAAGGCTGTCAACGACACCCACGGCCACGATACCGGCGACGCGGTGCTGCGCGAGTTCGCCGATCGCCTGCGCCGCAATATCCGGGGCGTCGACCTGGCCTGCAGGTTTGGCGGCGAAGAGTTCGTGGTGCTGATGCCGGACAGCGATTTCAGGCAGGCGCAGGGGGTCGCCGAGCGCGTGCGTGGGGCGGTGGCCGAAAGGGGTTTTGAAGTCGGCAACGGCCGGCCGCTGGCCGTTACAGTATCGGTCGGCCTTGCCCTCAATGAGCACTCCACCGATACGCCCGAAGTCCTGCTCAAACGGGCCGACGTTGCGCTGTACCGCGCCAAGCGCGAGGGCCGTAATCGCGTGGTGTTCGACGCCGCCTAGTTGGGGCTGTCACGATTTCGTCGCACACGTAATAATTAACGTTAAGAGTTAGTAACGTTTCGCAGCGACCATTTGACTGGGCCGCGGAACGGGTTAGGGTAAGGCATAGAAAAACGCGGACACTATCGGTGTCAGCAGTCACCCCTACGGTTCTCCTCAGGTCCGCCGCAACTCCTGGGTCCGTAGGGAGGCTGGTCCGCAGCGGGCAAGAGTGGCCTCTTCGACATGCCGCTTCGGACCAGCCGCTTTTTCAACGCCCGCCCTGTATACCGGGGCGGGCGTTCTCCGTTCGTTATGCCCATAACGCAAAACCCCGCGCCATGAGCGCGGGGCTTCGAAAGGCAACGCCGGAGCGGCAGTTTATTTGATCTTGGCTTCCTTGAACTCGACGTGCTTGCGCACGACCGGGTCGTACTTCTTGAACGAGAGTTTCTCGGTCTGGGTACGCGAGTTCTTCTTGGTGACGTAGTAGAAGCCGGTGTCGGCGGTCGACACGAGCTTGATCTTGAGAGATACGGCTTTGGCCATGGTTCAGGTCCTTGAAACGGTTTGCAGCGGGCAAATACGCGCCACACTCAATTCAACCGGCCAGCCGGCCCGTGGAAATTTGGCCGGAACCTACGGATTTTCCGCCGGTTGTCAAGGCCGCTATCGGCTCGTCAGACGTCGTTGAAGGCCGAGGACTCCCGGGCCGGATCGAACCCGTACATGTAGTTGGCCCACTGCAGTCCGACCACGGCGCCCTTGATCGAGGGGAGCATGATCAGCGGCAAGACGATGGCCGCGGGAATCATGGTCCAGACATAGAGCATCGGATCGACCGGGCCGCTCATTTCGGCATGCAGCATCCAGCCGACCAGCACGTGGCCGACGATGAAGATGGCGATATAGGGGGGGAAGTCATCCGCGCGGGCGGCGCTCAGCTGCTCGCCGCATTCGCTGCAGGTATCGTTGAGTTTCAGATAAGCGCGGAACAGCTTGCCTTTGCCGCAATTGGGGCAGCGGCACATGATGCCCCTGCCGATTGCCTGCCAGAGCGAACGTGTCCCCCGAACAGTACCGATCTCGACCGCCATCGCTATCTCTTCCTCTTGGCGAACTTGCGATAGGCGCCCGCCTTGCCTCGGCTGTTAGATGATCCTTTGCGGCCCCGTCCACCAGATGACGGATCGCCGCGGCCGCCCTCGCTGAGAAGCTCGAAACGGAGCGCACCCGCGACCGGCGCCACCTCGAGCAGGCGGACGCTGACGTCGTCGCCGATGCGGAACGTCTCGCCGGTGCGATCGCCCACCATCGCCTGCATCTCCTCGACGAAGCGGTAGTAGTCGGCCCCGAGCGTGGAGGCCGGGATGAAGCCATCGGCGCCGGTGTCCTTGAGCCGGACGAACAGTCCGGAACGGGTGACACCGGAAATGCGTCCCTCGAACCTGGCGTTGATATGCGCCGCGAGGAACTCAGCCAGCAGCCGGTCGATGGTCTCGCGCTCGGCCAGCATGGCGCGGCGCTCGGTCGACGAGATGTGCTGGGCAATGCCAGGCAGTTTGGTGATCTCGCCTTCGGTAAGCCCGTCCTTGCCGAGGTTCAGCGCGGTGATCAGGGCGCGATGGACGATCAGGTCGGCATAGCGGCGGATCGGCGAGGTAAAGTGCGCGTAGCGATCGAGGTTTAGGCCAAAATGGCCATAGTTCTCGGCTGCGTACTCGGCCTGCGCCTGAGTGCGGAGGATGATCTCCGACACCTGCTGGATCTTGCCGTCGGTGCGGGCCTTGTCGAGGATGCGGTTGAAGTCGGAGGGTCGCACCGCGTCGGACTTCGGCGCCGGCAGTTGCAGCGAGCTCAGGAAGTCGCGCAGCGCCACCAGCTTCTCCTGGCTAGGGGTGTCGTGGACGCGATAGAGCAGGGCGCTCTTGTGCTTTTCCAGCGTCTCGGCAGCCGCGACATTGGCGGCGATCATCATCTCTTCGATCAGCCGGTGGGCATCGAGCCGCTCGGGGATCTTCACGTCGACGACCATGCCGGCCTTGTCGAGGATGATCTTGCGCTCGGGCAGGTCGAGATCGAGCGGGCCGCGGCTGTCGCGGGCCTTCGCCATGGCCCCGTAGGCGGCCCAGAGGGGCCTCAGGATGGTATCGAGGATCGGGCCGGTCTTGTCGTCCGGCTTGCCGTCGATGGCCGCCTGCGCCTGCTGGTAGCTGAGCTTGGCGGCCGAGCGGAACAGCACGCGATGGAAGCTGTGCGAGCGCTTCTTGCCGTGCTGGTCGAACACCATGCGGACCGCCATGGACGGGCGGTTCTCGCCTTCCTTAAGCGAGCAGAGATCGTTCGAGATGCGCTCGGGCAGCATCGGCACGACGCGATCGGGGAAGTAGACCGAGTTGCCGCGGATATAAGCCTCGCGGTCGAGCGCTGTGCCCGGGCGGACATAGGCCGCGACGTCGGCAATGGCGACATAGACGATGTGGCCGCCTTCGTTCTTGGGGTCCGTGTCCGGCTCGGCATAGACCGCGTCGTCATGGTCCTTGGCGTCGGCTGGGTCGATCGTGACGAGAGGGATATGCCGCCAGTCCTCCCGGCCCTTGACGGTGGTCTCCTTGGCCTCTTCGGCTTCCTTCAGCACCGAGGCCGGGAAGCGGTAGGGGATGTCGAGGTTGTGGATGGCGATCATCGAGACCGCGCCCTCGGACTTGGGATTGCCGATGAGGTTGACGACCTTGGCCTTGGGGATCATCAGCCGGCCGGTGAGCTTCACCTCGACTTCGACCAGATCGCCGTCCCGCGCGCCGCCGAGATCGCCACCCTCGATGCGCATTTCCTTTTGCTTCCGATCGACGGGGATGAGGCGGGCGCCGTCCTCGTCCATGCGCACGATGCCGACCTGGCCGCGCCGCGGCTTGTCGAGGATCTTCATCGCCCGGGCAGTGTAGTTGGGGATTTCTCCCTCGCCGGGATCGATGCGCGCGAGGATGCGATCGCCGGGTGCCGGAGCCACTCGTGCGTCACGCGGCTGCCGGACGGCGACGCGCGGCCGGGCGCCTTCCTCCTCGTTCCACTGTGCCGGGAAGGCGTGGAGGTCATCGGGATCGGCGTCGCCGGGGATATCGAGGACCGTGACGGCGGGCAGGGTGGCCGTGCGGCGGATCTGCTTGCGGGTCCGGGTGAGGATGCCCTCGCCCTCCAGCTGCTTCAGCATCACCTTGAACGGCGTGCGCATGTCGCCGTGGATGCCGAAATGGCGCGCCAGGTCGCGCTTGCCATCAAGGTCCGGGTGCAGCGCCATCGCTTCGAGGACGGCTTCGCGTGAGGGGAGGGTGCCGACGACGAACTGCCGCGGGGCTTTGGTGTTGATTTGTAGTTTTGGCGCTCTGGCCATTGGATCTTTCTCTAGGCGGAAGTCTCCGCCTTTGGTTTTGATGCAGCCTTGGGCTTGGTCGTAGCCTTTGCCTTGGCCGCTGGTTTCTTTGCTGTCGCCTTCTTCGCTGGAGCCTTTTTAGCACCGGCGGTGCGCGACGAGGATTTCTTTCCCGCCGAGGCGCCGCCTTTGGCCGCGATCAGCTCGAGCGCCTGCTCGATGGTCGCGTCTTCGGGCTTCAACTCCTTGGGCAGCGTGGCGTTCACTTTGCCCTGATTCACGTAGGGGCCGTAGCGGCCGGCGCGGACCGAGATCGCGCCTCCGTCGTGCTCGAAGGTCTTGATCGCCGCCGGTGTCCCGGCGCGGCCCTTGCCGAACCGTCCGCCACCGGCCGCCTTTTGGGCGAGGAGGTCGACGGCGCGGTTGAGCCCGACCGTGAACACTTCCTCGACTTCGGGGAGATTGGCGTAGGTGCCGTCATGTAGGATGAACGGGCCGTAACGGCCGAGGCCTGCAGTGATCGGCTTGCCGGATTCGGGGTGATTGCCGACCTCGCGGGGCAGTGTCAGGAGCTGCAGCGCTTTTTCAAGCGTGAGCGTCTCGGGAGTCCAGCCCTTCGGGAGGGATGAGCGCTTCGGCTCGGCTCCGTCGCCAAGCTGCACATATGGACCAAAACGGCCGGATTTCAAGGCGACCTCGAGCCCGCTCTCCGGATCGGTGCCGAGGATGCCGTCGCCGGCTGCAGCCTCGCTGGCGCCACCAGTGGCGGCGTCCGAAAGCTGCATGGTGTAGCGGCACTCGGGATAGTTCGAGCAGCCGATGAAGGCGCCGAATTTGCCCAGCTTCAGCGACAGCTGGCCGGTGCCGCAGTTGGGGCAGCGGCGCGGATCGGCGCCATCGGCCTTGGCCGGGAAGATGTGGTCGGCCAGCATCTCGTTGAGGGCATCGAGCACCTCGGAGACGCGCAGGTCCTTGATATCCTCGACATGGCGCTGGAACTCGGTCCAGAACGCGCGCAGCACATCCTTGTAGGCGAGCTTGCCGTCCGAGATCAGGTCGAGCTGCTCCTCGAGCGCGGCGGTGAAGCCGTACTCGACATAGCGATTGAAGAAGCTTTCGAGGAAGGCCGTAACGATGCGGCCGCGATCCTCGGGGAACAGGGTTCGCTTTTCCAGCCGGACGTAGTTGCGGTCCTGCAGCACGCTCATGGTGGCGGCATAGGTCGACGGGCGACCGATGCCGAGCTCTTCCATCTTCTTGATGAGGCTGGCTTCGGTGTAGCGCGGCGGCGGCTGGGTGAAATGCTGCTCGATCAGCGCTTCCTCGAGCTTGGGCCGATCTCCGACCGCCAGTGGCGGAAGTTCACGACTTTCGTCGTCATCTTCCTGGTCTTCGGCGCGATCTTCCTTGGCCTGAACGCCATAGAGGGCCAGGAAGCCGGGGAAGGTGACAACCGAACCGACCGCGCGCAACGCGATGTCACGGCTGGTGGCGAAGACCGAGATATCGGCAGTGGTCCGCTCAATCTCGGCCGAGCGCATCTGGCTGGCCAGGGTGCGCTTCCAGATCAGCTCGTAGAGGCGATGCCGGTCTGGGTCGCCGCGGAGCGTATCCGGATGCCGGAACATGTCGGTGGGGCGGATGGCCTCGTGCGCCTCCTGGGCGTTCTTGGCCTTGGTCTGGTAGATGCGCGCCTTTTCGGGGACGTAGTCCGACCCGAAATTCTTGACGATGGCGCGGCGCGCCTGGTCGATGCCTTCCGGCGCCATCTGCACGGCGTCGGTTCGCATATAGGTAATGATGCCGTCCTCGTAGAGCCGCTGCGCGATCTGCATGGTGCGGCTGGGCGAGAAGCCGAGGCGCGAAGAGGCGTCCTGCTGCAGGCTCGAGGTGGTGAAGGGGGGATAGGGGTTGCGCTTGGTCGGCTTCTTGTCAACCGCGCTCACGCTGAACGTGCCGCCCTCGATGGCCGCCTTCAGCGCTTCGGCGTCCGCCGCAGTGCCGACATCGAGCTTGTCGGTCCGCTTGCCGTCGACGGAGTAAAGCCGGGCTTCGAACGACTTGCCCTTCTCGTTGAGCCGGGCGCCGATCGACCAGTATTCCTCGGCCTTGAACTTTTCGATCTCGCGTTCACGGTCGGAGACGATGCGTAGCGCCACCGACTGCACGCGGCCGGCAGAGCGGGAGCCGGGGAGCTTGCGCCAGAGGACCGGGGAGAGGGTGAAGCCGACCAGGTAATCGAGAGCGCGGCGCGCCAGGTAGGCATCGACCAGCGGCTCGTCGATTTGGCGCGGATGCTGCATCGCCTCGGTGATCGCCGCCTTGGTGATGGCGTTGAAGACGACGCGGCTGACTGGCTTATCCTTAATCAGCTTCTTCTGGCGGAGCACGTCGAGCACGTGCCAGCTGATCGCCTCGCCTTCACGATCCGGGTCGGTGGCAAGGATCAGTTCGTCGGCATTCTTGAGTGCGTTGCCGATGTCCGTGAGGCGCTTCCTCGACTGGGTATCGACCTCCCAGATCATCGCGAAGTCATCATCGGGCAGCACCGAGCCGTCCTTGGCGGGCAGGTCGCGGACATGGCCGAAGCTCGCCAGGACTTCGTAGTCCTTGCCGAGATAGTTGTTGATTGTCTTGGCCTTAGCCGGACTTTCAACGATGACGAGCTTCATGGGACCAGCCTTCGAGAGTGGCGTTCGAACGCGGCGCAACATGGTCAAGCGGGTTGGGGCTGTCAACCGGCCCGGGAGGGCAGCCCGGCGTTCCCCCTATGGGGGAAGAAAGTTACGTGGCGCCTGACCGGGGGAGACTCGTGCTAAGCGGAATGCGGTGGGGGCGGACATGCGGATATTGAAGGCGGCGATCATCTTCATGCTGGCGTTCGTCGCGTTCGCGCGGCTGGCACCGCAGGACCCGTTCAACCCGCAGCACGTGACCCGCATCGCCCTTGCGCTGTCGCTCAGCGAGGGGCGCCTCGATATCGACCGGCTTGCGCCCTCGACGATCGACAAGGCGTTCTTCGATGGTCACTATTATTCCGACAAGCAGCCGGGTGTCTCCTTTATGGCAGTGCCGGTCGTGATCGCGACCCGCATTGCGCTGGAGGCGGCAGGTGCAGCGAGCGACCCGGCGGACCCGAATGCGCTCGCGAGCTATATCCGCACTGCGGCCATCGCCACCGTGTCGTTGCCGGCGGCACTGGCTGTGGCGTTGCTCAATCTGATGGCGCTGCGGCTTGGGGCCAGCCAGGCCGCGGCGACATTTGCCAGCTGCGCACTGGCGTTGGGGACGCCGTTCTTCGGCTGGTCGACGACCTTGTTCGCCCACTCCTTGTCTGGAGCGATTCTCCTCGGCGCCATGGCGCTGATGGTCCTCGCGCGTCCAGCGACCTGGGTGGCGCCACTGGTTGGGCTGCTGCTGGGCTTTCTGCTGGTCGTGGACATTACGGCGGCGCCCGCTGGAGCGGTTGTCGGCGTGTTCTTCCTCATTCAGTCGACACGGCGCGGTGGGGACTTGGTCGGGTTGGTCATCGGCGGTGTGGTCGGGTTGGCGCCGCTGCTGGTCTACAACCTGCTGACGTTCGGATCGCCGTTCCGGCTGGGCTATTCGCAGGTGCAGGGCTTTGAAGGCATGCGGCAGGGCTTCTTCGGGCTGACATTCCCGCAGCCGATGGTGCTGGGTGAACTGCTGTTCGGCCACTATCGCGGCTTGCTGCCGCTAGCGCCGGTGCTGCTGATGGTTCCGATCGGGCTAGTGGCGATGGTGAAATGGGCCCCGAGCCGTGGCATCGCGATCGTGATAGCCGGCACAGTGCTGTGCTTCCTGCTGATCAACGCAAGCTACTTCTATTGGGACGGCGGCTCCTCCACCGGTCCCCGGCACTTGGTGGCAGCGCTGCCGCTGGCCTGCCTTGCGCTGGCCTTCGCCTGGCCGCCGGGCTGGCCGGCCAAGACGGTGGCAATGCTGCTGCTCTTTGTGAGCCTCGCGATTTCGATGGTCTCGGCGAGTGTCGACGCCATGGCGCCGCCGTGGTTCGCCAACCCGCTGTTCGACTATCTGCTGCCGGGCTTCTTCACCGGTGGTTGGGTCCAGGCGACGCTGGCCACCGCTATCATCTGGCTTGGTTTCGCGCTGGTCGCGCTTTTGCCGGATCGCTCAGAGGCGAAGCGCCACCAACTGGCCGCTTGACCATTCGACCCGGCCTTCGAGGTCGAGCTCCAGCAGCAGGGTCTGCACACGGCTGATGCCGATGCCGGTGGACTTGATAACGTCGTCGACCGCGACCGGGGTGACGCTAAGCGCCTCGATCAGGCGCGAGCGCTCGTCGGTGGAGGGCGGCGCCGGGTCGAAGACATCGGCATCCGGCAGCCAATCCGGTTCCAGCAGGCTCGTGCGCGACGGATCGGCCTCGCGCAGCGTGTCGATGATGTCGGCGGCGCCGGTGATCAGCTTGGCGCCCTGCTGGATCAGCGCATTGCCGCCCTCGGCGCGTGGATCGAGCGGCGAGCCAGGGACGGCGAAGACCTCGCGGTTCTGCTCCAGCGCAAGGCGGGCAGTGATGAGGGAGCCGGAGCGCTTGGCGGCCTCGACGACGACGGTGCCCAGTGTTAGCCCGGAAACGAGGCGATTGCGGCGCGGGAAGTCGCGGGCGCGGGGCTCCCAGCCGAGCGGCATCTCGGTGATCAATGCGCCGCCGTTCTCGACGATCTGGTGGGCGAGCGGGATGTTCTCGTCGGGATAGATATGGTCGAGCCCGCCGGCGAGGACCGCGACAGTGCCGGAGCGCAGCGAGGCCCGGTGGGCGGCGGCGTCGATACCGCGGGCGAGGCCGGAGACGACGGTGTAGCGCGCCTCGCCGAGATCGGCGGCGAGCATTTGCGCGAACTTCTGGCCGGCGGTCGAGGCGTTGCGGGCGCCGACGATGGCGACGCTGCGCCACCAGTCCAGATTATGGCCGCCGGCAACGGTGACCAGCGGCGGAGCGCCGGAGATGTAGCGGAGGAGCGGCGGATAGTCGGGCTCGCCCGAGCCGACGAAGCGGGCGCCGAGTTTTCCCGTGGCGGCGATCTCGTCTTCGGCCGCTGCGATCGAGGGAATGCGCGATGGGGTGCCGACGCGCTTCAGGAGGGCCGGGAGCGCCTCGAGGGCGGCTTCGGCCGAGCCTTCGCGATTGATCAGCTGGCGGAAGGTCTGCGGGCCGACATTGTCGGTGCGGATGAGGCGAAGCCACGCTATGCGCTGCGAAGGCGTCAGTTCGATGCCGTCGCGCGCCATGGATCAGTCGGCCCTGGGCTGTTCCGAGCCGATCTTGGGCTCCGTGCCGTTCCAGAGCCGGCGAATGTTCGGCCAGTGCTTCAGGTAGAGGACGAAGCTGAGGAGCGCGCAGGCTGCGGCGAAGGTAAAACCCTGCGTATCGGAGCCGGCAAGCGCATAGGCAAAGACAGGCGCAGTGGCGGCCGCGGTAAGCGCCGCGAGGGAAGAATAGCGCCGGGTCAGGGCAATGAGCAGCCAGACGGCGCAGAAGATCAGGCCGACCACCCAGTTCCAGGCCAGCAGCACGCCGATATAGGTGGCGACGCCCTTGCCGCCCTTGAAGCCGAGCCAGACCGGGAACACGTGCCCAAAGAAGGCCGCGATACCGGCGCCGTAGAGGATATACTCGGCCGCGACCGGCGTCTCGACTGTGGGCACGATGTAGTAGCGCGCGAGCAGCACGGCGGCGGCGCCCTTACCCGCATCGAGGATCAGTGTGGCGGCGGCGAGCCAGCGATTGCCGGTGCGCAGCACATTGGTGGCGCCGATATTGCCCGAGCCCACCGTGCGGATGTCGATGCCGGCGGCGCGGGTGAGTAGCAGGCCGAACGGGATCGAACCGAGCAGGTAACCCAAGGCTATCGCGATCAGAAAGTTCATGTGTTGAGTCTCTCCTCGGTCGCAGCATGGCTGAAGACCGGGCGGCCTGCAACGAAGCTGTGCATCACGGCGCCCTGCATCCGTGCGCCCTCGAAAGCGGTGTTGCGGGAGCGTGAACGGAGCGCTGCCTCCTTCACCACCCAGGGGAAATCGGGGTCAATGATGATGATGTCGGCCGGGGCGCCCACGGCGAGGCGGCCGGACTCGAGGCCGAGGATCTCAGCCGGCCGGCTGGTCATGGCGCGCAGCAGCGTGAGCAGCGGCACATCGCCGGAATGGACGAGACGCAGCGCGGCGGCAAGCAGGGTTTCGAGGCCGACCGCGCCGTCGGAGGCTTCGGCGAAGGGCTGGCGCTTGACCTCGGTGTCCTGAGGGTCGTGGCCGGAGTGGATGGTGTCGATGGCACCGGACCGCAGTCCCTCGATCACCGCCTGCCGGTCGTCCTCGGAGCGGAGTGGCGGGGAGAGCTTGAAGAACGTGCGGTAGGGCGCGACGTCGTTGTCGTTGAGGGAAAGATTGTTGATCGAGATGCCGGCCGACACTTCGGAGGAGCGGCGCTTGGCGCCAACGAGCAGTTCGACGGCGGCGCCCGTAGAAATCTGCGCCGCGTGATAGCGGACGCCAGTGAGGGCGGCGAGTTGCAGGTCGCGGGCGAGTGGGACCGTCTCAGCTTCGCCGGGAATGCCCTTAAGGCCGGAGATCGTCGCCAGCGTGCCCTCGTTCATCACGCCGTCGCCGACCAGCGTGTGGTCGGCGAGGTGGTGGATGATCGACAGCTCGAAATTGCGGGCATAGGTGAAGGCGGCGCGGAGCAGTCCGGCCGACTGGATCGATTCGCGGCCATCGGTGAGGGCGACAGCGCCGGCTTCCTTGAGGAGGCCGAACTCGGTGATCTCCTCGCCCTTGAGGCCGCGGGTGATGGCGGCGGCGGGGAGGATGTTGACCGAGGCCTTGGCGCTGGCGCGGCGGAGGATGAAATCGACAAGTGCGCCATCGTCGATCACCGGAGAGGTGTCGGGCATGAGGACGAAGCTGGTGACGCCCCCGGCCGCAGCGGCCTCGGCTGCGCTGGCGAGGGTTTCGCGGTACTCGTGGCCCGGCTCGCCGGTGAACACCCGCATATCGATGAGGCCCGGAGCGACGATCAGGCCCTTCGCGTCATAGTATTCGGCACCCTCGGGAACGCCCTGCGGTGCGCCGTTGGCGACGCCGGCGATCCTGCCGTTCTCGACCAGGACGGCGCCGGGGGCGTCGCGATTGGTGGCCGGGTCCACCACGCGGGCATTGGCGATAACGATTGGCTTGCTCATGCCGCGCCCTCGCGATCGGCGAGCAGCGCATCGAGCACCGCCATGCGGACGGCGACGCCCATCTCGACCTGCTCGGTGATCACCGACCGGTCGCCGTCAGCGATGGCTGGATCGATCTCGACACCGCGATTCATCGGGCCGGGATGCATGACGATCGCATCCGGCTTGGCGTAGGCCAGCTTTTCGGCGTCTAGGCCGTAGAAATGGTAGTATTCGCGGACCGACGGGATCATCCGACCGTTGGCGCGCTCGTGCTGGAGGCGCAGCATCATCACCACATCGGCGCCCTCGAGGCCCTGTCGCATGTCGGTGAAAACTTCGCTCGTCAGCGCTTCGATGCCCTTGGGCAGGAGGGTGCGGGGCGCCACCACCCGGGTACGGACCTGCATGGCGCCAAGCAGCAACAGGTTCGAGCGGGCGACGCGGGAATTGGCGATGTCGCCACAGATCGCGACGGTGAGGCCGGCGAGGCGGCCCTTGTGCTGGCGGATGGTCAGCGCATCGAGCAGCGCCTGTGTCGGATGCTCATGCGCGCCGTCGCCGGCATTGATCACCGAGCAGCCGACCTTCTGGCTGAGGAGTTCCACCGCGCCTGAGGAGCCGTGGCGGACGATGATGACGTCGGGCCGCATGGCGTTGAGGGTGGCGGCGGTATCGACCAGCGTCTCGCCCTTGGCGACCGAGGAGGTCTTCACCGACATGTTGGTGACCTGGGCGCCTAGCCGCTTGCCGGCGATCTCGAAGCTCGACTGGGTGCGCGTCGAGTTCTCGAAGAACAGGTTGATCTGCGTCTTGCCGGTCAGCGTTGGCAGGATCTTCCGCGGCTGGCGCGAGATCGGGATCATCGCCTCCGCCCGATCGAGCAGGTCGACGATCTCGTACTGGTTGAGCTGGCTGATACCGAGGAGGTGGCGATGGCGGAAAGCCGGTCTCGCAGCCCCTTGGCCGCCGGTAACCGATGCTGGCGAGGAAGTAGCCATGCCTCTCCGTTCCGAATGTTCGCGGGGGTCTAGCGCGGGGTGCCGAGCATGTACAGTCTTGCCGTGCATTTTCCACGTGGGCCGAACGGCTAGAGCGCGCCTCGGCGCAGCCTTTCCAGCGCGCCCTGGAGGATGTAGCTCGCGGCCAGCTTGTCGACCACCTGGGCGCGCTTGTCGCGGCGGACATCGGCTTCGATCAGGGTGCGGGTGACGGCGGAGGTGGAGAGCCGCTCGTCCCAGAAGACGATAGGGATCTCGATCCTCGCCGCAAGGTTGCGGGCGAAGGCGCGGGTCGACTGGACGCGCGGGCCCTCGGAGCCATCCATATTGAGCGGCAGGCCGAGCACGATGCCGACCGCGTCGTTCTCCGCGATCAACTCCTGCAGGCGGGTCGCGTCCTGGGTGAACTTCAGCCGCTTGATGGTTTCGAGCGGTGTGGCCGAGTAGCGCATGCCATCGGAAATGGCGACGCCGATGGTCTTGGTGCCCAGATCGAGGCCGAGGAGCTTGCCGGCGGACGGGAGGGCGGTCAGCGGGTTGAGATCTTCGTCTGTCAAACGCACGCCTTTGCATCAGCTCGGGTTCTGGCTACCTGTGGCGGCGAGAAGAGGCAAGCGATGAAACTCACCTGGTTCGGCGGCACCACGATCCGCATTCATATTGGCGGCAGGATACTGGTGGCGGATCCCGCGAGGATAAGTGGAGTGGATCCGGGGGAACTGGTGTCTGGGGCGGATGCGGTGTTTGCGCTGGATGGCAGTTTGCCGGAGATCGATCCGGTGCTGTGGGAGCCGGGGCGGGCGGCGACCATGCTCGACGAGGACGTGCTTGGCGAGGTTACGGCGCACGGGCTGGCGGGCGGGGCGCTGATTGCGGCGGTCGGCGAGGCGCCGTTGCTTTTGCTGACGGGAACGATTCCGAAAGCTGGGCGGTGGGCGCGCGATGCCGTGGTGGCAGTGTTCGGTGAGGACGGTGACCGGTTGGCGGCGGCGGCGCTGGAGGCGTTTGGGCCGCGGCTGATTGCCGTGGCGGGGTCGGATGCCGTGGTCGAGAGGGCGTTTGCGGCGCTGCGCGAGCGGCTGGCCGGGACGGCGTTGGTGGCACTCGAAGCCGGCCTGGCTTTGGAAGTTTGATGGCGCCCATCAACGCTTTTCGTTTTTCACCGGCGCGATCCGTTGCTAGAACGCGACAAATCGTGACCTTCGGAGTGACCCCATGTCGGTAGATGCCGCCACCGTGAAGCGTATTGGGCGCCTCGCCCGCATCCGCATCGAGGAAGGCGAGGTCGAGACTTACCAGAACGAGCTCAACACCATCCTGGGTTTCGTCGAGCAGCTGGGCGAGGTGGACGTGTCGGGGATCGAGCCGATGACTTCGGTGATGCCGATGCAGCTGCGCCGGCGCGAGGACAAGGTGACCGATGGCGGCTATCCGGAAAAAATCGTCGCCAATGCGCCGCTCACCGAGGACAACTTCTTCATGGTGCCCAAGGTCGTGGAGTGACGGCCGATGGCTGTGACGATTGCCATCGAAACACCGCTGCAGAATGATGTCCGGGTGCTCGTCGCCGAGCTGAACGATCACCTGCTGCCGCTCTCGCCTATCGAGTTCCAGTTCAAGATGACCGTGGAGCAGATGGCCGGCGCCGACACGACAGTGTTCGTGGCGCGCAACGAGGCCGGCGAGGCTGTCGGTTGCGGCGCGCTGAAGGTGATCTCGGCTGACCAGGGCGAGGTGAAGCGCATGTACACGAAGCCCTCCGTTCGCGGACAGCGGGTGGGTTCGGCGCTGCTGGAGGCGATCATTCAACTGGCGCGCTCGAAGGGTATTTCGCATCTGCTGCTCGAGACCGGTGTCGGGCCGGGATTCGATGGAGCCCATCGGCTCTATAGCCGCAGCGGGTTCACCTCCCGCGGTGCATTCCTCGACTATCCTGACAGCGAATGGTCCGCGTTCTTCGAGAAACGGATCGGGCAGCCGGCTGACGCCTGATGTTGCGATAATCGCGAACGGGCTATAGGAACGGCGGTCGACAATTCCCGCGTCCATTCCCCGCGAGCCAAGCCTTTGACCGACCTTACCCGCCTGACCCTCGCCGCCGCCCGTGACGGGCTGAAAGCCAGGGATTTCACCTCGAGCGAACTGACCGGCGCCTATCTGGAGGCGATCGCCGGGGCCAATCCCAAGCTCAATGCCTATGTGGCGGTGACCGGCGAGCAGGCTCAGGCGCAGGCCAAGGCCAGCGACGCCAAGCTCGCGGTGGGGCAGGGCGGCCCGCTCGAGGGCATCCCGCTCGGCATCAAGGACCTGTTCGCTACCAAGGGCGTCCATACCCAGGCGGCAAGCCACATCCTCGACAGCTTCAAGCCCGAATACGAATCGAGCGTCACCAGCAATCTCTGGCGTGACGGCGCGGTGATGCTGGGCAAGCTCAACATGGACGAGTTTGCCATGGGCTCGTCGAACGAGACCTCGTATTACGGCCCGGTGATCAACCCGTGGCGGGCGTCCAACTCCAACGCGCAGCTGGTGCCGGGCGGCTCGTCCGGCGGCTCGGCGGCGGCGGTTTCGGCGTGGCTCTGCGCCGCGGCGACGGCGACCGATACCGGCGGCTCGATCCGCCAGCCGGCGGCACTGACGGGCACGGTCGGCATCAAGCCGACTTATGGCCGCTGCTCGCGCTGGGGCGTAGTGGCGTTTGCATCGTCGCTCGACCAGGCTGGGCCGATTGCCCGGACGGTCGAGGATGCGGCGATCATGCTGAGGTCGATGTCAGGATTCGACCCCAAGGACTCGACCAGCGTCGAGCTCGCGGTGCCGGACTTCGCGGCGGCCGTGGAACGCGGTGTGAAGGGCCTCGTGATCGGGATTCCCAAGGAATACCGCATGGACGGGATGCCTGCCGAGATCGAGGCGCTGTGGCAGCAGGGGATCGCGTGGCTGAAGGCCGAGGGCGCGACGGTGCGGGACATCTCGCTGCCGCATACGAAGTACGCGCTGCCGGCCTATTATATCGTGGCGCCGGCCGAGGCCTCGTCGAACCTCGCCCGCTATGATGGGGTGAAGTACGGGCTGCGGGACACCGGCAAGGACATCACCGACCTGTATGAGCTGACCCGGGCCGACGGGTTCGGCCGCGAGGTGAAGCGGCGCATAATGATCGGCACCTATGTGCTGTCGGCCGGGTATTACG
>NZ_JAQGJL010000128.1 GCF_028290645.1 Devosia sp. | reverse complement strand
GCGGGGATGTGGGGGGTGGTGGGGCGGTGGCGGTGGCTTGCGGCGGTGCGAACGTGGCGGTCGCGGGTGCGGCGGAAGGGGCGGTGGACGGCGGTGCAGGGTTGGCAACTGGCGGTGGCGCAGGGGTGGCAGCTGGCGGTGACGTGGGCGGGGCGGCCGGCGATTGCGTTGACGTGGCTGTGGGCGGCGCCGGGAGGGCAGCTGGCGGAAATGCGGTGGGTAGTGCCGGCGGGGGTGGAGCGGTGGTGGTGGCGAGTGGGAGCGCGGGGGCCGGTGCTGGAGCCGTGAGGGCGGCAGGCGGGGCGGGGCTCGCGATGGGGACCGGTTGCGGAGGCAAGGGTGGGTGAGGCTGTGGCGGCTGGGCGGTGGAGATGGTCGGGATGGGGGTCGAAGTGAGGACCGGCGGGGTGGAGGCTGGCGGGGATGCCGGCGCCGGGGCGCTTGCTGGTGGCGCTGGGGGCATGGGCGGTATCGGCGCGGGGGCGGCGCCCGCGGCCGGCGTAGGAGGCAGGACGGTCGATGTGATCTGGGCGGGCGCGGAGGCGATTGCGGTCGACGGTGGGGGCGCGGGCGCTGTCGGCGTGGCTGGGGACGTTGGCGCCGGGATGGCGGCAGAGGTAGCCGGCTGGGGGATGGATTGGGATAGCGGCGCTGGCGGCCGAGGGGCGGGGCCGGAGGGCGGGGCAGACGATGTCGGGGGTTGAGGTGTCGTGGCCTGCGGGCTTCGGGGTGTCGGCCTGCTCGTAGGGGCGGGGAGGCTCGGGGGCGGCGCCTGCGGCGCGATGCTGGGCGCGAGGGTTGGTGGTGGTGAGGCGGTCGGCAGCGGTGCTGGCGGCGTGAGCTGGGGCGGCGATGGTGGCGCGGTGGGTGGTTGTGGCAGGGCCTGGATCGGCGGGGGTGCGGGTGGGGCGGGTTGGACCGCTGCCGGCGGGGGCTGCACGGTGAGGGTGATGATGGCGGGCTGGCCGGTCGGCGTGGGGGCGACGGTGAGGGTCACCGCGGTGTTGAGCGGCAGCGGGGTCTCGAGCTTCAGGACGAAATTCTCGCCACCGGCGGTGAGCTGGGTGAGCCCGGCGGCGAGCTGGGCGGTGACCTTGGCGTCAATGCTTTGGCCCATGCGGAGGACCAGCGCGTCGAGGGTGGCGCGGACGAGCTTGATGGCCGCCAGCGCCGGGTCGGCGGCGGGTTCGGGGCGGGTGGTCAGCTGGGCGAGGAGGGCGGCGACGTCAGGCATGCCGCCAGCATGCAGGGAATCGGGTTAACGGGGGTTAACGGGTCGCGAATCTCCGGTTCGGAGCGTGTGGCCACCCCCACCCTTGATCCCTCCCCACAAGGGGGAGGGAGACGACTGAGCGATACGCGGACTCGATAGGCCGGTGGCTGGGGACCCCCACCCTCAGTCCCTCCCCGCAAGGGGGAGGGGGACGATGGGGGATGGTCTGGTGCTAGTGGTGGGCGCCCTTCATCTCGCGCAGCTCTTCGACCGAGCGGACGACCTTGCGGGCGGCGCCGGCCCAGTCGGTGGTCTTCACGGTGCCCTTCGCGAGGCGGGCCTTGGCGGCGGGGATGGCGTCGGCGTATTGCGGCAGCCACTGAGCCTGGGCGACGACCATCTCGTCGACCATCTGCCAGACCTCGTCGGGGGTGCAGATGGCGCCCACCAGCGGGTCGTGCAGCACGGCGAGCTTCAGCATGTCGATATTGCCGGTCATGGCGGCTTCGACGCTCATCCGTTGCACTGAGATCGAGACCGAGCAGGTGGCGGCGCAGGCCATCGGCAGCTCGATGCCCTCGACCATATTGATGCCAAAGCGGTCGACGAAGCCGGGGCTCTCGATGATGGCGTCGGCCGGGAGGTTCCTGATGATGCCGTTGTTGCGCACGTTGAAGTGGCCGCGATAGGTGCGGCCGGTCTCGCGGGCCTCGATGATGTAGCTGGCGTGCTCGGTGGTCCGCTTGTGCTCGCTGAGCGGCTTCACCGCGTCGGCCTTGAACTTGGGGAAATCGGTCTCGAACCAGTTGCGGCGCTCGGTCGAGTGGCGGAGGTAGCCGCCGGTCTCGCCATGGATCCAGTCGCTCATGTCGATCCAGCGCTCGATCTCCTCGGGGCGCTTGCGGTACCAGGGGAGGTATTCCGAGAGGTGCCCGTTGCTCTCGGTCGAATAGACGCCGAAGCGCTTCAGGACGTCGATGCGGACCTTTTCCTGCTTCGAATAGACCGGGTGCTTCTCGAAGCCGGCGATCAGTTCGTCGGCCTCGATCTTCCGGCCCTTGGCGCGGATGTCGATGTACCAGGTCTGGTGGTTGATGCCGGAGCAGACATAGTCCAGGTCCCTGTCGTCGACGCCGAGCACCTGCGCGATCTGGTGGGCGCCGTGCTGCACGCCGTGGCAGAGGCCGACGATATCGACGCCGCCGTAGAGATCGGCGGCCCAGGTGTTCATCGCCATCGGGTTGGCATAGTTGAGGAACAGCGCGCCGGGCTCGGCGACCTCACGGATATCCTTGCAGAAATCGAGGATCACCGGGTTGTTGCGCTGGCCGTAGTGGATGCCGCCGGCGCAGTTGGTGTCGCCGACGCACTGGTCGACGCCGTATTTGAGCGGGATGTTGACGTCGGTGGCGAAGGCCTCGAGCCCACCGACGCGGACGCAGCTCATGATGTAGCGCGCCCCAGTGATCGCCTCGCGGCGATCGGTGGTGGCTGTCACCCTGGCCGGCAGCTTGTTGACGGCGACGATCGACGAGATGATCTGGTGGATCATGTCGAGATTGTGGGCGTTGATATCGGTGAGCGCGAACTCGACATCGGCGAATTCGGGCACCTTGAGCAGGTCCGAGATCAGGGTCTTGGTGAACCCGACCGAACCGGCGCCGATGATCGCGACTTTGAACGACATGCCGTTCCTCCCCTTTGAAACCGGCTCCATCTAGCGGGACGGGGGCCAAGGGGTGTAGAGGAAAGTCGTGCGCTCAAGGGTAATTTCATGCTGTCGGATCTGATTGCCCACGGGCACAAGGTACAGACCATCGCGCCGCCGCGCGGGCCGCTGGGCTTTCACGTAATGGCCACCGGGGCGGGCTTCGAGAAGCGCGTCAACGAGGTCTATAACTGGGAGGGGCTGAAGCGCGGCGACGCACCCTTCGTCATCATCCAGCACACCATCGCCGGGCGGGGCGAGCTCGACTACGCGGGCGCGCGTCACGTGCTCAATCCGGGCTCGACGATGATCCTGAGCTTTCCGCATGCCAACCGCTACTGGCTCGATCGTGGCCAGACCTGGGAGTATTTCTGGATCGGCGCCAATGGCCGCGAGGCGCTGCGAATGATCCGGACGATGATCGACCTCAAGGGGCCGGTGGTGACGCCAGCGGCCCCGGCGGTCGATCGCATGGCCGATGCGTGCCTGAGGCTGATGGGCGCGCCGGAGCTGCTGAGCGGCGAGGTCTCGGCCGCCGCGTACGAGGCGATGACGGCACTGCATGACGGGCTGTTCGGCGCGGCGCCGGCCGCCACGCCGGTGGCGCCGCCGATCGCGCGGGCGCAGAACTTCATCGCCACGCATCTTGGCGAACCGCTGGGGGTCGACCGGCTGGCACTGGTGGCGGGGCTGAGCCGGGCGCATTTCGTCCGGCGGTTCAGTGCCGAGGCGGGGCTCAGCCCGTCCGATTTCGTGTTTGCCGCCCGGATGGAGCGAGCGATGCGGCTGCTGGTGGCGACCGACCAGCCGGTTGCGGCCATTGCCACCGCGACCGGATTTGCCAATGGCAACTATTTCGCCAAGGCGTTCCGGCGGTTGCATGGAACGTCGCCGGGAGAGTACCGGAGCGCGGCCGCAGCCGGCGGATAGAGCTACGGGGCAGCCAAGCGTCACGTCGTTCGTACTTATTCGCTACTTAGGAACTACTTATCCATTCCTCCGGTAGCATGCTGATCGCCCGAACTGTCCGCCTTCCGAGGCATGCATGGCCGTGAAGCGATCTGTTGCCGAGCAGCAAGCCTATGGCGAGCCCTCGGAAGCGCTCGGCGTATTGGCGTCCGCCAATGAGCGCCTGCAGAGGTTTGCGGCCGAACTGGCGGGCGAGCAGGCGCGAGCGCGGGTCGAGCGCGGCTGGCTCCGCGCCATGATCGACCAGGTGCCGGACTATCTCTACATCAAGGACCGGGACTGCAAGTTCGTCATCGCCAACAGGGCGGTGGCGACCGATCTCGGACATGGCGACCCAAATACGCTGATCGGCAAAACCGATCTCGACGTCCATCCGCAGCAGCTGGCACGGCGCTACTACGAGGACGACATGCGCGTGGTGCGCGACGGCATCGCCATGCACGACCACGAAGAATATGTGGTGCGGCCGGACGGCACGCAGATCTGGCTCTCCACCACCAAGCTGCCGCTGCGGGCGCCGGACGGCACGATCATCGGGCTGGTGTGCAGCGCCCGCGACATCACCGAGCGGCGGCAGGCCGCGGCCCGCATCAACTTTCTCGCCTACCACGACTCGCTGACGGGGCTGGCGAACCGGGCGCAGTTCGAGCGCGACCTCGCCGCATTGGTCGAGCGTGCCGGACAAGGGCAACCTGCGACCCTGGTGCTGATCGATCTCGACCGCTTCAAGCATATCAATGACGCGCTGGGGCATGTGGCCGGGGACGATCTGTTGCGGCAACTGGCCAACCGGCTGTTCCAGGTGGTGGGACCGGCCGGTACGCTGGCGCGGCTCGGGGGCGATGAGTTCGCGATCCTCCTCACCGGCCCGGCGGCGGGCGCGGCGGAATCGATCTGCGCGGCGATGCAGTTGCAGCTGGCCCGACCGTTCCGGCTGTTCGACGATCCGGCGTTCGTCACGGCCAGCTTCGGCATTGCGCCGTGGCGGCGGGGGGCCGGGCCCGAAACATTGCTGCGCGAGGCCGATATCGCGCTCTACGAGGCCAAGGCCCGCGGCCGGGCGCGCTGGACGGTGTTCGCCGCGCCGATGGCCGAGAGCCTCGCCGAGAAGCGCCGGATCGAGCTCGATCTCAGGCGCGCGCTGACCGAGGGCGGAGAACTCAAGCTCGAATATCAGCCGATCTTTGCCGCCGACAGCAGCACGGTGCTGGGCGCAGAGGCGCTGGTGCGCTGGCAGCATCCGCAGCGCGGGCGGCTGTCGCCGGACATGTTCATCGGGGTGGCCGAAGAGCGCGGACTCATCGAGAAACTGGGCGAGTGGGTGTTCGAGGAAGCCTGCCGGATGCTGGTGGTTACGGCGGTTCCGTGGGTGGCGGTGAATGTTTCGCCGGTGGAATTGCGCAGTCGGCACTTCGTGGAGCGGGTGATCGCGACTTTGGCGGATCTTGGGATCGATCCCGGTCGGTTGCAGCTCGAGATTACCGAGGGGGTGCTGATCGATACTTCGGCGGCGACGGAGGCGGGGCTGACGCGGCTGAGGGCGGCGGGGATCCGGCTGGCGCTGGATGATTTCGGCACCGGGTATTCGTCGCTGAATTATCTGAGGCGCTACAACGTCGACAAACTGAAGATCGACCGCTCGTTCGTTGCGCAACTCGGGGTCTCGGGCGATGCGGAGGTGATCGTGCGCACCATCATCGACCTGGCGCGGTCGCTGAAGATGCAGGTGACGGCGGAGGGCGTCGCGACCGAGTGGCAGCGCGACTACCTGGTGGTGCGCGGCTGCCACGAGCTGCAGGGGTTCCTGCTGTCCGAGCCGCTGCCGCTCGAGGCGTTCGTCGAGTTTGCGGGGCTCGGCCGCTAGGACGCGAGGATGCGGCGGGCACGGGCGAGCACGGGGGCGTCGACCATGCGGCCATCGAGCTCGAAGGCGCCGGGACTGGTCGCCGCTGCGGCGAGGACCCGCTCGGCCCAGGCACGTTCTTCGGCCGTTGCGGAGAAGCCGGCGTTGAGCACTGGCACGGCGGAGGGATGGACGCAGGTGGCGCCATCGAAGCCGTGGGCCTTGGCTTCGGCGGCGGCAGAAGCGAGGGCGTCGAGGTCGGTGTAGTCGGCGCTCGATTGCAGGAGGCCGAGCGACAGCTTGCCCTCGGCCTTCGTGGCGTAATGCAGCATCAGCTTGGGATAGCGCAGCACGTCGGGAGTGGGCATGGCGCCGAGCGCAGTGGCGAGATCCTCGCTGCCGAGCGCGAGGCCGATGACGCGGTGGTTGGCGGCGATGGCGCGGGCATCGAGCAGCGCGGCCGGGTCCTCGACGAGCGCGAGGAAGGAGAGGGCGGCGCGGCCGATGGTGGCTTCCTCGGCGCGCAGGGTGCCGGCGAGGGCATCGAGGGCGCCGGAGGACTGGACCTTCGGCACCATCAGGCCGAAGGCGCCGGCGCGGCAGGCGACGAGCGCATCGTCGCGCTGGCGCGGGCCGGAATTGATGCGGACGAATACCCTGGCGCCGTTGCGGCCGACGGCGGGGACTGCCGCCGCGAGGCCCTGCCGGGCGGCATCCTTGTCGGCCTCGGGGACGGAATCCTCGAGATCGAGGATGACGGCGTCGGCGCCGCGCTCATGGGCCCTGGCGAGGAAGCGCTCGGAACTTGCCGGAACGTAGAGCAGCGAGCGGAGGCGCATGGTCAGGCTCCGATACTGGCCGGATCGACGCCGGCCTCGCGGAGGACTTCGGCGGTGTGCTCGCCGAGTTCGGGCGCGGGACGGCGGAAGGTTCCGGGGGTTTCGGAGAGGCGCGGCAGGATGTTGTGCATTGGGAGCGAGCCGAAATCCTTGTCTTCGACATCGACAATGATGCCGCGGTCTCGGAAATGCTGGTCCGCGGCGATATCGGCGATCGAGTAGATGGGGCCGACCGTGGCGCCCGCTTCGCGCATGATGCCGAGGGCTGCGTCATGAGTATGGCGGGAGAACCATTCGGCGACTGCGGCATCGACGAGATCCCGGTGTTTCACCCGGTCGGAATTGGTAGCGAAGCGCGGATCGGTGTTCATCTCGGGCTTGCCGATGACCTCGAAGATGCGGCGGGCGACCTGCGGGGTGGAGCCGGACAGGGCCACGTACTGGCCGTCGGCGCATTTGTAGACGTTGCGCGGGGAGGCGGTGTTGGAGGCGGAGCCGGAGCGTTCCTTGACCTTGCCGGTGACCGCGAAGATCGCGGCTTCGGGGCCGAGGACGGAGTACATCGGCTCGAGCAGGCTGAGGTCGATGACCTGGCCTTTGCTGAGGCCGCGAAAGCGGGCGAAGAGCGCGGTGACGGTGGCGTTGGCGCCGTAGATTCCGGCGATCATGTCGGCGAGGGCGAGCGGCGGCAGGATC
>NZ_JAQGJL010000095.1 GCF_028290645.1 Devosia sp. | reverse complement strand
GGCAACGACGCCGGACACCAGGTGGCGGGTCTTGGCATGCTCAGGCGAACCGAAGCGCAGGGCGTTCATGGCAGCGATCGGCCGGGCGCCCATGGTGAAGACGTCGCGGAGGATGCCGCCGACGCCGGTCGCGGCGCCCTGATAGGGCTCGATGAAGCTCGGGTGGTTGTGGCTCTCCATCTTGAAGACGATGGCCTGTCCGTCGCCGATATCGACAACGCCGGCGTTCTCGCCGGGGCCCTGGATGACGCGCTCGCCGGTGGTGGGGAGCGTGCGCAGCCACCGCTTGGAGCTCTTGTACGAGCAGTGCTCGTTCCACATCGCCGAGAAGATGCCGAGCTCGGTATAAGTCGGCGCGCGGCCGATGAGCTGCAGGATCTTCTGGTACTCGTCGAGCTTCAGCCCGTGGTCGGCGACGAGCTGTGGCGTGATGGCGACATGGTTGTTGAAGGTCATGAGAGTCCGGTCTTGATCCGCTATCGCCCGCTATAGCGGATGGCGCCAGCGCGCGACACTCAGATGGGCTAGATTTCCCCGCCGACAAGCATGGCGAGGCTGGAATTGTAGTATTGCGGATCGCCCGTCACCTCGTCGCCGAGCCAGGCCGGGAGCTCGAGCGCGCCGGTCGGCCTCTCGAGCTCGACTTCGGCGATGACAAGGCCCCGGTGCCGGCCCTCGAACTCGTCGACCACCCAGTCGCCGCCGGGGAGGGTGAGGCTGTGGCGGGTCTTTTCGATCTGGCTGCCGCGCGAGTAGCCGAGGAGCTGGCGCGCATCGGCGATCGGAATCTCGTACTCGAACTCGGCGCGGGCGAGTGCCGAGCCGCCGCTCTTGATGGTGATGTAGCCGGTGCGGTCGTCGACGGTCCGCACCCGTACCGTCACGCCGCCGCCAGCGGTGAGGTAGCCCTGCCGCAGCTTCTGGGTGCTGCGCACCACGTCGCGCCACCCCTCGGTGGCGACGAGATACTTGCGCTCGATCTCGATGCCCATCTACGCGGCCGCCTCGTCCGTCATCCAGCCCTTTAGATAGGCTGTGAAGCGCGCCTTGAGCGCCTTGGGCCGCTCGGCAAAGACCTGCAACCCGAGCGTGCGGATGTTCTCCTCGATCTCGGCCTGGCGACGGTGGGCGGCGTCGAGCGCGAAGTCGATATCGATATCGGCGGCAAGCTCCTCCGGGGCAGTCCCCAGCAGTTCGCTCAGCACAGCCAGATCGTGATGGATGCCGAGTTGCTCGGCGAGGTCCCCGGCGCATTTGTGAGCCGACGGAATGATGTCGGCGGCGCAGCTCTCGAGCAGGCCGAGCTGGCTCCAGTGGTACTTGGCGAACTTGCGCCACTCGTGGAACGCTTCGTCGGTGCGCTGCCGCTCGGCGTGGCGGCCCGTGTCTCGTCCGGATCGATAGGTGCGCTTGAGGCCGGTGGCGAGCGTGTCGAGGTCGATCCTGTCGAGGCGCCAGGCGGCGCTGCGGTGCTCGAGTTCGCGCATCTGCCCGGCGAAGTGCCTGAGGGCCTCGGCTTCGGTTTCGGGGTTCGACGCAGCGCCGTCTTCGGCAGGAGGGGCCATCGGCCGCCCGGCCCAGGCCATCAGTTCGACGAGAGTGTTCCGGGTGACGCGCATGTCGCGCGCCGCCGACAACGTGCGCGCCGCATCGCGGACGAAGGCGTTCTCCTCGGCGTAACCGCTGAAATCGGGCCGTACCAGCCGGAACAGGGCGCGCAGTTTCTTGCACCGGCGCCGTGCCTCGTGCACACGCCTCTCCGGCGATTCGGAGGGGTTTTCGGCCCCGGCGATCGCCTTGCCGATCTGCTCACGCGCTATTCGTAGAAATCCTTCGCCCGTCGAGCGGTCGGCCCGGGACCACTGAAAACTCATCGACGCTCCCGCTGACCCTGTGGCCGCGTTGGAGCTTACGTTCCCCCGGGTGTCACAAACAAGTCAAACCGTCTCAAACCGAAGCCACCGCCCGGCGGCCCAGCCAGCGATCGGCGAGCACGATGACGACCGAGAAGACGGTCACGGCGACAAGCAGCACGGCCACCCCGATCGCCACGGCGCCATAGCCGAACTTCCCCGCATCGAGGATGTCGTAGGGATACTCGCCCACCACCGCCCCGCGCAGCAGTACCCAGGCGACGTAGGCGATGCCGGGCAGCAGCATCGGGCCGATATGCTTGAAGCGGAGCGCGCCATGCGGCGCGAACAGCGCCCACCAGGCGAGGTAGAGAAGCGGGGCGACGTAGTGGAGCAGATAGGTCGCGACGGCGAGAGCGCCCTGCATGTGCAGCGTCGGCGCCAGCATGAAATGGTAGTAGAGCATCACCAGAGTGATGAACGCCGCGGCGGAGGCCATGATGACCGGGCGCCTGAACCAGCAGAGCGAGTTCCAGTCGCTGACCACCGCGGCATAGGTCAGGACCAGCCACAGGTTGGTGAGGTGGGTAAAGAACGTCCAGAAATAGATGAACGTGTCGGGGAGGGAGCGCGCTACCGGGTTCCCGGCGGTGACGGTCATCACCGATGGGAAAATCACCCAGAAGTCGAGCGCAAGTCCGACGGCGCCGACCGCAAGGCCGGCCCAGGCGAGGATGATCCGCAAGGCAGTATCTCAGGCAACCAGTGGCAATGACACCGAGACTAGACCGGATGCGCCCGGTCGGCCATGTGCTCTTTAGATCAAGTTGTCGTTCGCGCTATTGCAGCAGCCACCAGTCGGCACTGAGCCAGTCCGCACCGATTGGGGTGCTCGCCAGATGGCCGCTCTCCACGTTGAGGTAGGTATCGGCCTGCCAGACATTGCGGAAGCGCACGTAGTAGCCGCCGCCGCTCGATTCCATCTGCCACATCGCCGATTGCCACTCCGGCCGGATCGGGCCGACCTCGAGCGAGCCGTTCTCGACATGCAGGTACTGGTTGGGCTTCCACACGCTGTGGATGCGGACGTAACCGCCCTCGACCGGATCGAGGGTCCAGCGCGCGCTGAGCCAGTCAAGCAGGATCGTGGTGCTGTCGGGCAGTCCGGACTCGCTGTTGATGAAGGTGCTGGCGATCCAGCGGCTGCCGATGCGGACTTCCTGCCCGAGGCCGCCCAGCTGGGCGCCCTTGCCAACGACGTTGAAGCTGAGCAGCAGGTTGACCGGCTCGAGACCCGTCTGCTGGACGATCACGGGGATGCTCGCCGGACCGGGCGTGGCCATGTTGTCATAGCAGTTGGCGCCGATATTGGGCCCGGAGCAGGCGAAGACGAAGAAGCCCCAGCTGTGCGGCTCCACCCAGTTGAATACGTCCTCGGCCCCGTCGAGATCGACGACCTGGATGCCGTTGGCATGGTTGCCGAACTGGTCGAGCATGTTGGGCACGATCACTTCCACCGGGTCGGCTGTGTTGCGCCGGAAGCCGCTGATCAGCAGGTGGCAGTTGAGGCTCGGCAGGGCCCCGACGACGATGTCGGTGGGGCAATCCACCGTGACGCTGAGCCGACCCTGCTGCGGCGGAGTGATGATCACCGGCGTCGCCGAGACCCTGTAGCGGTAGGTGACGCCATAGGCGTAGTAGGCGCCGATCCTGAGCTCGATTACGGAATCGTCGCCATAGGAGGCCGATGGCATGGCGTGGACGGAGATCGAGTTCGAGCGGCTTTCGGAGCCCCCTGCGGCGGCGTCGGGGACCGAAACGTCGGCGCCCGCGGGGTCCTTGTCGAAGCTGAAGCCGCCACTGGGACTGTTGATGCCGATGCCCGCGTAGACGCGATTGGGGGTGGCCTTGCCGTCGATGTTCAGGTTGACGTCGAAGCCGGCGCTGTCGCTGGTCCGCGGCGGCGGCGACCAGCTGTACTCGACGCTATAGGTGCCGTTCACGTCCTTGAGCGAGATATGCCCGTCGCTGACGGTCCAGTTCGGATCGTTGTTCGGGTCGATGACGGTTTCGACCAGTTCGTAGTAGGGGCCCTGGGCCGAGGCCGGCAGCGTCGCGACGAAAAGAAAGAGGGCGGCCAGTCCGCCCACCATCGTTGCCAATAATCCAGAAAATCCAGCCGGTATCGAGCCAGCCCACGCCAGTCGCCCACGCATCGTCCCCTCCGGGTCCGAGCCAGCGCCGCAACGGTGGATTGTTCGCACCTCGGCGGGCGAGGATCAAGCCAGTACTGATGACGTGAACGGCAAGCGCTCAGGCGGCTTCGAGCAGGGCCGCAAAGAGACCGCGCCCGTCCGACCCGCCATGCGCGCTCTCGATCAGGTTTTCCGGATGCGGCATCAGGCCGAGGACGTTCTTGCCGGCGTTGAATACGCCGGCAATGTCGTTGAGCGAGCCGTTGGGGTTGGTCCCCTCGGCATAGCGGAACGCCACCTGGCCGTTGCCTTCGACTGCGGCGAGGGTTTCGGCGTCGGCGAAGTAGTTTCCGTCGTGGTGCGCTACCGGGCAGCGGATGACCTGGCCCCGGGCATAGCCGCGGGTAAACTCGGTGTCGGCGTTCTCGACCGAGAGTTTTACCTCCCGACAGACGAATCTCAGCGAGGCGTTGCGCATCAGCACGCCGGGCAGCAGTTGCGCTTCGGTGAGGATCTGGAAGCCGTTGCAGACGCCCAGCACCTTGACGCCCTGCTCGGCCCGCTCGCGGATTGTCTGCATCAGCGGCGACCGCGCTGCGATGGCGCCGGCGCGCAGATAGTCGCCGTAGGAGAAGCCGCCGGGGATGACGATGAGGTCGACCTTGGGGAGCTCGGCATCCTTGTGCCAGACCACGATGGGCGCCTGGCCGCTGATCTTTTCGAGAGCGGCGATCATGTCGCGGTCGCGGTTGAGACCGGGGAACACGACGACAGCGGCTTTCATCGGCAACTCCAGATGCGAGACACCGATCACTTGATGAGTCTACGGGGCAAAAGCAAGGGCGAGTGTGCGGGAGTACCCCGGATCGCCTTCTCCCCTTGTGGGAGAAGGTGCCCGAAGGGC
>NZ_JAQGJL010000083.1 GCF_028290645.1 Devosia sp. | reverse complement strand
CGGCCGCCGGCACGCCGGTTGCGGATACCGCATTGCAGAATGACACCACTGCGGGAGGCGTATCGGCCGCCGGCGCGACTATAACCGGCACGCAGGCCTCGATTACGCTTGCCTGATCATCAGGCGTCATCGCCGCCACGAAAGCCTGATTTTCCGCTGGTGTTGTGCCGGCCTGCGAGAGATCGATGGTCGGCGGGGTCGCGGCAGGCTGCGCTGTCGCCGGAGCGGCGCCTAGGCAAAGGCCGAAGAATAGCGCCGTACTGAGGGTGCGGTTCCACATGTTTCTTCTCCGGAGCTGAATGCTCCGTCAGACCGAAGATCAGGACGCCGCATGCCGCCTTGATAGGCATCATTATTGGCGCCCTCGAGCCGCACCACGTCGGCTAAACGGAGCGCCATAACGTTGCCATCACACCCGGCCAGTTAGGGCTTTGCGCGGCCCATTGTTGCTGCGGACTTGAGCGGTCGGAGCACGCCCCCTGAGGCTCCGACCGCCGTTCCTGAGTCAGGTCGTTAGGCCAGCGTCTGGGCGCCTCTCGCGCCGAACTGTCGCAGCAGCTCGTTTGGCTCGCCATGAGAAACGGTTTGCTCTGCCGCTGCCCCCGCTGCGGCAAAGGCGATCTGTTCGTCGGATTTCTGCGGCAGGTCGAGAACTGCTCAAACTGCGGTGAGCGCCTTGGACATCTCAACGTCGGCCTGCTGCTGCCCTTTGCGGTGATCATGATGGTCGGCCACGTCATCATCTTCGTTATGCTCGACATGGAGCTGAACGAGCGAGCCAGCCCGCTGATCTACCTGGCCGTCTTGGTGCCGCTTTCAGTGGTGGTTCCACTCGCCATCATCCGACCAGTGAAGGGTGGTCTCATTGGCGTTCTCTGGGCGCGGAAGGTGAGCAACGAACTGGAGCGCTAATGGCCGGACGGTTGGAATGTCCGCTTCGGGCCGATTGTGTTGAAAAAGGCCGGGTTGCGGCGCGATGCTTGCTGACCGCTGAAATGAAATTGCCTGCGGGACCGCGGAAGGCAGCGGGCGGGGCAAGTTTTGACTCGATAGCGCGGTCAGTCAGGAATCCGATTCCGCCGGAGTCTCGCGAGGTCTAGCGAAGAGCCTCGCGGCAGCCCTTTTTCAACACAATCGGCCAGAAGCGGTCATTCACCGAGGGCGTCGCTTCCGTTTATTGGATCGCAGTAGGTCGCATCACACTCGATACCGGCTGACCCAGGATGGGTTCATCCGCGCTACTCCTTACAGATGCGTCGCCTCCCTGAAAGGCTGGCGGCGAGAAGTGAGCGCCACACCACCCCAGCAGCTTAGCGGATGATCTACCGCAAAAGCCGATCACTCGATCGCGAATGCGCTGACGCCGACCCCACAGGTTGACAGACCGCCATCCCCCCCGTTGTTGGTGTCGATCCAGCTAATCTGGCCGGTCACGGTGATCCGAGCTCCTGGACGAACCCTGGATTTGTCGTCGGCTTCGAGTAAATCCACACTGATTGAGTGGCCAAGCTGATCCTCGCCGAGAGTGAGCCAGCCGGTTACTCGGTCAGAGGTGCGCAGGTCATCGCTGACCACGACCTGGACCTGCACCTGATCAGTGAAGTTGCGCATCCATTCGGCCATCTGGGCAACGCCAACGTCCGGGTCATCACGAGCCGCACCTAGCAGAATGCAAGCATCTTCCAACTCTCGGTTATTGTAGATATCGCCGGGGTTGATTTGAATTTCACCTTCCTCGGCAGTGGATACGCCTAGCAATGGGTCGTTCGGCTCCGACGTGGGGTCGCCGCCCGGTGAGCCCGTCCCGACTACAGCGTCGTTGAGGTCCTCGTCGCTGGCGTTCGGCTTCGCTACGGAATGTTCGGCGTCCTGTGTCACCTGCTGGCCAAACCGCTCGAACTCCTCGCTGGACATGCCTTCGTGATCGGTGGGCAGAGCCGCATCATCCGACAGTAACCCCAGATTGACGGCGCTTTGGATGGTAAGCGCCGCCACCTGCGGGGCAACCTCGCAAGGCGTGGGCAGCTTCATTCCCGGCAGGAGACCATGCGCTGCGCGGAAGATGAGCCGATTGCCGGAGTAGGCGCGCGCAAGGTCATAAGCGTCTTCCCGCGTCAGCTTCTGACGCAGGCCAGCAATCAGCGACCGGAGCGGCTGTAGGTTACCAATCGCCGAGGCGGTCGAGGCGCACCCACCAGCAAGAACCTCTTCGACAAGCAGGGCGCTGGCGACCAGCCCCAACTCGTCGGCGCTCAACTCTCGAGGCGACGTGGCCCCAAGTTCAGGCAGGTTTGCGAGCAGCTCGAAAGTTGCCCTCGCGGGGGCGACCTCTGCGTTCTCAAATCTGTCGCAGTTGCCCTGATACTTGGCGAAAAGTAGGCGTCCAAAGTTGAGCTCCAAGTCTGCATCCCATTGAGCACCGGCCGGTCGTTCGCGATCAAAAGCGATTGGATCGCAAAAGTCAGAGAACGCCCTGATGATAGAGTTCGCAGTGATCTCGGGATCAGCCGCCTGAGCGACGGAACCCCAGCAGCCAACCGCCAGGACCGTGGCGAACAGTAGCGCCCTCATGGCTTCACCGCCTTGCTGCGCACCAATTCCCGGTGGCCGAAATAGGCCATGACGGTCAGCGCCAAGGCGACGACGCCCCAAATCGTCAGGTCGGGAAACACGCCTGACGCTCCAACGCCCAACCCGATCAGCCCAGCGATGGCGAACATCACCATCGAGACGCGAGGGAGCCCCATCGCGAAGGCTCCGCCGAGCACGAACAGCAAGGCAACCAGGATCCCCGCCGCGCCACCTCCGGCGACCGATTGGTTCTGCGTCATGCCGCCACCGGCGAACAAGGCACACGACTGCAATCCGACGATCAGCGTCAGGAACAGCGAAATTATCATCACGGCAATTCTCATTTCTTCCCCCATGGCCACGGTTTCTGAACGACCGGCAAAATCGCCACGTTCCCCCAGTACCGACCTAATATGTCGAACATATTCGATGGTTTAAACGCCATCAAGCTGGCTGCGTGCGTCGCATGGATGGACGCGCCCGCATCGCTTGGAACCTTCGGAAAATCCGAACCGACAGCGGCGTTACGCAAGAGGCTCTGGCGGTCGATGCTGACGTTGACCGGACCTACGTCAGCGGCATCGAGCAAGGGACCTTCAACCCGTCGATCGACGTCCTCGATCGGATCGCCGCGGCGCTCGGTGTGGACGTAGCCCGCCTGCTTCAACCTCTGCCTGAGGGGGCTGCTTCGCTCCCTGCGCTCAAAGCAGGACGGAAGGGCAAGGGCGACTAGTATCGACTCGGGGAGTGCCATCAGTACTCCTCCGCCAGCATCACCGTCATCACCCGCTCGGTGACGGACGGATCGGCCGGGTTGGGGGAGTGCGCCGACAGCGCCCGGTCATAATAGTCGATCTTCCAGATCAGCGTTTCCGGTCCGAACTCGACCGTGGCGCAGTCGTGCTCGCCGTGGGGGTCGTTGCCCGCGTCGAAGGCGTTGAATACGGCGACGATGGCGAGGGCCAAGTCGACCTGCGTTTTCCCGAGGGCTGCGAGGCCAGCCGTGACCACCATGCGGCCGCCGGTGCCGGTAGTGCGCAGCCGATCGTTGAGAGCGGCTATGGCCCTGCTGCTGGGCTCGGAAAAAGGCGCGTCAGTTTCTCTATCGGTCATGGGATGCTCCGATCCTGAAATGAAAAGGGCCGGTCAGATCGACCGGCCCCGAGGGTGACGTGATTGATGGTGAACTAGGCGGCGGAGCCGTGCGGGTACTTGAGCGCCAGTCGTTCGCGATGCCGCAGGAACGGGTCGTAGTCCGGGTAGTCCACCCACTTGAGGCCGAACACATCATCCGAGACGACCTCGGTGACGATGGCCTCGAACCAGCCGTCCTCGCGAGATTCCGAAGCCAGCACGACCGAGCCCTTCTTGATCGAGGCCCAGTCCTTCGGCAGGTCGACGCCTTTGAGTGGCACCGGCGGCTTGGTCGGATCGTCGGCAGCGGGCGGAGTGGTGGCTGCG
>NZ_JAQGJL010000064.1 GCF_028290645.1 Devosia sp. | reverse complement strand
TGCCTTTCTATCGATGCATTCTGGGAATCTCGCGCCGCGCCATCGACAACGGGGCGCCCAGATACTGGCCGGTCCGCCGGGCAGGGACTTGCGCACTATTGCCGCGTGTGGACCGAGCCTGCCTTGTTCCGGGCGGCCAGCGGGCGCCCCGCCGGCAGCATCACTTTGGGGCGGCTGATGGCGCGGCTGGGCCTTGCCGGCCGGCTGCTGGCCGCGGGCGTCTCGTCCTTGGCCGCAGCCCTCAGGAACGGGGCCAGGAACGCCATCAGGATGAAGGCGCCGATATCGTAGTAGAGGGCATCCCCGATGGCGGTGACATAGGCGACGTGCGGGTCCGTGCCCGCGGCAAGGTCGGCGGCCACCGCCGCGAAGAAGATCTGCCCCAGCAGCGCGATGCCCATTGCCCCGCCCACCTGCTGGAAGGTCTGAAGCGCGCCCGAGCCGGCGCCGGCCTCCTCCGGAGGAACCATCGCGAGGGTGATCTGGAACAGTGCCGAGATCAAAAGCCCGAGGCCAAGTCCGCCGGTGACCAGAGGCGGAACGAAGGACCAGGTGTCGATTGTGTTGGTGACGCCCGTCATGACGACGCGCAGCACCGACAGGCCGATGATCAACAGCACGATACCCGCCAGGAGGCGGAACCTCAGGAACCGGCCGCCCAGCCGTCCGCCTGCGGCCGACGCAATGGCGACGCCGATCGGCCACGGGACGGTGGTCAGTCCCGATTGCAGCGGGGTGAAGCCGAAGCCCTCCTGGAAGAAGAGCGCCATTAGCATGAACAGGCCCGGGACGGCCGAAAAGAACAGCAGGGTCAGGACCGCGCCGAGCAGGAAATTGGGTTCGTGCAGCAGAAGCGGCGACAGGAGCACCGCCCGGCCGCGCCTTTCGCGTGCCCGCTCGAAGAGGTAGAAGACGGCAATCAGCACCACGCCGCCCGCCATCAGGGCGAAGAACCAGACCGGCCAGCCCATGGTCTGTCCCTGAACCAGCGGGAACACCAAGGCGAGGATCGCGACGCCGAAAATGGCGATGCCGCCAAAGTCGTTCTTGAGCGACCGATTCCCCTTGGTGATCGGGATCAGGAACAGGCCGGCGACAATGGCAAGCAGGCCGAACGGGACGTTGACGAGAAATATCGGCCGCCAGTCGAGCCCGAATAGGTTGGTCGAGATCAGCACCCCCCCGACGATGGGACCAGTGACCGAGGCCAGCCCGCTGACGAGGCCGAAGATCGAAAAGGCGAGGCCCTTTTCCTGCGGCGGGAACATCACCTGCATGAGCGCAAGAACCTGCGGCGTCATGATGCCGCCACCGATCCCTTCGAGCACGCGCGCCGCGATCAGCCACTCGATCGAGGGCGCCAGCCCACAGGCTGCCGACGCGACCGTGAAGACGACGACGCCCACGATGAAGAGCCGCTTGCGGCCGATGATGTCGCCCAGGCGTCCGAAGGGCAGAAGCCCCAGGGCAAAGGCCAGCGCATAGCCGGCCACGACCCATTCGATCTCGCTGGGATTGGAGTGGAGTCCCGACTGCAGGCTGGGAATGGCGACGTTGACGATCGTCAGGTCGAGCAGGTTCATGAAGGTGGCGAGCAGCAGCACGGCCAGCGCAATCCACCGCCGCGGGTCGGCCTCGGCGGTGGATTTGGGCACGGTGATCTGGTCAGGCATGACGGCGTCCTTTGGTGGTAGCGCTGAGGAGGCGATATGGTTGAACCGCCTGACGCCCCTTATCCGGCGTCAGGCGAGCGGCCTTCGTGGCGGCGTCTAGGCAAACCTTCGCTGGTATGCGCTTGGGGTAAGCCCGGTTGCCTTGCGGAAGGCCGAGGTGAACGAGCTGGTCTCGCTGTATCCGACGGTCAGCCCGATATCGGTCACCGAGTGCGCGCGTGCGGCGAGGAGCGCCTTGGCGTGCTCGATCCGGCGATTGGTGTGATACTTGTGCGGCGGCACGCCGAAGGATTGCTTGAACGCGCGGCAGAAGTAGTGCGGGCTGAGGCGGACGATCTGCGCCAGGGTGGCGAGGGAAATCTGCTCGCCCAGATTCGACTCTATGTGCGAGATCACGGCGCGCTGCTGCCAGCCCGCAAGCCCGCCCCGCACCGGAGGTGCGCTGCGCGGCGCCCCCCGGTTGAACCGGACCAGCTCGTGCACCAGCAAGACACCGAGAGCCTCGAGATACAGCCGGTTCGCGCCAGCCGGGCCGTCGAGCAATCGCTTCAGTTTCAGCGCCGTATCGAGCAGCGTCGCGTCCTCGAAGAACAGCCTTGCGCTCATCGCCGCATCGTCGTCGGCGTCGTCTGTATCCGACAGCACATGCAGCCGGGCGGGGTCGAAATAGACATACATCGCCCGCCCCAGCGTCCGGGGCTCCTGCCACTCGCGATACTCGTGACCGGCGGGGACGAAGGTCAGCTTGCGGGCAAAGTCCCTGAGCGTCGACCGGGACGATCCCTCGATCACCGTTTCGCCGTCGCGCCGCGCGCCCTGCTCATAGACGACGAGCATGTGGACCGGGGCGCGAAAGCGGAACGCGAACCGGTCATGGGTCATGGCGTGCACGATCTCCGCCGCCACCCCGTCGGCTATGACCACGCGCTGCGTGACCGCGTCGGCCGGCGACATCTCGATGATGGGCTCGGCATCCTCCGGCGTCCGGCGATAGGGGGCAGTCTGCGCCGAGGGGCTGTAATTCGCGGCCCCAAGACTGTTGAAGGGGGACCGCCGATGTTCCGGCCGGGACGAGCCCGTCTTCCGCAACAAATGCATTGGATCGCGGTGCGGCTCGACCCGATCCGCGTTGCTGTCGATGCGTAGAGCGGTGGTCAACATGACTTGCATCCCTTCGACTGTCTGCTGCAGTCAGCCTAGGTGCCGGTCATGGGCCTCTCCATTCTACGAGTGGTGCGGGCGATCAAGTGTTGGTCTGACGACTTGATACTTTGGTATAGGTGGGCGCCGACCAGGCGACGCTGAGCCCCCCGATGCGTGGCTCGCCCGGGCTGCACGTCGATGTCGGCAATGAGGATCGCAAGCGCTAGGTTCGCCCCGGGTTCGCAGGGCAGGAGGAGGGTCAACCGGTCTTCATTGCCTCACGCAGCCGGCCGATCAGGGTGTTCCCGTCGAACGGCTTGGTCAGGAAGCCAATGGCCCCCGCCTTGAGTGCCTTGGCGCGGCTGCCTTCCTGGGGAAAGGCAGTTATGAAGATGACCGGTATCCGGCGGCCGTCGGCGATCAGGCGGCGCTGCAATTCGTATCCGCTCATCCCCGGCATCTGGACATCGGTGATCAGGCAAGCCGTTTCGTCGACGACGGCGGACTGCAGGAACTCCTCGGCCGAAGCAAAGGCATGAACGAGAAATCCATGCAGGCGCACGAACCTCGCCGTGGCGCCGCGAACGGAATCGTCGTCGTCGACTATTGAAACGGTAGGGACCCTGGACAGAGTAGTAATCCTTAGATGAGCGCGCATCGACCAACCAACTGCGCGCATGGAATGTGCGCCCGTGGCCTCGTTTTATGAATTATACATAGGTTTCGCGGGTTTATCGCTTGGTGGGCGACATTTCGAGTGCCTCTGCCATTCTTACCAGATCGGCGAGAGAACGCGCGCCCATCTTGCGCATGACCTTGCCCCGGTGGATTTTGACGGTGATCTCGCTGAGCCCGACCTCCGCCGCAACCTGCTTGTTCATCAGCCCGGTGGTGACCAGCGCCATGATCTCGCGCTCGCGCGCCGTGAGCGTCTCGAACAGCGTTCTGAGGTCGGCAACCTCTATGTCTTCCTTGCGTCTGGCACGGTCCCGCTCGATCGCGGCGACGACGGCGTCGAGCATGTCCTGGTCCCGAAACGGCTTGGTGAGAAAGTCGACCGCGCCGGCTTTCATGGCGCGCACCGACATGGGAATATCGCCGTGGCCCGTCATGAAGATGATCGGCGTGTGGATGTCCGCTTTGGCCAGTTCGCCCTGGATGTCGAGGCCGCTCAGGCCCGGCAGCCGGACATCGAGCACCAGGCAGCCGGGGGTATCGGGAAGCTTGTTCTCCAGCAGCTCGGCCGCCGACCCGAAGGCCAGGGTTCGCAAGCCGATGGTCCGAAAGAGTCGCTCGAGGGCCTCGCGCAAGGAGGTGTCGTCCTCGACAACGACGACCATCGGCTCGCCGCTGACATCGCTCTTCTCTGCGCCGCGCTGCGAGCTCATGCTGGTCCCTCCCGTATCGGCAGGGTGAACTGGAATGTCGCGCCGGGTCCCTGGTTGCTCGAGGCCCACAGCCTGCCGCCATGGTTTTCGATGATCGAGCGGGAGATCGACAGGCCCATGCCCATGCCGCTGGGCTTGGTCGA
>NZ_JAQGJL010000062.1 GCF_028290645.1 Devosia sp. | reverse complement strand
GGCAGCCGAGTCGACCTGGAACTGCACGGAACCGATTTCGAGCAGTGCCTTCTTGGCGAGATCGAGGTTGGCGGCCTTGGCGTTGACGCCCCATGGCGCGGCGAGGTTGGCGAGCACGTACTCACCGCTCTCCTGACCCGGATCGGCCCAGGTGCCCACGACCTTGGTTACATCGGGGATCGGGTTCTTGCTCTCGCGACCCCAGTCGAAAATGTAGCACCACGAGCCGCAAGTGGTGGCTGCGAGTTCGCCATGCGGAAACATCTCGTACTTGGGGATCACCCACGGCTCGGGCCCGAGCAGCGGCTGCACCGGCATCAGGTCGTTGTCGATCAGGTCCTAGTAGAACTGGAAGAAATCCCGGACGCCCTCGCCGGTGAGGTCGAACTTGCCGTCGGCAGTGACGATCTGCGGGGTCTTGGAGCCGATGATGAGGTGCTGGAAGCCCTCGTCGAAGGCGCCGCCCCCCCAGCTGGTGCCGGCCGGGAACAGCAGGCCATAGGCGCCGGTCTTTGCCTTGATTTCCTTGGCGCGGTCCAGCAACTCGGCCCAGGTCTTGGGCTGATCTGTCGAAATGCCGGCCTTCTCGAGCACGTCGCGCCGGAAGTAGATCTGCTGGATGCCCACCATCGAGGGCATCACGTAGGTCTCGCCATCGGGGCTCTTGGCCAGGTCCTTGGCGACGCTGACGAAGTCCTTGTAGCCGTCCCAGGCCTCGAGCTCCTTGCCCACCGGGGCGAGGTAGCCGGCGGCGACCATGTCGGCGACGCCGGCGGCGCTCGGGATCGAGAACAGGTCGGGGCCATTGCCGGCGGCCAGCTCGGTCAGGAGCTTGGTCATGTAGTCCTTGTCGGGCGCCGGGTATTCGACGATCTCGACGGTGACGCCGAGATTCTTCTCGATGGCGGCAGCGGTGGACTGGAACGCCTCGATACCGGCCGCGCCGTGCAGCGCAATACGCAGTGTTTCCGCCTCTGCGGCCGTGCTCGCAAGCAGCCCCAGCGCGAAGGCGGCAAGGCCGCCCACGATCATTCGATTCACGATGACTCCTCCCATGTCGTGGCAGCGCCTCCAGCACCGCCTCCCGAAAAATGTATACGCTACCGCAAAATGCGCAAGACTGGTTTTTGCGGTACGTGCATCACGACATAACCGTCTGATTTTATACACTAATCCTGTCGTACTTGCAGAATGCGCCGATGCAATCGTATACATTCATTCGCGAATTCGCCTCGAATGGGAGAGAGATACATGGATGGCAAATTGCGGCTCGGGGTCATCGGGGCCGGGCTGAAGGCGGCGGACTACGCCAGGGGCTGGGCCGCGATGCCGGACGTCGAGATCGTCGCGGCAGCGGACGTCAGCGCCGCCTCGCGCCAGCGCTTCGCCGATACCTGCGAGAAGGCGGGCGGCAAGCGTCCTCTTGAGTACGATGACTACGCGGCAATGCTCGTCGATCAGCAGGGCAGGATGGACGCCGTCTACGTCTCCACGCCGCACGTGCTCCACGCCGCCAACGCACTGGCCGTGGTCGAGGCGGGCTACGATCTCCTGCTCGAAAAGCCGATGGTCACCACCGTTCCAGAGGCGCTGGCGCTGGAGGCAGCGGAGCGCCGCACCGGCCGCACCGTCGTCATCGCCTTCCAGGGCGGCCTGTCGCCGCTGATTCACGACACCCGCCGCCGCGCCCGCAACGGCGATTTCGGCCAGCTCGTCAGCGTCAATGCCTCGATCTGGGAGGGTTGGCGCAAGAGCTATGACGGGCAGTGGAAGCAGAATCCCGAGATTTCCGGCGGCGGGTTCATGTTCGATACCGGCGCGCACATGATGAACACGGTGTGCGTCCTCGCCGATTCCGAGTTCGAGCGGCTCGCCGCCTTCACCAACAATCGCGGCATCCGGGTCGATCTCGCCTGCGCGGTCGCCGCGCGCTTGAGCAACGGCGCGCTCGTCACCTTCAATGCTGCGGGCGAGGGCCCTCCGGGCTGCGCCTCGGCCATCACGTTCTTCTACACCAACGCCATCGTCCGGATCGATGCCTGGGGCGCCTGGCGCGAGGTCGCCATCGGCGGGGTCGCCGAGCTGCGCGAGACGCTCGAAATCGTCGACACACCCATGCTCACCTTCCAGGCCGTGCGGCAGAAGAGGCTCGAGAACCCGTCCACCGTCGCCAATGGCGTGCGTTTTGCCCGGCTTTGGGACGCCATCAAGGCCTCGGCCTCTGGCGATGGAGCGACAGTCACCATAAACCACGCCTGAGAGGCACAACGAAAAAGAGCAGGACCGATGCGCAAGAGGGGAATGACTTCGGTCGAGCTGGCGGAGCTGGCCGGCGTTTCGTCGGCCACAATTTCACGCGCTTTCAGTCCCGGCACGCGCATCAAGCTCGAAACGCGCGAACGCATCCTCAAGCTCGCCGAGCAGCACGGCTTCCGCCCCAACGCGATGGCGCGAACGCTCAACAGCAATCGCTCCGGGCTGGTGGCGCTGGTGGTCAACACCGTTGCCAATCCGGCCGAGGGCGAGGGGCTGGAGCCGCTGATCCACCGGCTGCAGGAGCGCGAGCTTCTGCCGCTGCTGCTCTGCTGCGCCGACCACAAGGATCGCGGCCAGCTCATGCGCATCGCCTCGACCTACCAGGTCGACCACGTGGTGCTCTATTCCGACCAGGTGTCGATCGAGGACGCGACCCACATTTTCCGCTCGGCCGAGCTGGTTGTCGCCTCCTCCGAGCCGCTCGAGGGCCGCGACGTCTTCGACGTGCGGCTCGATTCCTCGGCCGCCTCGGCCGAGATCGTCGACCGGCTGGTGGTGCAGGGGCGGCGGCGCTTCGCCTACCTTTCCGGCCGCGCGGCAAGCCATGTCGACAAGCAGCGCATGGCCTGGTTCTCCCGGGCGCTTGCGGCCCATGGCCTCAGCTTCGATGCCGTGGTGCACGGCGACTATTCCTACGAGTCCGGCTACAAGGAGGGCGTGCTGCTGCTGCGCCGCTCCGGCGCCGACACGGTGATCTGCGGCAACGACCTGATGGCGGTCGGCGTGCAGGACGCGGCCACGCTGCTCGGCCTCAAGGTGCCGGACGATCTGGCCATAGTCGGACACGACGGGGTGGCGCTGGCGCACTGGGATTGCCATTCGCTCACCACCATCATGCCACCCCTGGGCGCGGTGAGCGCAGCGCTCGACGAGATCATCGCCATGAACCCCGGCTCCGAGCCGGTGCAGCGGCTGGTCAATTGCGAGATCCGCTGGGGCCGCAGCACCGGCGGCCGGCCCTGATCGTCAGCGCCAGTCCCATGAGCTGGTTCAGTTGGGGCCGTCGTCCATATATTTCGGGGTGTCACCACCCAGAAACGTGGCGATAGCGAAGGAATAATACATACTTGGGCGGAGGTTGGTGGGCCCACCAGGACTCGAACCTGGAACCAGACCGTTATGAGCGGTCGGCTCTAACCATTGAGCTATGGGCCCTTGGGCGCCTCAAATAGCAGGCGGGGAGCCGAGGTCAATCCGGCGTTTTCGGGCTTGTGGGTTCATGCGTCGAGATTCTGCCCGGCCTTGGGGCGCGTCGTCATTCGAGCGCCGCCTCTTTCGGTCGCTGCACGCCGGACGACACCGCCGTCGGCGTAAAATAGCCGTCACTTAGCGTGCCCAGGAAGGAGACGATATCGTCTTCCTGCTGATCGGTCAGGCCAAGGTTGCAGCACTTGGTGTTGAGATTTCGTGGGATTTCCGGAACTGGCCAGCAAGTGGCCTTCTCTCCTGGAGAGCCCACCGCGCAATGCGGCAGCACGTCACGCGTGTTGTAAAAGTGGACGATTTCCTTGAGACTCTTGAAGTAGCCGTTTTGTCCGTAAGCCTTCACGAACCCCGGATTGGGCCGCTTGTCTACGTTGCGAACCGTTACCGTCCTGAACCGACCGTCGTAACTGGGGGCCAGTGCGCGCCATGCTGCATTGCCGTTTTCCGGACTCCTCAGGTATCCGCCGACCCCTAGATCAACAAACCCCTGGCCTTCGGGATTGACGACGTAGCCGTATTGATCCGGGGTCGTTTGCGAATAGTAGGCAAGCGAGGGGTTCTTCGGTATGCCGAGGTTTGACGTCGTGTTGTCCGTAAAGAGGGGGCGCGGGTCGCCCGGGGCATCCACGTGGCAGTCATTGCAGCGTGCTGCACCGTTGAAGAGCGTGTAGCCGCGCATCTCCGCCGGGCTCAACGTCGCCTTCCCGTCAAGAAAGGCATCGAACTTCGAACTGAACGGGCTCACTTCTGGCGAGGCCTCAAATGCCGCAATCGCGCGCGCCATCAAGTCGAACGTGTCCTGCACCCGCACGCGATCGGCGGTTGAGAGCGGAACGATCCAGGGGGTTACGTTCGGACCGGGAACCTCAGAACCGATGCGCGTCAGCGGGTTGTTGTTGGGGCTGGAACAGAGAGCGTCGACATTGGCAGGCCACTGGATGTCGAAAGAGCGTGGTCCAAGAACGTTCTCGAAAGCCGTGCGATATGGTTGTTGCGAGATGCGCCGAACGACGCAGGCAGGCTCCAGGTTTGCCATTTCAGTTGGATTGACCGGCGAGCCTTGCGCCTGCGAGGCGGCCGGGTTGCCCAATCGCAAGCCGGTGGCGCGCAAATCCCAGAAGTTGCCGCCGATGAAGCAGTTGGCGCATTTGGCTTGGCCGGTCTTGGTCGGATACTGAATCGGCGGCGAGAATGCTGCGTACGCCGCGCTTGGCGGCTTTCGAAGACTGTATCGCGTCCGCACGGAGCCTGGTTGGTCTACGATCGTGCGGTTGATCAGGTCGCTGCCCCCTTGGTACCCCGTTTCTGGGGTGTGGCAGAACGCGCAAGCAGTGTTGCCGTTCACAGAAAGATTCTTGTCGAAAAACAATACCTTCCCGACCGCGACCACTGCTTCAGGGCTACCAGGGTAGACTTGGCTGGTTTGGGTGAGTGCCTCGCGGTAGTGCTCATCGACGCTCTCTTCGACCTGCGCGATCTCGGATTGTAGTGTTGGAGCCGGGCTAGTTTGCGCCCCGCTATCGCGAGCGACGAACGCCGTCGCTCCGAGGATAGCAATCGCCAACACCCAGATGGTGTATCCGCGGCTCCACATGCAATGAATTTATCATGCACCCTTCCGAG
>NZ_JAQGJL010000051.1 GCF_028290645.1 Devosia sp. | reverse complement strand
CAGCGGCACATCGCCAACTGCACCAAGGCCGATCCGGCGTATGGCGCCGGCGTCGCGAAGGCGCTGGGCATCACCTTCAATCCGCAGACGATCGCCGCGGAGTAGCGCGACCCGCCCAGCCACAGGCCGGCGGCCGCTCTCCAGCCCCGCCGGCCCCTCTCTCCGGACATCTACGATGTCCAACCAACTTGCACCCAAGCTCCTCGTGGAGTTCGTCGGCACCTTCACGTTCGTATTCATCGGCGCCGGTGCCGCGGCCATCATCGGCGGCGGTGCCGGCTTGGCCGGCATGGGCGCCGTTGCCTTCGCCCACGGCCTCGCCATCATGGCCTTGGCCTTCGCCTACGGATCCGTATCGGGCGGGCATTTCAACCCGGCCGTCACCGTCGGCGTGCTACTCGCGGGTGCCATGCGCACCGGCGAGGCAGTCGGCTACATCGTCAGCCAGCTCGTTGCCGGTATCATCGCCGCACTCGTCTTGCGGCTGGTGCTCGGCGGCACGGCGACTGGTCTTGGTACGCCCACACTCGCGAACGACCTCGCAGTGGGCGCCATGACCCTGACCATCACGCCGCTGGCCGGCTTCGTGATCGAAGCGTTGCTTGCCTTCTTCCTGGTAACGGTGGTGCTCAGCACGGCGGTGGCGGTCGCGCCGGCGACCTTGCGCCGCTGGCCATCGGCATGACCCTGACCTTCAACATCATCACGGCCGGAGCCCTCACGGGCGCCGACTTCAACCCGGCAATTTCGCTGGGCCCGATGGTCGGATAGCCCCGATTATCGGCGCCGTCGTTGCCGTCGTTGCCGTCGTTGCCGTCGTCGTGCACAAAAGCCTCGCCGGGCTGGTCGCCCAGCCGGCGACCGCCGGCGCAGTTGCCTCGACCCCGGCCGAGTGACCGCCGCTGCGATCTCATGCAGAGCTGGCCGGGGCTGATTATGCAGCATCAGCCCCGGCGCCAGCGGCCCGGCTGCCGCCGGTCCGCCGCAGATCCCTTGGTTGGCCTGGCTCCGATACTCCCCCTAAACGACACGTCATCGAGCCGCGAGAAAGCTGCACTGTCAGCCGATGGTCAGGTACGCGCCGCTAGGATCCCACGATGAAAATTACCGATCGATTCGTCGTCAACTACCTGCTCGGCTGCCTTATCGCCGGCGGCGTGGTTTCCCTTGGCGTGCTGATAGGGTTCTCGCTCTAGCTAGGCCGCAAGCGGATCGCTTCCGACAGGGGGCCGGCCCGGCAGCAGGGTCCTCATTCCGCCCGCCCAACCGGCTTGCAGGATTGTCGGCGGCAGGCGAGAAGGCAGTATCGCGCGGCTGGCGCGAACAATGCTGCAGGTCGTTTTCTTTAAATGAGTTCAGTCCTCGATGCCGCGCGGCTGTTGCGCGTGCCGTTGTTCCTTTCCGCCGCGTCGGCGGTGCTGTTCTGCGTGCTGGCGCAGGCCATTGCCGGGACCTTCATGGCGCTGTTCGCCGTGCAGCAGGCCGGGTTGTCGCCGATCGAGCTCAGCGTATTTCTCACCGCTTCGGCCCTGACCGGCATCGGCGCCTCGACCTGGCTCGGCCGGCGGTTCGACCGGCACCCGGGCGCGACCGAGCTGCTGGCGGTGCTGGCGCTCGGCATCGCGGGCTATGCGCTGCTTGCGACGACCACGGATTTCTGCTGGCTGGTGCTGATCGCTGCCGGACCGGTCGGGATCGGCAGTGCGGCGTTCACGCTGCTCTTCGCGCTGGCCAAGCGGCAGCTCGATGCGGCCGGGCCGGTGGTGGCCGAACGCGGGGTGGCGGCGCTGAGGATGACCTCGTCGCTGGGCTGGGCGATCGGTCCGGCGATCGGCGGGCTCCTCGTCGGCGCCTGGGGCTTTGGCGGCGCCTTTCTCGGCGGCGCCCTCTGCGCCGCGATGGCGCTGGCGACAGTGCTGGTGTCGGGCATCTGGCGGGTGCCGGCCGCCCCTTCCCATGCGGTCGAGGTGGTGCATCTCGAGGTGCCGCGAGGGCGGGCGGCGCTGGCGGTGGGCAGCATCGCGCTGTTCCATATGGCGATGTTCATGGGCTCGATCGCGCTGTCCATCACCACGGTGACCGAGATGGGCGGCAGCGAGACCGATGTCGGGCTGCTGTTCAGCCTTTGCGCGGCCATCGAGGTGGTGGTGATGGGCGCCTTCGTCGCCTGGCCGACGCGCGGCTCGCGGCAGCGCTGGATGCTGGCGGGCTTTGCGGTGTTCGCGCTCTACTTCCTCCTCCTCGCACTGTTCCCGTCGCTCGCCATGGCGTACTGGGCGCAGTTCCCGCGCGCCGTGGCCATCGGCATCGTCAGCGTCGTCGGGATGCTCTATCTGCAGGCGCTGATGCCGACCCGCGTCGGGCTCGCGGCGGGGCTGTTCAGCAGTGCCATCAGCGTCGGGGCGGTACTGGCGGGCGTGTTGACGGGGCCGTGGGCGAGTGCCTTCGGCTATGCCTCGGTATTCGGGTTTTGTGTGGTGCTGACAGGGCTTGGCGGGCTGCTGCTGCTGGGACGGCAGCAACCGTCGGGCGGTTAGCTGCCGATTGTCTTTCGTGGAACCCTGACGGCGTTCGCGGCTTTACTCCCCCGGGCACAACGACCCGAAGGAGCATAAAAATGAAAACACTTCTCCTTGCCTCAGTGGCAATTCTCACCCTCGGCATCGGCTCGGCCGTGGCCCAGAGCAACGATACCAAGGCCGCCGTGGGCGGCACTGCCGGCGGCGTCAGCGGCGCCATAGCGGGCGGGCTGATCTTCGGACCGATCGGCGCCATCATCGGCGGCTTCACCGGAGCCGTGATCGGCGCGTCGGTGGTCAGCGACGCCTCGATCGAGTACGTCCGGACCCACCCCACCGAGCCGGTGGTGATCGATGGCAACATCGATGTCGGCTATGTGGTGCCCGATGATGTCGAGCTCTACATGATCGAAGGCGATCCGGACCACGGCTACTTCTACACCAACGACCGGGTGTGGTTCGTGAAGGTCTCGGACCGCACGGTGGTCTATTCGCCGGGCATCGTCGTCGCCGGGAACTGATCCCAGCCGCGGCTTGGCTCAAAGGCCCGTCCGGGAAACCGGGCGGGCCTTCGTCTTGCCCTCCACAGGCGGCAAACCGCTTGCAGTGGGCGGCGTGATCGGGTCACAAGACCGGATCACCGGAGATGCCCAATGCAAGCAACGAGCGAGATGGCCAAGCTGAGGCGCGAGATCGCGACGCTGCGCGAGATCGTGGGGCAGACGCGGCCGGGCAGCAAGACGCCGATGAGCCCGGCGGAAAAGCGTACGCTGAAATCGGAGATCGAACGCTGCATCCTCGAGCTCGATGAGCTGAGGGCCAGGCTCGCCCAGTAGGCTCAGGGGTCAGTCGTCGTCTTCGACGATGGTGTCGGGACGATCGGTGCCTTCGGCGACCTCCTGGTGCCAGTGGCCGCGGGCGTCTTCGTACTCGATGCCGTCGGTGGCGCCGGAGACGCGCTGGCGGCGGGCGGCGGATTCGGCCGCTTCATGCGCTGCCGCGTGGGTGGGGAAGGTTTCCGAGAGAACGTCGCCGACCTTGTAGGCCCAGCCGCCATCGTGCTCGACGACTTCGTATTTCACGGTGCTCATGGCGGCGTCTCCTTGCGATTGTGCTGGATATGTAGGCCGTGCTCGGCATTATCTCCAGAGCAGGCCCTGTGCCGATATTTCCGCCCATGCTCTCGAAAGGTTCTCAATGCGCATCGCCTATGGCTCGTTCCCCGGATTGCCGCTGACCCCGGCGATCGGTACCGAGGAGTTCGTGTTCGTCACCGGCCAGGTCGGCTCGGGGCCGGATGGATCCTATCCGGCGAGCATCGAGGAGCAGACGCGGGTGGCGCTCCAAAAGCTCGGGGCGCTCCTGGAACAGGCTGGAAGTTCATATGATCGCGTGGTGAAAACCACGGTGTTCCTGACCGATGTGCGTGAATTTCCGGCGATGAACCGCGTCTATGCCGAATTCTTCCCCAACGAGCCGCCGGCGCGCTCGACCATCGGCTGCCAGCTCGTGGACGTGGGCGCCAGGGTCGAGATCGAGGCCATCGCGCTGCGCTAGCCTGCCACAAAATCCGCGAAATCGCGTAGATGCATGACGTATGCGGAGAATGTGCTTATCGTTCAATTGTTTGAAGCGCTGAGGACGTTTGTATGACCGGAGAGCCGGTGTGACCGCCTATCTCTTCCTGCTGCATGTCGCGGGCGCCGTGGCGCTGCTGCTCTGGGCCGTGCACATGGTGCATACCGGGATCGAGCGCGGCTGGCAGCCCGAGATCACGGCATTGCTGCGGGCGTCCGACGGGCCGGTGCGGAGCGTCGCGGTCGGCACCGGGCTTGCCGTGGTGCTGCAGAGTGCGACGGCGGCGGGAATGCTGGCGGCGGCGTTCGCGGCCAAGGGGATGTTCGCGCTCTCGACCGGGCTCGCCATCGCGCTCGGGGCCGATTTCGGCTCGGCGCTGGTGGTGCTGCTCCTGAGCCTCGACATGAGCGTGGTGCGGCCGATCCTGCTGGTGGCCGGGGCGGCGCTGTTCTTCAAGGGGCGCAGCCGCCGGGTGCGGCAAAGCGGCAGGGCGCTGGTCGGGCTCGGGCTGATCTTCACGGCGCTGGCACTGCTCGGCGAGGCCACGGCGCCGCTGCGCGAGAGCGAGCTGGTGCCGCTAGCGGCGGCCTATCTGGGCAAGGAAGCCGTTACGGCGTTGCTCGCAGGCGCGGCGATCGCCTGGCTGTTCCATTCGTCGGTGGCGACGATCCTGCTGCTGGTGGTGCTGGCGGGGCACGGGCTGGTGCCGATCGAGGCGGCGGCGCCGCTGCTGCTCGGGGCCAATATCGGCGGCGCGCTGATCCCGTTCGTCCTGACGCGGGCCGGGGCGCCGGAGGCGCGGCGGATGACGGCGGGCAACCTGCTGCTCCGCGGTGCGGGCGCGCTGATTGCGCTCCTCGGATTGCAGGTGCTGGGCGCGCGGATGCTGCCGGGCGATGGGGTGGCGCAGCAGATCATCTGGCTGCACCTGATGTTCAACGCGGCGCTGGTGCTGGCGGGCGTGCCGCTCCGCGGGGCGGTGGCGCGGCTGATGGAGCGGTTGATCCATCCGGCCGTCGCCGACCCGGCAGCCGCGATCGGCGTGCCGCCGAGCTGCCTCGACGAGGCCGCGGTGGGCGACCCGGGCATGGCGCTCGCCTCGACGACACGCGAGCTGCTGCGCATGGCCGAGATCGTCGCCCGGATGTTCGAGCCGGTGATGGAGATCTACAAGGGCGGCGACCCCGACAAGATCCGCGAGGCGCGGGTGATGGAGGCGGCGATCGACCAGGCGCAGAGCGACATCAAGCTCTATCTGGCGCGCGTGTCGTTCGACGGCGACGCAACCAGCGCGCGGCGGGGGCAGGACCTCGCGGCGATCGCGGTGAACCTCGAATATGTCGGCGACGCGATCACCAAGACGCTGCTGCGGCTGGCCGAGACGCGGCGCGAGCAGCGCCTGAAATTCTCCCCCACCGGCTGGCGCGAGCTGGCCGAGCTCCACCAGCAGGTGGTCGAGAACATGCGGCTGGCGCGCAACGTGCTGGTCAGCCGCGACCTGCAGCAGGCGCGCAAGCTCGTGGTCGAAAAGACCCGGATGCGCGAGGCGGTGGCCGAGAGCCAGCGCCAGCACCTGCAGCGGCTGAAGGACGGGACCGAAGCGAGCCTTGCCACCAGCAACATCCATCTCGAGACGCTGCGGGCCCTGAAGACGATCAATTCCCTGATGGCCTCGATCGGCTACCTGGTGCTCGACGAGGCCGGCGAGGTGCTCGACCACCGGCTGAAGCCGGCGGGGTGATGCGCCCGGGCGGGCCGGTGCGAGCCGACCCCCACCCCTGTCCCCTCCCCCTAAGAAAGGGGAGGGAGACCAAAACACTACCGCCTGTCGAAGGGTCTCCCTCCCCCTGTTCAGGGGGAGGGGACAGGGGTGGGGTCCATGCGCACCAGCTCCCGAGGCGCCACTCAGCCGTTGGGCAGCGGGCCCGGGCCGCGGCGGTAGACGCGGAGCTCGATGACCGAGGGGACGTGCCACTCGAGCGACAGCATCACCGGGCGGCCGGCGCTGTCATAGTCGACCTGCCTCAGGTGCTGCAGCGGCGTGCCTACGGGGACCGCGAGGATTTCCGCCAGTTCGGCATCGGCGATCACCGGGGCCAGCACGGTGCGGGCGTATTCGACGCCGTGGCCGCGCTCGGAAAGCAGCGTGTAGAGCGAGCGGCCGAAGGCCTTGAGGTCCTTCTTGGCGTCGGCGATGTCGGTCGGGAGGCTGTCGATGGAGTAAATCGCGGGCTTGCCGTCGGCGCTGCGCACCCGGCGGACGACGACGATCTCGGCTCCTGGCGCGAGGCCGAGGGCGACGATCTGGGCCTCGCCGGCGGGGCGGCGTTCGGCGCCGAGGACGTTCTTGGAGACCGCGACGCCGGTGCTTTCGAGGTATTCGGTATAGCTGAAATTGGTGTCGAGCGAATTCCTGAGCGTCGGGCCCTCGGTGACGAAGGTGCCGGCGCCCTGACGGCGGATCACGTAGCCATCCTCCACCAGCCCGCGCACCGCCTCCCGCAGGGTGATGCGGCTCACCGCGAAACGGGCGCAGAGCGCTTCCTCGTTGGGGAGCTTCGAGCCCGGCGGAAACTCGCCGCCGATGATCAGCCGCCTGAGATCGGCGCGGACCACATCGGGGAGCAGGGGGCGGGTGCGGGCTTGCAGCATGGCGGGTCTCGGAACGCGAGGTCGATTTGGTGGAGGGAAGGTCAGTCGTATCATGTCTAGCGCGTGCGGCCTTTGCTTGCACCAGCGCAATGCGTCCATCGGCGACGTTGCCGGAGGGGAGCGAAATCCGGCATGGTGGCGGCGATGCTGACGGCGGGTGGGCCGGTGATGAGCTATGACGCGCTGGTCTGGTTGCTGGTCGGGCTCGGCCTCGGGGTCGGTGGCACCCTGATGCTGCTGATGCTCTATGCGGCAGCCGAAAGCGGGCGCCTGCGGCGGCGGCTGCGCCGGGCCCGGGCACTGGCGGCCGCGAAGGGGGCGGAGCCGGTCGCGGCGAAACCCGTGGTCGCGGTTGAAATGGCGCCGGAGGCGGTCCCCGTCACTATCGAGGCAGCGCCGGCGCCGGCCGAACCGGTCGCTCCTCCCGTCGCTGCGGCGACAGTCGAGGTTGCAGCGGAGGTCCCGCCGGCCGAACCCGACGCGGAGCCGCCGGCGCCCAGGCCGGTGCGAAGCGTCGAGGCGATGTTTGCCGAGGCGTTCGCCATCGAGCCGCTCAAAACGGAACCGAAAGCCGGGGACGACCGGAGCTAGGCGTTGCGATGGATCGCCAGCGTGAGGGCGCCGACGGCGAGCAGCAGGCCGCCGACGATGCGCGAATCGCTGGTCGAAAGGCTGATGAACGGCAGCCAGTCGCCGTACCAGGGGAACAGAAAGACGAGGACGCTCAGCAGGATTGCTCCGAGGCCGACGGACCGCATGTTGCTCCTCCGCTTGTCGCGGGTTCACATCTCAAACCGCCGGTGACGCTTCCGGTAGCCCCAGTGTGCCACAGGCGCGTTAATCGATCGTCGCCGGGCGGGGGGAACCGGCCGATCACCGGAATCTGAACGAAGCGGGAGGCAACTCCTCGAAAACTTCACCGTTACTTCTCCAAGGCGCGGGGCACGACTTCGCGGGACCAAGGAGACGTCATCATGCACAAGGCAGAACTCGACCGCCTGCTGTTAAAGACCGTCGCCGACGCGCTCGGCGTCCGCCTGCCGCAACAGCGCAGGCTGCAGGCCTACAGGGCACGGCATCAGGCCAAGGCGCCCAGGCACGCCAAGCAGGCAGTGCGGGAACTGCATCCGGCGTGATTGGACTTTCCCCCGGCCTCGTCTAGATTCCCCGCGGGGTGTGACCAGGGGATGTGACGATGGAGGGGGTACCGGCGGCGGAGATCGCCCGATTCAGGGCGCTCGTCATCGGCACGCTGCCGCAATTCGCCGGCGGCATTTTCGTACCCCTGACCGGCGGCTGGGACAGCGTCGCGCTCGAGTGTGACGGCTGGATTTTCAAATTTGCCCGCAACGAGCGGGCCGAGGCGCGGCTGAGGCGCGAGGCGGCGCTGCTGGCGTTCCTCAAGCCCCGGGTCACGATGCAACTGCCGCAGATGGTGCTGCATGAGGGACCCGTACCCTTCTCCCGGCATCTGAAAATTCCAGGCTCATCTCTCGAATCGGCGCAGTATGCCGAACTCGACGAAGGCCGGCGCAACGCGCTGGCGATGCGCATGGCGCAGTTTTACGCCGAGCTCCACGCGCTGCCGCTGCCGCGCATGCAGCAGGTGGGCGCCGTCGGGGTCGACCCCTGGATGGCGCCCGGCGATATCCTCGCCGGCGCCGGGCCAAAGCTGCCGCGCGGCTACAAGGGGTTCCTCGAACGGACGGTCGCCGCCTATCGCAAGCTCAGCATTTCGGGCGACGAGCTGGTCTACGGCTATT
>NZ_JAQGJL010000408.1 GCF_028290645.1 Devosia sp. | reverse complement strand
CGGCCCGTCCTTGGATTCCTCGACATGGATGTCGCCGCGGAAGATCTCCTGCGCCGCCACGGCCAGCTCGACCGGAGGGTAGGGCGGAGAGAACACCGAGCTGGCGCCATGCTTCATGGCGGACACCACCATTTCGGCGCGCACGTCGGCGGGAGCGAGGAAGAAGGCGTGGATCCCCAGGTGCTGGCCGCGAATGGCGGCGAGCGCCTGGAGCGCGTCGTCCATGTCGCGGGTCTCGCTGCATAGCGGCATCACCACGAGGTCGGGGCGGCGCAGCGCCATCAGCCGGGTCAGGCCCTGCACATCGGGGACCATCGATACCTGGAAGCCCTGGGCGATGAACTCATCGCACATGCCCTTGGCTACCTTGGGGTCGGGATGGGTGAGGTAGATCAGCCGGTCACGATTGAGGTAGGGCCGGTAGGGAATTGTTTCCGCAAGTCTGTCCACTTTTGCCACCTGAGGGGGTTGCAGGCCAAAGCTGAAACCGGTCAGCGCCGACGCCAGTAGGTAATGAGTCTGATCCCCTTACCTTCGAATCGCAAGCCCATAAGTATTAGGCCCCAACTGACAGCAACATGACAATGCATGGTGACCAGGTCGTTACCTGCATCCTCAGTGTATGATCTAGGTCTGCTATGCCCGTAAAATTGGGGTCATTGGTCCCTATTTTGGCTCATATAGGAAAGGCCTATGTCGAGACTCGCGCAAGGTAAACCGGTTAGCCGGCATTTACAGCGGTGCAGGCCTGGTGCAGCAATCGCGCCATGAAGCGAGACATCGCAAATTACTCCCGCAACGCGCAGCGCATTGGAGTTGCTCAATAAACAACCCATGAGGTGCAACAGCGGTGCATAACTTGGCCTCGTTGATTCCCGCCGGCGGCAAGTACGCCTAACAGTCGATGCGTAGGAACGACACCTGATGAGGCGGGCTTCATGTTCAGAAGATTATCGGCCGAAGCATTCGGCACATTCTGGCTGGTATTCGGCGGTTGCGGCAGCGCCATTCTCGCAGCGGGGTTTCTGGATGTCGGCATCGGCTTCATGGGTGTCGCATTAGCCTTCGGGCTGACTGTCTTGACCATGGCCTATGCAGTGGGGGGCATTTCGGGCGGCCATTTCAATCCCGCCGTATCGCTCGGCCTCGCCGTGGCGGGCCGCTTCGCCTACCGGGACCTCGTCCCCTACTGGGTGGCGCAACTGGTCGGCGGCGTCGCCGGCGCGGCGGTGCTCTACGTCATTGCCTCGGGCACCGCCGGCTATACGCCGGGCGGTTTTGCCTCGAACGGCTACGACGCCCTGTCGCCCGGAGGCTACAGCCTCACCGCGGCGCTGGTTGCCGAAGTGGTGCTCACCGCCTTCTTCCTCATCGTCATCCTCGGCTCGACCAGCAAGGCGGCGCCGGCCGGCTTCGCGCCGATCGCCATCGGGCTCTGCCTGACGGTTATCCACCTGATCTCGATCCCGGTGACCAACACCTCGGTCAACCCCGTCCGCTCGATCGCCACGGCGATCTTCGCGCAGAACGGGGCGCTCGGGCAGGTCTGGCTGTTCATCGTCGCGCCGCTGATCGGCGCGACGCTGGGTGCGGCGATCTGGAAATACGTGCTGGCGCCCGGCGAAAGCCCGGCCAATATCGGCCAGGTCGAGTAGGCGGTCAGCAGGTGCATATGCGAGGGCCGGGAAACCGGCGCTCCTTTGAAACCACTGGTGGGCGAAGCGCGTTGACATGGCGTGCAGTTCCGTTCGGACGCATCACCATGTTCTCGCAGCACGGCATCGAACCCAGTTTCACCGACCGCCGGGAAGCCGGAAGGGCGCTGGCGCCCGAGATCGCTGCCCTCGATCTGACCGATCCGCTGATCCTCGCGCTACCGCGCGGGGGTGTGCCGGTGGCGCGCGAAGTGGCGACGGCGCTGGGGGCCCAGCTCGACCTGTTGCTGGTGAGAAAGATCGGCGCCCCGGGACAGTCCGAATATGGCCTCGGCGCGGTCGCCGAAGGCAGCCGCCCGCAACTGGTGGTGAGCGAGGAGGTGATGCGCCTCGTCGATCCGCCGGCCGGCTATCTCGAGGCCGAGCAGGAGCGCCAGCTCGCCGAGATCGAGCGCCGCCGCCTTTCCTTGCGCGGCGGCCGGCAGCCGGTCCCGGTCAAGGGCCGGGTCTGCGTCGTGGTCGACGATGGCGTCGCAACCGGCAACACCGCCCGCGCCGCCATCCGCGCCCTGCGCCTCGAGGGCGCCGCGCGGATCATCCTCGCGGTTCCCGTGGCGCCGCCCGACGTGATCGAAAGCCTCGCGCAGGACGCCGACATGCTGATCTGTTTGAAGACCCCTGAGCCCTTCCTCGCCGTCAGCCTCCACTACCGCCATTTCGGCCAGCTGGGCGACGAGCAGGTGGTGGAACTCCTGGGCTAGTTCAGCAGCGTACTCATCGCCGCCACCACGCCTGCCGTTGTGTAGGGCTTGGGCATGAACAGGCCGTCCGCCGGGATGCGGTCCATGCTGGGGGGCTGCTTGCCCGAGGTGATGATGATCCGCACCGGCGGCCAGCGATCGTGGACGACGGCCGCCAGCTTCATCCCGTCCATCGTGCCGGGCATGTCGATGTCGGTGAACAGCAGCCCGATTTCCGGATGCTTCGACAACAGCGCGATCGCCTGGTCGGCATTGGCCGCCTCCAGTACCTCGAACCCGGCGTCCCGCAGGTCGTCGGCGATCGAGAACAGCAGCAAGGCTTCGTCTTCGACGACGAGGACTTTCTGCGGGGAACGGCTGTCCGGCATCACTGGATCTCACGCACATTACCGGGCGCACCCTGGCGCCCATCCGGCTCTGCACCCGGCCGGTCGGGAAACGGAGCGCTCAATACACAATGAACGCCGCCGGGGAGATAATCGATCCTTACCGTGCCGCCAAAATCCCCCGCAAGCACCCGCTCGACAAGGAAGCGTCCAAAGCCCCGGCGCGACGGTGCAGACACCTGGGGGCCGCCATGCTCGGTCCAGCGCCATTCCAGCATGCGCGGCGCGTCATCGCTCGCGGGCTTGAACCCCCACGTGATTTCGACCCGGCCGGTATCGTTGGAGAGCGCGCCGTATTTCAGCGCGTTGGTCCCCAGCTCATTGACGGCAAGCGCCAGCGACAGCGCCATCTTAGGGCTCAGCGCCACAGGCGGCCCTTCGACCGAGATGCGCTCCGACGGCATCGGCGCGATCGTCGCCGCCACCACCTCGCCCAGCGAGGCTTCGGTCCAGCGGGTCTTGTTGAGGATGTCGTGGGCATTGGAGAGCGCCCGCAGCCGCTCGTTGAGCGCCGCGCTCGCCGTCTCGATGTCGGAGTTGCGCAGGGTCTGCGACGCGATGGCCGAAACCATGGCGAGGATGTTCTTGATCCGGTGCTCGAGCTCGTGCGTCAACATCTGCTGGCGCGACTGGGCTTCCTTTTCCTCGGTGATGTCGCGCATCACCCCGAACATCTGGATCGGCTTGCCGGCCTCGTCGTGGATGAACTCGATATGGCGCGACAGCCAGCGCACCTCGCCATTGTCCGGCCGGCGGATGCGGTATTCGACATTGGGGACGGCGGTGCCGTTCTTGCGCGTCTCGGGCGTCGAGCGGACATCCTTGTCGACCGGCAGGACGATGTCCTCGAGCACGCTGATATGGACGCTCTCACGCGGGCTGAGCCCCCACAGATCCCAGAAATGCTCGGAGCCGATCACCGTCCCTGTGGGGATATCCAGCTCCAGCGAGGCGATGCCGGCGGCATTCTGCGACAGGCGGAAGCGCCGCTCGCTCTCGACCAGCCGCTGCTCGACGCGCTTGCGCTCGGTGATGTCGATGACCACGCCGATGGCGCGCTTGCCCCCGTCGGCCGCCTGGGCCCGGATGAGCAGCCATTTCTCGGTGCCGTCGGGCCAGAGGTGCCGGACCTCGACCTCGAGATCGGTATCGCCGCGCTCCGCGGCCTCGGCGCCAAGCTGCGCCAGCCGCTCGGTTTCGCCCGGCGCATAGCGCGACCGGTAGTCTTCGGCGGTCGGCATCGCATCTTCGGGAAAGCCGTAGAGCCGGTTCAGGGCCGGCGACGGCGTGACGTGGTGCGTGGGTACATCCAGTTCCCAGACGGCGAGCTGCCCGGCCTCGATGGCAAGCCGCAACCGCGCTTCGCTCTCGGCGAGTGCCTCGACCGCCCGCTTCTGGTCGTCGATATCGGTATTGGTGCCGATCCAGCGGCTGATCTGGCCTTCGCCGTCGAAGATCGGCACGGCGCGGGCAATGTGCCAGCGAAAGGCGCCGTCGTGCCGCCGCAGGCGGAATTCGGCCTCGTAGGGCTCGCGCATCGCCAGCTTTTCGCCCCAGCGCCGGGCGGCGTCCTCGAGATCGTCCGGATGGACGATCTCGGTCCAGGCATTGCCGTCGAGGTCGCCCTGCTGCGCCCCGCTATACTCGTAGACGCGCGAATTGAACCAGTCGAGCAGGCCGCTGGGCGGCGCCGTCCAGACGTGGTTGGGCATGGCTTCGGCAAAGCTGCGGAACTGCTCGGCGCTCTGGCGCACCAGGGCTTCGGCCATCACCCGCTCGGTGACATCCGAGCCTTCGACGAAGATGCCGACCACTTGGTGGGCGGCGTCGCGCACCGGCTGGTAGATCAGGTCGACGAACCGCTCCTCGCGCTCGGCCCCCGGTGTGCGCTGCAGCCAGACTTTCACCTCCCTGCCGATGAACGGCTCGCCGCTCGTATAGACCTGGTCCAGCAGTTCGTAGAATCCCTGCCCGGCGATCTCCGGCAACGCATCGCGCACCGCCTTGCCGACGACGTCCCGATGGCCGACGAGCTGCATGTAGGCGTCGTTGGTCAATTCGAACACGTGGTCGGGGCCAGCCAGCATGGCCATGAAGCCGGGGGCCTGAGCGAACATCTGGCGCAGCCGCTCCTGCTCGCCGAGGCTGGCGCGCTCGAGCCGCACCTTCTCGGTGGTTTCGAGGACGATCGCGATCACCGCCACGGGCTTGCCCGTCTCATCGGGGATCGGCGAGTAGTCGAGGTTCATGAACACCTGCTCCGGCACGCCGTTGCGGTGGAGCGTCAGTTCCTGCTCGCGATAGGAGAGCGTCTCGCCTCGCCCGAGCACCCGTTTCATGACGTTGTCGTTGAAGTCTGCGACCTCGGGCCAGCCCTCGCGCACCTTGGATCCGAGCAGTTTCGGGTGGCGGCCGCCGGCGAACGCCGAGTAGGCGTCGTTGTAGATCATCACCCCGTCTTCGCCCCACAGCATGACGATGGGTACGGGGGAGCGCAGCGTCAGCCCGACGCTGGTCTTCAGATGCGACGGCCAGCCCGAAATCGGCCCCAGCGAGGTCGACGCCCAGTCATACGCCGCGATCAACCGCCCCAGCTCGCTCTGTCCAAGAAAGCCGGACGCGCTGACCGCTACATTCATGTGCATGCGGAAATACCCCTAATGCTGGCGGTAATGCTCGAAGGCGAAAAAGGATGCAATCGCCTCACCGGGCACGGCGATGATGCTCCACCACCGCCGAGATGATCCGCTCCTCCGCCGCCTGCTTTTGCGGGTTGCTGTACTGCACCCGCAGCAGCAGCGCTTTCCACAGCGCCCAGCCGCGGGCCCTCGCCCAGGTGCCGGTGTCGGCCTCGACCGCCTCGATGAAGGCAGCGCGGCCGGCCCCTCCAAAGAACGTCCACGCCATCACCAGGTCGCAGGCCGGATCGCCCACCGCCGAGCAGCCGAAGTCGAGGACGGCGCTGAGCCGGCCGTCGCGGACGAGCAGGTTCCCCGGCGCAATGTCGCCATGCACCCAGACCGGCGGATCGCGCCACTCGGCGGCCAGCGCCGCATCCCAGGTTTCGGCCGCCGCCGCCACATCGATCTGGCCCTCGAGTTCAGCGAGGCACTGGCGGGTCTCGCCGTCATAGACCGAGAGATCGCCGCCGCGGAAGAAGCTGTCCCGCCCCGCCGGCGGGCCACCCGTGGCGTCGATCGCCTGCAGCGCGAGGAGGAACTTGCCGATATCGCGGGCGAAGCGGACATGGTCGCCGATCGGCCCCGCCAGCGCGGTCTCGCCGTCGATCCAGTGGTAGATCGACCAGTGCAGCGGATAACCCTCCCCCGGCTCGCCGATAGCCACCGGCGAGGGGATCGGCACCGGCAGCAACGGAGCCAGCCGCGGCAGCCAATGGAGTTCCTTTGCCGCCTGCGCGGCGTAGCCGGGAGCATTGGGCAGCCGCACCTTCATCGTGTCGCCGAGATGAAAGGTGCTGTTGTCCCAGCCATCGACCGCCACCCGCCTTATCGGCAGGTCGGCCCAATGCGGAAACTGCGATCTGACGAGCCGGCGCACCAGCGCCTCGTCGATTGCAATGCGATCGGTCAATTGTCCGCCCATGAATAACGACAACCTGCCACAGCATATGCGGCAGGTTGTCGTTACAGATCAATCGTCTGGTGATGGGACATCGTGGTCCCCGGGAAAGCGGGGGAGGGGACCATGGGTAAGGGGTAGGGCGCCGCCGATCCACGGCGGCGAGCCCGTCCTCAGTAGACGTAGGTCTTGTACACCCAGCCGGTGCGGCCCTGGTCGTCGGTGACCCTGAGCCAGCCGCGCTGGTTCTCGCTCACCTTGACCTTCTCGCCCCCGGCGAGGGCGAAGAGCTTGCCTTGCGACTTGCCCGGACCGGCGCGCACGTTGACCCCCTGGCCGGCAACGGTGCGGGTGTCGCCCGGCGCCGGCGCAGCCTTGGCCGGCTTCGCCTTGACCGGCGCGGCGGCGGCTTTCGGAGCGGGCGTCGGCTCTGCGGCCGGAGCCACTTTCTCCACCGCCTCGGGCTTCGCCACCGCGACCAGCTGCTTCTGGGCCTCGGCCTTCACCGCCGGTGGCGTATCAACCCGCTCCTCGACGAAAGCAGCGACTTCGAGCGGCTTTGGCCGTTGCAGCGGCTGACCGGGGGTTTCGTCGACGGCGGCAGCGGTCACCGCTTCACGCGCGGTTTCGCCGGTGCTGGCGACCTGTTGCGGCTGCGGGCCGGTACCGTCGCCCTCGGCATAGGTCTCGGGATCGGCTGCGGCGTTTGTGGTGGCGACGGCCTTTGCCTCGGCCACCGCATCGGTGGTGGGCACGGGCTTGGGAGCCGCCACGGGCTTGGCATCGGCCACCGCTGCGGCGCCGGCAAGCCAGCCGGCGTCATCGGCGGCGAGCGCCGTGAAAGTTGCGCCGATCATCTTGTCGACGCGCTGCGCCTTCACCACGGTGTCGGACAGCGCCGGCTTGGTCATCGCCACCTTCGTCATCGCCGGCGCCTCGGGGGCCACCGCCACCGCGCTCGCGGCCACCACCGCCGCCGTGACGGCGTGGGCAGGCGCCTCGACTGTGGCCTGCGCCTCGAGCTTGGCAGCCATGGGCTGCGCACTGACCGCAAAGCATCTGTCCAGTCCGCCGCACTGCAGCCCGAGCAACACCGCGACTATGGCGACCAGCCCAAGAAGTGCAATCGCGGGTACGACGAAGCCGCCCAGCAAGCTGTGTATTGACGCGAAGCGCGACCGCTCTGCGGCACGCTTTATGTTATCTAATGCCCCGTTCATGCGGCGGACCATGGATGAGAAGCTTGTGGAAAATTCGGCCCGAAAGCGACTCAAATTGGGCAATGACTTGACGGGCGCGGGATTGACACGAAGTGCGTCGCCAAGCAGTCACGCCCCCGCAAGCCGCAAAACCACGTTGCCGCGCTTGCGTCCGCCTTCGACATGGCGGTGCGCTTCGGCGACCTGATCGAGGTCGTAGGTCCGGTCGATCACCGCACGCATGGCCCCCGCCTCTGCCAACTCCACCTCGAATGCGACGTGCTCGGGCCTCGGCTTGAAGCTGATGGCCATGACGCGCTTGCCGCTTTTCCTGCTGTTCCGCCCGGCGCGCAGCATGCCCTTCAGATCCGAGATCACCAGCAGCAGCGCGCCGCCCGGCTTGAGCGAGCCCTCGACCCGTTCGAACGGCGCATTGCCCACGCACTCGAAGATCACGTCGTACTGCTTGCCGTTCTTGGTGAAGTCTTCAGCGGTGTAGTCGATCACCCGATCAGCCCCGAGCGAGCGCACCAGTTCGGCATTGCCGCCGCTCGTCACCCCTGTCACCACCGCGCCAAAGTGCTTGGCCGCCTGCACCGCCGCGGTCCCCACCGCGCCCGAGGCGCCATTCACCAGCACTTCGTCGCCCGGCTTGATCGGGACACGCCTGATGCACTCGGCAACGGTGTGCCCGCCGAACACGAGCGCCACGGCATCCTCGAAGCTCCAGCCCTCGGGCTTCAGCACCATCGCCTCGGTCTCGGCGAGGCTGACATATTCAGCGTGCCCGCCGAACTTCATCCCGGTGAGTCCCATCACCTCGTCGCCCGGCTTGAACCGCGCCGCCCCCTCGCCCACCGCCTCGACGATTCCCGCAAAATCCATGCCGAGAATTTTCTTCCGTGGTGCGAAAATCCCGATGGTGAGCGGCCCGAAGAAGCCCAGCCCCTTGGGCAGATCCCGCGTCCGCATGCGGTAGTCCCCGACGCTCACCGTCGAGGCCCGCACCCTAACCAGCACCTCCCCGGCCTTGGGCGCCGGCTTCGGCAACTCCTCCACCCGCACCACCTCCGGCCCGCCAAACGCCCGATAAACCGCTGCCCGCATGTCATCACCCTATGCGAACCCCTCGCATGCCGGAGAGATGGGGAGCGCATCGGGGAATACAATCGAAAGCTGCTCTTCCATGGCCGAACCTCGTGGCGTCGGATCCCTAGAACGCCTTTGGCAGCCCGGCCTGGCGCAGGATGGCGTTGGCTGTGTGGCGGCTGGGGATGCCGATCGGCACCGGAAAATGCCGGGCCGTGATTGGGCTGTGCCAGACTTCGTGACTGCCCTTGCCCTGGCGAACGAGACTGCAGCCCGCCGCCTTGAGGAGTTCACGCAGCGGGCGGTCGAACTGCGGCGCCATCAGGCCGCCGCGGGTTCGGCTTCGCGCAGCGCTGTAATCTGCAGATAGAGTTGAGAGGGATCGAGGTCCGGGTGATTGTCCGGCAGGACGTCGAGCGCCATCGCCGCAATCTTGTCGAGCAACTGGTCCAGCGTCGCCGCATCCGCTGCGGCCGGGATATCATCGCAGTGGCCGGTCCAGACCGAAGCCTCGTCGTCCCACGATGCTGCAATAGTGAAGATCACCGGTTTGGACATTGGCAAACTCCGTTCGATGCGCCTGTGCAGCAAGCGTAGCATATGGGCAGCAACAATCACCTCCCACCCCCGTCCGGCTTTGTCAGGCTTAACCCCCATCCCCATCTCGGCTAAGGTCCGCGCCCGACCCTCCGGAATCGCCTCCCATGCATCTCGTACTCGTCGACGGCTCTGGCTTCATCTTCCGGGCCTTTCACGCCCTGCCGCAGCTCACGCGCAAGAGCGACGGGCTGCCGGTCGGCAGCGTCATCGGTTTCTGCAACATGATCTGGAAGCTGGGCGAGGACCTCAAGGGCGACGACGCGCCGACCCACATGGCCGTGGTGTTCGACTATTCATCCAAGACCTTCCGCGACGAAATCTACGCCGAGTACAAGCAGCAGCGCCCGCCGGCCCCCGAAGAGCTGGTGCCGCAGTTCCCGCTCACCCGCGCCGCCACCCGCGCCTACAGCCTGCCCTCCATCGAGATGGAGGGTTATGAGGCCGACGACATCATTGCCACCTATACCAGCATGGCGCGCGACCTCGGCGGCAAGGTCACCATCGTTTCCTCCGACAAGGACCTGATGCAGCTGGTCGAGCCCGATGGCTCGGTACGCCTGCTCGATACCATCCCGCGCCCCGGCCAGCCGGCTTTGCGCTGGATCGGCTCGGACGAGGTGTTCGCCAAGTTCGGCGTCGGTCCCGACAAGGTCATCGAGGTGCAGGCGCTCTGCGGCGACGCGGTCGACAACGTCCCCGGCGTCCCGGGCATCGGCGTGAAGACCGCCGCCGAGCTCATCAACACCTTCGGCGATATCGAGACCCTCCTCGCCCGCACCGCCGAGATCAAGCAGCCCAAGCGCCGTCAGGCGCTGGAGGAGAACGCCGAGCTCGCCCGGATCAGCAAGCAACTCGTCACCCTCACCCGCGAAGCCCCCGTCGAGCTGCCGCTCGAAGACCTCGCCCGCCAGCAGATCGAGCCCGGAAAGCTCTTCCCGTTCCTCAAGGCCATGGAGTTCTTCGCCATCTCCAAGCGCCTCGGCGCCCTGCTCGATATCGATCCTGAGGCCTGGCCCGCCGATCCCGAGCTCGCCGCGAAGCCCGTCGAGCCCATCGGCTTCGACAACACCGCCCGCGCCGAAGCCCGCGCCGCCCGCCAGGTGGCCGAGGGCCGCGCCGATTCCGCCCCGGTGGTGCACGCCAGGCTCGAGCACGAAAAGATCAAGGCCATCCCGCTCGATCACGCCAACTACGAGATCATCCGCGACGCCGCCCATCTCGAGCGCTGGCTCGCCGCCATCCGCGCCGAGGGGATCGTCGCCACCGACACCGAGACCACCGGGCTCGACAACCAGACCGCCGACCTCGTCGGCATCTCGTTCTCCACCGCCCCCGGCAACGGCGCCTACCTGCCGCTCGGCCACACCGAGGGCCACGGCGATATCTTCGGCGGCGGCCGCGCCGAAGGCCAGATGGACCTCCGCCAGGCCCTCGACCTGCTGAAGCCGGTGTTCGCCGACCGCTCGATCCTCAAGCTCTTCCACAACGTCAAATACGACCTCGGCATCCTCAACCGCTACGGCATCGAGGTCCGCTCGTTCGACGACAACCTGCTGCTGAGCTATTCGCTCGATGGCCCGCAGTTCAACACCATGGGCGAGCTCTCCGACCACTGGCTGGGCCTCAAGGGCATGTCGATCAAGGACCTGATCGGCTCCGGCAAGACCCAGAAAACCTTCGCCCAGGTCCCCATCGAAGACGCCGCGAAATACGCCGCCGAGGATGCCGATCTCACCTTCCGCCTGTGGAAAGTGCTGAAGCCCCGCCTCGTCGCCGAGAACATGACGACGCTCTACGAGACCATCGAGCGTCCCCTTGCCCCCGTGCTCGCCCGCATGGAAGGCCGCGGCATCACCGTCGATCGCCAGATCCTGAGCCGTCTCTCCGGCGATTTCGCCCAGCGCGCCGCGGCGCTCGAAGCCGAGGCCTATGAGCTCGCCGGCTCCAACTTCAACCTCGGCTCGCCCAAGCAGCTCGGCGAAATCCTGTTCGACCGGATGAAGCTCCCCGGCGGCACCAAGACCAAGACCGGCGCCTGGTCGACCGGTGCCGACGTCCTCGAGGAGCTCGCCGCGCAGGGCATCCCGCTCGCCCGCACCATCGTCGATTGGCGCCAGCTGACGAAACTCATGGGCACCTATACCGACGCGCTCCCCACCTACATCAACCCGCGCACCGGCCGCGTCCACACCACCTATTCGCAGCACTCCGTGCTCACCGGGCGGTTGAGCTCGAACGATCCGAACCTCCAGAACATCCCGGTCCGCACCGAGGACGGCCGCAAGATCCGCACCGCCTTCGTCGCCAGCCCGGGAAAAATCCTGATCAGCGCCGATTATTCGCAGATCGAGCTCCGCGTCCTCGCCCACATCGCCGATATCGAGGGGCTGAAGGATGCCTTCGAGGAGGGCCTCGACATCCACGCCATGACGGCGTCCGAAATGTTCAACGTGCCGATCGAAGGCATGCCGTCCGAAGTCCGCCGTCGCGCCAAGGCGATCAACTTCGGCATCATCTACGGCATCTCGGCCTTCGGCCTCGCCAACCAGCTCGGCATCGAGCGCAGCGAAGCCGGCGACTACATCAAGACCTATTTCGCCCGCTTCCCCGGCATCCAGGACTACATGGCGGAGCAGCGGAGGAAGGTGAAGGCCGACGGCTACGTCGAGACCCTGTTCGGCCGCAAGGTCAACTTCCCCAACGCCAACTCCTCCCACCCCGCCGAACGCAGCTTCGTCGAACGCGCCTCGATCAACGCCCCCATCCAGGGCACCGCCGCCGACATCATCCGCCGCGCCATGATCAAGATGGAACCGACCCTCCAGGCCGCCGGCATCGACGCCCGGATGCTGCTGCAGGTCCACGACGAACTGATCTTCGAGGTCGACGAGGGCAAGGAGCAGGGCGCCATCCCGGTGATCGTCAAGACCATGGAAATGGCCAGCGAACCCGCCGTGCGCCTCACCGTGCCGATCAAGGTCGACGCCGCCGCCGCGCGGGATTGGGACGGGGCGCACTAGGCCGGCGGGGCTACTCGGAGTTACTACTACCGGTCGACAAGACTATGCTTTCTTGGTCCCGGTCTGGCTTCTGCGGAATCGATGGGAACACAACCTCACCCGACTGCTCCAACATCGCGAGCCGGCACTCGCGCCTAAAGTCCGGATCATCAACGTCGCCCAAATACTGCGCGACATTGAACAGAGATGTCGTTCTAACGAGTGCGACACTCGTTGAGACAGCCATGTTGCGACATTTCTCGGTGAAGAATTCCTGGCGCTGCGCGGGAGGCAGCAATCTGTGCGCGTTGCCAAAAAGCACACCTTTTGCTAGACCCTGAGCATCCGTCTTGGTCGCGTCTTCATGCAAATTCATGGCCAACTGACGAAGCTTCTCTATCGCGATCGGCTTACTGTCTTTGCCTTCGGCCTCCCCTATCAGCCGGCCCTCCTCGCTCTCAAAGACAACGTCGAATTCAGACGCACCATCGCTATATCTAGCCGCCGCGAACCCCAGCAGGGTCAAGGCATCGATGATGGACTGCTCCAGACGTTTCCCGGTTTCATAAAGGAGCCCACGTAGTCGTCCCGCTTCCTGATATCTCGACTCAACATCGCTTCGCTTCTGCGACAGAGCCTCCATTCGGCTGGAGATTCTATTCAGTTCATCTAGGAGTTCGGCCTCTCCGTGGAGACGGTATGCCTGCTCGGTAACCCACTGAGGAGCTGGTGTCGCCGCTTCCGATGAAAGAAGGGTCGCATCCATTGCAACTACTTGGGAGATAAACCGCTCGGCGAAGCGAGTGCCTTCCACACTCCAGTTACCGGTCTTCGTTACGAAGCGCTGATCCTCAAAGTCTACATCCGGAAGCAGCACGAGAGCACCGGTTGACTTCTTTGCCCGCACAATTGCTCCCACCGGCTTCTGGCCAGACTTGGTTACAATGCAAGGGACGAAGCCCTCTCCCTCGAGCAACATCTTGTACTCACTCTTTGAGCCGAACTCTCTCCAGTATTCCTTTAAAAATTCTACACCATGCTGGGACAGAATCATGATTGAGCCGCGCGTGTCTATGAATTTTGCCGAAATCGGCAGGCATGAAACATTGGTAATTGGCGATACATGAGTTGTAGTTTGTCTATTTCTGCCAGTCCCAGAATATTCCTTCGATCCAGTGGCAGCATAAACTTCTTCAAAATCGGTAAGAAATACGAATACATTCTTTCCAGACTCGACGAGCTCCATTATTTCTCTGCGCCAGTGGGCAACGGCTTCGCGGAGTTGAAACGATTCGCTTTCGTCAAGCGACACCTTCCCCTGAAACCACTTCAACGGTGGAAGATACATTTCCCCGATGTTCGGCCTGAATAGTACGATATCGGCGTCGAGTAATGACGATCTGCTCGAGAACTCACACGTCTTCACTGCATCGCTAGCTAGCTGCAGGCCAACTGCAAGTATGCTTTTCGGCATCGTGCTGTACGTCTCCGTAAGGCTGACGCTATCGCTACAGGTACGAGCGCACTACTTCAACGAGTCGCTCACGCAGAGCAAAGATGTCCTCGACCCCGCCACGTCGTGCCTCACCCCCTCCTTGTCCGCCCCGAACACCGTCACAAACTTCCCCTTGCCATTAAAATGTAGCCGCGCAATCGGCTTCCGGTTGTTGTCGTCGAACAGGATGGCGCAGTAGCTCTGTGCGTCCCGCATCACGATCCGCGACACCGGGGCCACCTCTGCCGCGATGGCGCGTATGATCATGAAGCCTTGCAGCTCGTCCTGAGTGGTCTCGACCCTGTTCTCGTCCACCTCCGGTAGCCGCTCCTCCTTTCCGCCGTCGAAGGCCACATCGATCTTCTTCAGCGCTCGTTGGCGGAACAGATCGTCAAACGCGCGCTTGACGATTGGTTTCAAGGTCTCGACCACCGACGAGCGCAACTGGCCTTCGTAGAAGCCGCGCGCCACCATGCGCACGAACTCCTCGTCCGGGGTTGCCCACTGTTTTTCGATGAAGCTCATCGCGCCACGAAGGTATTTCAGCGTCGACGCGGCGGCCTGCACGTTCTCGATGCTGAAGGTGTTCTTGTGGAACTTCTCCAGCTCGCGCAGGTCGTTGTCGTCGTAGTCCAGCAGGTCGAACTTGAAGAACGGGTTGGCGTCCATCTTGTTGGGCGCTTCGAGGTCGGTGAAGAACCAGATGTGGAGCCCGTTGGTCAGGATGCCGATGTTGGCGTCGCAGGTATGGAAGTAGCGGAACAGCTGGCTGTACTGAGCGTCTCGGAGGTTGGTCGAAACCGACTTGGCCTCGACAAGATACTCGATCCGATTGCCGATCTTGACGGCGTAGTCGATCTTCTCGCCCTTTTTCAGCCCGACGTCCGCAACGTATTCCGGAATAACCTGTGTGGGATCGAACACATCAAATCCAAGCACCCTCAAGAAGGGCATGATGATGGCGTTCTTTGTGGCCTCCTCGGTTTGAGCTACAGCTTGCGCACTAATGGCGCGCTTCGCCAAATCGGCGACGTCATCTTTGAATGTCATTTATTCCCCCTGCCCAAGACAATACATGACTCAGATTGTTGGGGGTTCGCAAGTGGGGGCCCCGCATCCCTTCCCGCCCCTCGCGCGTTACCCCCGCTCCAAAACCAAGGAGCAGTCCCATGCAGAATCTCTCGTCCATTCGTGAGCACATGGAAGTCATCGGCGCCGATGGGGTGCATGTCGGGGTCGTCGACAGGGTCGAGGGCGGGCGGATCAAGCTGAGCCGGGAGGATGGCGGCGAGGGTCGCCACGAAGGCCATCACCACTTCATCCCGGGCGATCTCGTCGCCGAAATCGAAGGCGACAAGGTCCGCCTCTCGGCCAATGGCGATGTCGCGGTGCAGCACGAAGAAGAGCGCGACGGCAACCCGCTCAACTGAGCGCCGCCACCCGGTCCCCGGTGATTGAGGCTCGATCGTCCCACAGCCTCGATGCGACACCTCCCCCTTCATGGGGGAGCAGGGAGGGGGTGGGCGGGAGCCCCGATGCCGAGGTTTTCCGGGGTGCCGAGAAAAAATCTTCCCCCACCTTATCCCCGCGTCCCCCACGCCGGCGTATTCTTTCGCTGGGATGACATCGAGTTGGTGGGGGACTCCGTCGCCCTCATTCCCTCCGCGTAAGGCGCAGTGCCCCACGCGCCACCCCCCTCGACTCACCCGATCACCGACTCCGCCAGCGGCGCCGGCCGCTCCACCGGCGTGGTGATCTCCACCGCCCGGCGCTCCCGGCTCGCCGTCTCGAACGCCTCCATCACCTCGAGCACGTGCAGCGCCAGGTCCCCCGAGGCGCGGTGCGGCCGGCCTTCGAGGATCGCATGCGCCATGTCGGCGACGCCGAGCGAGCGATAATTCCCATCGGCATAGGGCAGGGCGTAGGGCACCGTCGTCCAGTCCTTCTCGGTCGCCGGGCGGGTCTTCACCTCGCCGCCGAAATTGTTCGGGTCCGGCACCAGCATGGTGAGCTTGGAGCCATAGAGCTCGAACGGCAGGTGCGCATGCGCCGGCACGTCAAAGCTCAGCGTCACCTGGATGATGGCGCCCGACCGGAACTGCAGCAGCCCCGCCACATGGGTGAAAACCTTCACCGGCATCATCTGCCCGCGCTTGGCATCCGACAGGATCGGCCGCTCCTTCTGCGGCGTCGCGCTCATCGCTTGGACGCTCGCCACCGGCCCGAGGAGGTTCACCAGGTCCGTGATGTAATACGGCCCCATGTCGAGCACCGGCCCGCCGCCGAAATCGTAGTAGAACGCCGGATCGGGGTGCCAGCGCTCGTGCCCCGCACAGGCGAAGTACGCCGTGCCGCCGACCACCTCGCCCACCGCGCCCGAATCGATCAGCGCCCGCGCCTGCTGGTGCCCGCCGCCAAGGAAGGTGTCGGGCGCCGAGCCGACGCGCAGCCCCGCCGCCTTCGCCGCCTCGGCCAGCCGCTTGCCCTCGGCAAACGTCACCCCGAACGGCTTTTCCCCATAGACGTGCTTCCCCGCAGCGATGGCGCGAAGCCCGACCTCGACATGCGCCCGCGGAATCGTGAGGTTGACGATGATCTCGACCCGCGGGTCGGCGAGCAGCGCGTCGACCGGCATCGCCGTGAGCCCGAACTCGGCGGCCTTCTTCTCGGCCACCTCCGGCTTCATGTCCGCCACCCCGATCACCTCGAGCACGGCAAACCCCTGCATGGCCTTGAGGTACGCGCTCGAGATATTGCCGCACCCGATAATCCCGACGCCAACCCGGCGCTCTGCGCTCATGATGATAAACTCCATTCCTCGCTGGAAGCGGCGTTCCGCCCGAACGGGCCCGCCGACATTGTGGCGCACCATCGCGCCATTCGCCGCTGATTTCCAGTGCCCTGAGGTACGTAACGCAGCGTTTCTCCCCGCGCGCATATGCTGCTAAGAGCGGGGCCGATGCTGAACCCGATGCCCGCCACCTTCGACTACCGCCCGCCGACCGAGCCCTGGCTGACGGTGGTGCACGCCGACGACGACATCGTCGTCCTCGACAAGCCCTCGGGCCTGCTTTCGGTCGCCGGCAAGGACCCGGCGCTCGCCGATTGCCTCGAGGCGCGGGTGAAACAGCGCTGGCCCACCGCCGCCATGGCGCACCGTCTCGACAAGGACACTTCGGGCGTCCTCGTCATGTGCCTCAACAAGAAAGCGCTCGGCCATGTCGGCCAGGAATTCGAGCAGCGGCGGGCGAAAAAGTCCTACGTGGCGCGGGTTTGGGGCGATATCGAAGCCGACGAGGGCCGCATCGACCTGCCGCTCGCCACCGATTGGGAGCACAAGCCCCGGCAGCGCGTCGATTACGAGCGCGGCCGCCCCAGCGTCACCGACTGGCAGGTGGAAGCCCGCGAAGGCGGCATCACCCGCGTGCGGCTCTACCCGCTGACCGGCCGCACCCATCAGCTGCGCGTCCACATGCTGGAACTGGGCCATCCCATCCTCGGCGATCCGTTCTATGCGACCGGCGAAGCCCTCGCCGCCGCCGACCGCCTGCAGCTCCACGCCGAGGAACTGGCCTTCAACCATCCGCAGGGCCATTGGGTGAGTTTTCGCGTCCCCGCGCCGTTCTGACGCGAGCGCCGCCGACACGAAATCGTCACTGGACTGCCGGATTCCGGTCCGAAACGAGCCACTTGAGCCACTTAGCGTTCTTTCTCGGCCGACCAGCGAATCCGTTCGCGGGGCAGGTCGCCCCAACCCAGCAGAGACTTCGTCTCAACCCGAGTTCGGAGAGAACGATGAGCGACACCGCGGACCGGCAAGACACCGACCCCGATTTCGACCCGATCGTCGCCGCCCAGGCCGACGACACCACTGCCGCCACCGTTGTCGAGGGGGTCGCCGAACCCGCCGGCGCGCCGGCCGCCACCGCCGACGAGATCACGACGGATGCACCCGCCCTCCAGGCCGGCCCCGCTGCCGCCGCGACCGGAGGCGATGCCGCCCGGGATGACGATGCGCCACCCGTGCTCGAGGCAGTCGCCGAACCCGATTTCAGCGAAGCCGGCATTGAAACTGTCATCGAACCCGATCTTGCCGCTGTCGCGGCCGAGATTGTTGCTGAGGTCGAAGCCGCGGCCACTCAAGCCGAGGTCGAAGCGGGCGTCGCCCTCGATATCGCCGCTGCCCTCGAGGCGGCGCTGGCAATTCCCGCCGCAACGGATGTCGAAGCGGACCTCGCTTCGCCCGTCGAGGCGGTTAACGAGGCGGACCTGGCGGCGGACGCGGCCGTGGCGGATGTCGGAGCGCCATCCATGGGTGATTACTCCGACACCGCTTCGGCTGTCTACGCCGACACCATCGTCGATATCGAGTTGGCGGATGACGATGCCCCGCTGCTCGACGACGAACTCGAGCACGGCATCGCCTCGGTCTTCGCGGCGCTCCACTCGGCCGCGCAGCGTGGCGACATCGGCGAGTCCGACGAGCCCGCCGGCCCGCTCAGCGACAGCGCCGCGATCGAGGGCGTCACCTTCCGCCTGCTCGGCGAACTCGACCGCCTCTGGCACCGCGCCGCCTGATCCCCAAGGCCACCCCACCCTGCTCGGCCAGCCCCGGCCGGCCGAGCAGACCCGTCTTGCACTCCACGCCCCAATCGCCTATTGCCTTGATCCGCTGCACCCGTAGCTCAGCTGGATAGAGCGCTGCCCTCCGAAGGCAGAGGTCATGAGTTCGAATCTCGTCGGGTGCGCCACTAATTCCCCTCGGTGAACATCAATCCTGCGAATCGCCGCCGACGCGATGGGCACGCCCAATGGAACGCGCCCTCCAGCGCGATCAGGGAGAGCCAGACCGGCAGCAGCGGCAGCAGGTCGGCGTTGCGGCGGTGCGGAAACGCCAAGGGCTATCTTCAACAGCAGCGCAACGGCCACCGCCTTGAGCACAATGAGGGCCATGACCATCCCGCTCATGGACCAGCGATCCGCTACCCACCACCCCACCGGCCGCCTCACTCCATGAGCCGGGCCGGGCCCGTTCCACTATCCCGCCTGCGGCCTCGTGGGCGGCTCCGTGAGAAAATACTCGGGGTGCTTGGCGCGTACCAGGTCGAGCTCGCGCATCACGGAGATCAGGTGAACCGCCATGCTCTTGTCGGCGCCGTCGGCGTCATGGGCCTTCAGGCGGTCGAGGATCTCGATGTGCTCGCCGACGATGAAGAACATGTGCTGCTGGCTGAGCAGCGATAGCCGGCGGACGCGGTCCATGTGGAACTTGACCTCGCGAACGTCGTCCCAGATCGATTCGAACCCCGCAGCCTTGGCGATGAGAGCGTGGAAGCGGTCGTCGGACTGCAGGAAACTCTGATCGTCCGACAGTTCCGCGAACGTTTTCTGCAGGGCCACCTCGCGCATCAGCAGCGCCTCGATCTCGGACGTCAGCTTCTCGGCGGCGAGCCGGGCCAGCGGGCGTTCCAACGCTTCGCGGATGAAGCGCGACTTGGCGATCAGGTCCTCGCTGAGCGGGGAGACGCGGGTGCCGCGCTGCGGCAGGATATCGACGAGCCCGCGGCGGGCGAGACGGGCGAAGGCCTCGCGCACCGGCGTGCGGCTGACACCGAACTCGGCGGCGAGCCGCGCCTCGGACAATTCCTGGAACGGCTGCAGCCGCATGTCGAGAATCTGCTGCATCAGGTGCTCGAAGATCTGGCTGGCGATCGAGCCGCCATCCTGCCGGTAGCCGTAGCCGGCGTCGCCGCCCAGGTCTGCCGACATCGATTTCACCCTGGGCGCTTTCATCGTCGTCTCGGAGGTCACTTCGTTCCCAACTGCAGTCCCGCCATGAAATATTTCCTCAGCGCAATGAACAGCAGGACGGTGGGGATACTCGAAATCAGCGTCGCCGTAATCACCACATTGGGTCCAAGCGTCGAATAGGTGCCTTGCAGCGACTGCAGCGCCACCATGATCGAGCGCACCTCGATTCCATTGGCAAGGATCGACGAGAACAGCAGGTCGTTCCAGATGAAGGTGAACTGCAGCAGGAACAGCGCGATCAGCGGGCCGGCGGCGTTCGGCACGATCATCGAGATAAACACCCGCCATTCGCTCGCGCCCTCCATGCGCGCCGCTTCGTCGACTTCGCGGCTGATGCCCGAAAAGGAATTGCGCAGCACCAGCAGCGGGAACGGGATGCAAATCGCGACATAGACCAGCAGCATGCCGAACCAGGTGTTGACCAGCCCCAGCCGCTGATAGCCGAACAGCAGCGGCACCAGGTACATCTGGAACGGAAACAGCGTGCCGGTGAAGATCAGCATGAACCAGCCATTGGCGCCGATCAGCGTCAGCCGCGTCATGCCGTAGGCTGCCGCCGCCGCGAACGCTACTGCCAGCACCCCGCCGACCAGCGCGTAGCTGAACGAGTTGAGCGCCGCTTCGCCCAAATGCGCGATGG
>NZ_JAQGJL010000389.1 GCF_028290645.1 Devosia sp. | reverse complement strand
AAATACCTTGTGGCAATGAGGCGAGCGCGATTGCCCGCGACGGTTGGTCAGTCGACTGATAGTGGCTACGCCCGTCGCGTCAATCCCGCAACACCCGGGACCCGGCGGTCGCGAGGCCGCCGCTTTTCCTTGCCAAGCCAAGCGGCAGGCAGGCAAACTTCATCTGCTTCATCTCGTCCGGGGGCGGTCCGGGTGGTGGGCGCGTCGGAACTCGTCTCAGACATGACTCGGCTAGGCACTTATCTTCTCAAGCTTTTTGCCGCCGAAGCCGCTGCGCTATTCGGCGTTGCGCTGACCATTCTGTACCTCGTGCAGACGCTCAGGATCGTCGAGGTCGGGGCGGTCCGCGACCGGGGCCTGGGGACGCTGTTCTGGCAGACCATCCTGGGGCTGCCGCCGCTCTCCATCGCGTTTCTCTATGTGTGCCTCGCCGTGGGGCTAGCTCGGGCGCTGCGGGCGCTGCAGACCTCGCGGGAACTCCACATCATCCACGGCTCGCAGCGCCTGCCGGTGCTGATCGGCACCATCCTCGGCTATGCGGCGATCGGCACGCTGCTGGTGCTGTTGCTCGCGCATGTGATCGAGCCCGCGGCGAAGCGCGAATCCGACCTGATCAGCGCCAGGGCGGCGGCCGACCTCGTGGGCCGCTCGCTGATGCCGAACCGTTTCGCCGAGCTGGGCGACGGGGTGACGATCACCGTGGGGGGGCGCGGCGCGGATGGCGAGATCACCTCGTTCTTCGCCGACGACCGGCGCGACACGGCAACACGGCGCACCTATATCGCCGACTCGGCGCTGATCACCGCCGACGAGCTCGGCTATGTACTGCAGCTCAAGGACGGGACGATCCAGTATCGCACCGCGACCGGCCAGTTCTCGGAGATCTCGTTCCAGCGCTACGACATCGCGCTCGAACGGCTGACCGGCGCCGCCGACATGGGCGAGCGCCGCGGCGACCAGAGCACCTATGCAATGGTGACGCAGGGCTTCGCCACCGGCGACTGGCCCAGCGAGTCCCTCCGCCGCATCGCCGAGCGCACCGCCGACGGGTTCCGCGTGCTGGCGCTCTGCCTGTTCGTCGCGGCGATTGCCGCCTTCCCGTCGGGGCGACGGAAGGAACCGCTGCTGCCGGTCGAGATCACGGTGCTCGGCGCGGTGCTGTTCGAGCGGGCCGTCACCTCCTATGCCCCGGTGTCGGGCTGGGCGCACGAGGCGACGGGCGTCGTGGTGTTGAGCGTCATCTCCGTCATGCTGCTGGTCGCCCGGCTGCGCCTGTTCGTGCCGATGCCACGGGAGGCGCACAGCGCATGAACCGCATCGACTGGATCATCGTGAAGCGGCTGATGGGCAATATCGGGCTCACCCTCGCGGTGCTGTTCGTGATCGTGGCGCTGGTCGAATCGCTCAACACGTCGCGGTTCGCCGCACTCTCCAACGCCGGCGGGCCGGTGCTCGCCCTTGCGGCGATCGCCGTAGCGGCGGCGCGCTGGATCATCGACACGCTGCCGCTGACCTTCCTCGTCGGCAGCATTGCGGGGCTGCTGAACCTGCAGGCGACGCGCGAGATGACGGTGATCAAGGCCTCGGGCCGATCGATCTGGCGGCTGATGAAGGCGCCGCTGGCGGTGACTGTGCTCGGCGGCCTGCTGGTGGCGCTGCTGGTCGATACCGGGGTGGTGCAGCTCAACCGCTATCTCTCGCCCAGCGCCGCCGCCAGCGGCTCGCTCAGCCGGGCCGGAACGCTGTGGCTCGACGAGCGGCGGGCGGATGTCCACTACATTCTCGAGGCCGGGTATGTGCATCCCTCGGGGGCTTCGCTGGGCAGCATCAACATCTTCCTGATGGACACGCCGCGCGACCGGATCGAGGCGCCGACTGCCGAGCTGGTAGGCAATGAGTGGGTGATGCCGGAGGCGATGCGCTACCGCTCCAACGAAGTGCCGGAGAAGCTTACCGATTTCCGCCTGCCTACGTCGCGCACCGAAGGCGACATGAAGGCCAGCCTCGCCTCGGTGCAGGACATGACGGTATGGGAACTGGCGAACTCGCTCGCCTCTCGGCTCAGCGATCCGAGGGAGCGGGCGCCGACGCTGACGCGGTTCCTCAGGCTCCTCGCGCTGCCGCTGACATTGTGTGGCTCGCTCGTCATTGCCTTCGCGTTTACGGCCGGTTATCGAAGGACCAATAAGTATGGTGGGGCGGTGCTTTATGGTATCGTCCTTGGGGTCTTGGTTTATGTCGTGACCGAGATGGCGGGACGCGCCGGGGGCGCCGGCGTGATGCATCCGGCCATTGCAGTCGCAGGGCCAGCGATGGTGGCAATCGTCATCGGTGTGACGGTGCTGCTCAACAGGGAAGACGGACGGACGTGAGCAATTGGCGCCGCGACCGGGGGGGAAGGACGCGCTTGCGCCGGTTCGGCGCCGCGCTTTTGCTCGCGCTCGCAGCCGGTATCGGCTCCACCCTTCCCGCCGCCGCGCAATTCCTGCCCGAGGGATTCTTCGCGACCCTGCCCGAGGTAGGCCAGCCGGCCGAGGTGCAGGCAAACACGCTTTCCTATGACAGCCGGAGCGACGTGATCAGCGCCGAGGGGCGCGTGCTGATGCACTATGCTGGCTATTCGATCGCCTGCGACGACCTGCGCTATGAGCAGAAGTCCGGGGCCCTGCTGTGCATCGGCAATGTCGAGATCGTCGATCCGCAGGGCACTAAATACACCGCCGACAGGATCGAGGTGACGGATGGGATGAAGGAGGCCTTCATCCAGTCGCTGACGCTGACCACCACCGCGGGCGCCACGGTCACTGCACGCGACGTGAGCTATTCGGCCGAGCTCGAGACGGTGCTGAACGACGCGGCCTATTCGCCGTGCGGTCTCTGCATCGACGAGAAGGGCCGGCGCATCGGCTGGCGCGTCAAGGCCGCGAAGCTCGTGCAGAACAGCCAGACCAAGACGATCTATTTCGAGCAGCCATCGCTCGAAGTGCTCGGCATTCCGGTGGCCTGGCTGCCGTGGCTCTCGCTACCCGATCCGAGCGCGCGACAGAGCACCGGGTTCACGCTGCCGAGCGTCAACTACAAGGCGGAGTATGGGGCGCGGTTGACGGTGCCCTACTTCATCAATGCCGGCGACAGCACAGATATCATCCTCGCCCCGTCGCTGATGTCGCGCCAGGGCTTCCTGATGGCGGCCGAGTGGCGGCAGCGGTTCGACTACGGCGCGTTCACGGTCAAGGGCTCGGGGATCTACCAGCTCGATCCCGGCGCCTACACCGGCATCGGCAACCGGCAGTGGCGCGGCGCCATCCAGAGTTCGGGCCGGTTCGAACTCGCGGCCGACTGGACGGCAGGCTGGACCTACACGGCGTTCTCGGACGCGGCCTATCTCGACGACTACGATTTCGACACGCGGGATTCGGCGATCAACCAGGTCTACGCCACCCATCTCAGCGCCGATTACTACGCCGACATCCGGCTGCAGCAGTTCCTGAGGCTCGACAATTACCTGACCGATTTCGAGGCGGGCCTCGCGGAGGACCAGCAGGCGCTGGCGCTGCCCAATGCGCGCGGCAACGGCTATTTCGACCTCGGCGAGTGGGGCCAGGTGCGCGCCAACGGCAATCTGCTCGGAGTGCAACGCAACGCCAACTCGGCCGAGCTGTTCGCCGGCGTGCCCTATGTCTTCGGCTACGAGGGCACCAAGGCGCATGCCACGGGCGAGGTCAGCTGGCAGAACCAGCTCATCGCCCCCGGCGGCGTGGTGGCGACGCCGTATCTGGGGCTGCGGACCGATGTCAGCAGCTATGACGACGGCAATGGCGTCGACGTGCCACCCGGGCTGGCCGAGCCCGCCGACCAGTTCCTGTTCGAGGCCACTCCGATCGCGGCGATCGACTTCCGCTGGCCGCTGATCGCCAACAGCGGGCTCGATACTCGCCTGCTCGAGCCGATCGCGCAGGTGGTCTATCGCGGCAGCGACACGACGCTGGTGGGAATCACCAACGACAATGCGCACAGCTTCGTGCTCGATGACACCAACCTCTTCTCCTACGACCGCTTCACCGGCACCGACCGGCAGGAGACGGGGCTGAGGGCCAATGTCGGGGCGCGCTATCTCGCCAATTTCTCGGGCGGCGGCTGGCTCGAGGTGGTCGGTGGGCAGAGCTTCCATCTTGCCGGCGTCAACGCCTTCGCCGAGCCCGATCAGGTGAACACCGGCGTCGCCAGCGGGCTCGAGGACGATGCCTCGTATGTGGTGCTCGGGGCGCGTGGCTCGCCCTATGACGGGGTGGCGCTGGGGGCCAAGCTGCAGGTCGATCCGGACGGGCCGCGCGTTGCGCGGGCGGGGCTCGGCGGCGACTACGAGTTCGGCGACTACTCGGTGGGCGGCGACTATGTCTACCTCCCGGCCGAGCCGGCAACCGGCGTGCCGGTCGACCAGCACGAGGCCACGGTGCGCGCCAGCGCGCCGCTGCCGATCGACTACTGGAAGGCCAATGGCAGCTTCTCGTGGGATGTCGCGGCGGGCGAGTGGCTGCAGGCGCGAGGGGAATTGATCTACGACGACGGCTACTTCCTTGCCGGCGGATTCGCGCAGGCCAACGGGCCGACTCACGACAAGCCGGACTCGGTCACCTTCGGCGTGCAGTTCAAGCTGAAGGCGCCGGGGGCAGAGGACGGAGTTGGGAACTAGATGGGCTCCAGCTATTGCCCCTCGCGCGGATGAGATCGGGGTGGTGGATGGGGCTTCGCAAGTGATACAGGGCGGGCCTTAACCGATTTTGGCCGTATTCTTCCAACATTGAGAAGGCCGAGCCGGGGGCGATCCGGCGGCTTTCCAGAAACTGAAATGGTGACGACAATGCTCCGCCTCATCGCTGCAATGCTGATCGGCCTTTCCCTGAGCGTCATGCCGGCCTCCGCCGCGACCAAGGTCACGGTGAACGGCGTGCCGATCTCGGACATCGAGATCGCGCAGCGCACCAAGCTGCTCGCGCTCGAAGGCGGCGGCGGCACCAAGAAGGCGCAGGACCAGCTGATCGACGAGCAGCTGCAGCTGCAGGAAGCCAAGCGCATGAACATCGTCATCTCCGATGCGCAGGTCGACGACGCGTTCACCACCGTTGCCCGCAACATCAAGGTCTCAACCGACAAGCTGCGCGAGATCCTGCTCCAGAACGGCGTCAGCATCGACACCATGAAGGCGCGCCTGCGCGCCGCGCTCGCCTGGCAGCAGGTGAGCCAGATGGTGGTGACCTCGCGGGTGAAACTCTCCGACCTCGAGCTTGACAAGGCGGCGGCTGCCAAGCTCGACCAGAATTCGAGCTACGACTACATCCTCAAGGAAGTGCTGTTCATCACCGCCGGCAAGAATGCCGCGAGCCGCACCGGCGAGGCGAATAAGTATCGCGCCGCCTTCAAGGGCTGCGACAGCGCCGTGCAGGTGTCGCTCAACTTCACCGACGCCGCGGTGCGCGACCTCGGCCGCCGGCACGCCACGCAGTTGCCCGACGCGATCGCCCAGGAACTGGCCAAGCTCAATGTCGGCGGCATCACCAAGCCGCGGGTGACCGAGACGGGCGTTTCGATGCTGGCGATCTGCTCCAAGAGCTCGGCGCGCGACACCACCTTCGTCAAGAACCAGCTGCGGGCCGAGCAGGGCAACGAGCAGATGAAGGCCGAGTCCGAGAAGTTCAAAGCCGAGCTGCGCCAGAAGGCCAAGATCGTCTACAACTAACGAGGGCTTGCGCCGCTGCTCCGCAATGGACGGAACGCGAGGCGTGCAGCTTTGGACTGTGCCAGAGGGCGCATAGCGGGCCCGGCGCCTTGTCGGGCAGGTGGGGATTGCGAGGACATCTTGACCGAGAGTCACCTGCCGCTTGCCATCAGCATGGGCGAACCCGCCGGGATCGGGCCCGACCTGATCCTCAGGCTCTTTGCCGACCGGGTGGCGCTCGGGCTGCCGCCCTTCATCGTTTACGGCCATATCGAATTCCTCCGCGCCCGGGCGGCGCGGCTAGGGCTGGCGGTGGAACTGGCCGAGAGCACGCCGCTCGAGGCCAACGACCGGTTCCCCGGGGCGCTGCCCATCGCCCATGTCGAGGGGCTGGTGCCCGACAAGCCGGGCGACCCGACGGCGCTCTCGGGTAAGGTGGTGATCGAGGCGATTGCCCAGGCGGTGCAGGCGACGATGACCGGCTCGTGCCGCGGCGTCGTCACCGCGCCGATCCACAAAGGGGTGCTGTACACGACCGGCTTCAAGTATCCGGGGCACACCGAGTTCCTTGCGGCGCTCTGCGACCGCGACGGCAACCCGCCCATGCCCGTGATGATGCTGGCGCACCAGAACCTCAGGGTGATCCCCGCCACCATCCACGTGCCGATCCGCGAGGTGCCGGCGCTGGTGACGGTCGAACTGCTGGTGAACATCGGCCGCATCGTCGCGCATGACCTGCGCACCCGCTTCGGCATCGCCGCGCCGCGCCTCGGCTTTGCCGGACTCAACCCGCATGCCAGCGAGGGCGGCCATATCGGCACTGAAGATCTCGACATCGTCGCCCCGGCAATCACGCAACTGCAGCACGACGGCATCCTCGCCGAAGGGCCGTTTCCCGCCGACACGTTGTTCTACCCGTCGCACTGGCGGCGCTATGAGGCGGTGATCGCGATGTATCACGACCAGGCGCTGATCCCCATAAAGACGGTGGCGTTCGACGAGGCGGTGAACGTGACCCTCGGCCTGCCGATCGTCCGCACCTCGCCCGACCACGGAACGGCCTTCGACCTCGCCGGCAGCGGCAAGGGCTCGCACGCGAGCTTCCTGGCGGCGATCCGGCTGGCGGATCAGCTGACCAGCCGGGCGGCGCAGCAGCAGAGCGCGGCGCAGTAGGGAAGCCGAAGCGAGGGCGGCCCCAGACCATCTGGCCCCCGAGCTCCCCTCCTCTGTGAGGGGGGCTGGCGGCGGGGGTCGTGAGGCGGGCTCAGCGGCGACTGAACCACCCCCTCCCTCCATCCCTCCCCTCAAGGGGGAGGGAGGCGACAGAACCGAAGCAGAGGACCCCTCCCCAACCCTCCCCTTGAAGGGGAGGGTGCCAGCCGGTGGAGTTGGTCAGATCGTGCCAAGAGCACCGGACCTCTTCACCTCCCCCTTTATGGGGGAGGCCGGGAGGGGGCCGTCTGCTTCAGTCGACCGCGCCGAATAAATCCGCTATCCCCGGCAAATGCAGATCGACAATCTACCGCCCCTTCGCGAGGTCATCGCCGCCCATGGCCTCAAGGCCAGGAAGGAGCTCGGGCAGAATTTCCTGCTCGACCTCAACCTCACCGCGCGCATCGCCCGGGCTGCCGGGCCGCTCGAGGGCGTGACGGTGATCGAGGTGGGCCCGGGACCGGGCGGGCTGACGCGGGCGCTGCTGGCGGAGGGCGCTAGGAAGGTCATTGCCATCGAGCGCGACGAACGCGCCCTGCCCGCTTTGGCGGAGATCGCCGCCGCCTATCCGGGGCGGCTCGAGGTGATTGCCGGTGATGCGCTTGAAATCGACTATGCGGCGCTGGCGGTGGGACCGACGCGGATCGTCTCCAACCTGCCGTACAATATCGGCACCGAGCTCCTCATCCGCTGGCTGACGGTCGAGCCGTGGCCGCCGTTCTTCGAGAGCCTGACGCTGATGTTCCAGCGCGAGGTGGCCGAGCGGATCATCGCCAGGCCCGGCGCCGATGCCTATGGACGGCTCGGGGTGCTGTGCGGCTGGCGCACCGAAGCGCGGATCGCCTTCAATGTCGGACGCGAAGCCTTCACCCCGCCGCCCAAGGTGACGTCGAGCGTGGTGCACCTGAAGCCCAAGGCGATTACCGACGGCGTGGCGGTGCGCGACCTCGAGGCGGTCACCCGCGCGGCGTTCGGGCAGCGCCGCAAGATGGTGCGCCAGAGCCTCAAGTCGCTCGGCGTGCCGATGGAGCCGCTGCTGGCGGCGGCAGAGCTCAAGGGCGACGAGCGGGCGGAGACGCTGCCGGTCGAGACGTTCCTGAAACTTGCGAAGGCGCGGCGCTGATGGGGCTGATCGCACTCATTGCGGCGTTTATCGCCTTCATGGTCGCGCTGGCGGTTCCGCTGTTCGTCCAGACCTGGCGATCGCTGGCGATTGTCGTGGTCGTCGCCGCGGTTTTCTTTGCCTTCGTGAACTACGACCTGCCGCATCCGGACGGAATCACGCAGTTTTTCGGGCCGTTCCTGTTCGGGCTCTCGCTCTTCGGGTTCGCGGCGGGGGTGATTGCGAAGTTCGTGATGCTGGTGGGGCGGAGATAGGGCTGCCGTGCCCGACACGACCACCGGGTCATTCCCGCGAAAGCGGAAACCTCTGTTTTGGTACCACCGGCGCGATCGTAAACGGAGGTCCCCGCTTTCGCGGGGATGACGCCGTGCGGTGGGAGAGAAATGAGCGTGGCGGCGCTAACCGCTCACCGTGGGCTTGCTCACCCGGCCCTCGCCGCTGACTTCGATCTCGGCCACGGACACGGTCCGCTTCAAGATTGCCGCGGCCCTGGTGAGCAGCGCGGTTTTCACCTCCGCTGGGCTCATCTTGTCGGTGGTGTTGGCCCAGACGCGCAGGGTCAGGTTATGGTCGAAGGTTTCGCGGGAGCGGATTTCGCGCAGCAGCACCTTGACCTTGGCCTGGGTCCGATCGGCAAAGGTCGGATGAATGCGCATCTCGTCGATGCTGCACGACTTCACTTCGAACGGCATGATCTCAAGTCCCCCGAGGCTCAGGCTCTGCGCAATTCCGGCCGTCCGGAACTGCGGCGCGCGAACCATCCACAGGTGTCGGTGGTTTATCCACCGAACTCGCATGATAACGTTAAGGCAAATTTCTCAACCCTGCTGCCGCCGGGCGACGGCGCACCGGGATCGCGACCCTTCGGAGTTCCTAAAGAGAGTCGATCTGGTCCTGCAAGTCCTTGACGAACTTATCCAATTGGATGAAGCGCGAGCGGGCGAGGCGGGCCGCGGCGAGGATGGTGCGGACGCGCGAGGTGGAATCCTCGAGATCCTCGTTGACCAGTACGTAGTCGTACTCGTCGTAGTGCTGCATCTCGACGCGGGCGTTCTTCAGCCGCTTCTCGATGGTGTCGACGCTGTCTTGCGCGCGGCGTTCGAGGCGCTTGCGCAACTCCTTGATCGAGGGCGGCAGGATGAAGATGGTCACCATGTCGGCGCGCGAGTGCTTGAGCAGCTGCAGGGTGCCCTGGAAATCGATGTCGAACAGGATGTCGCGGCCAGCCGCGAGGCGTTCCTCAACCCGCGAGCGCGGGGTGCCATAGAAATTGCCGTGCACTTCGGCGCTTTCGAGCAACTCGCCATCGGCGCGCATCTTCTGGAAGGTGGGCACGTCGATGAAGTGGTAGTGCTTGCCGTCGATCTCGTCGGTGCGGCGGGCCCGCGTCGTCACCGAAACCGAGAGCGCGATGTTCGGGTCGTCCTCGAACAGGGCGCGCGAAATCGAGGATTTGCCCGCGCCGGAGGGCGAGGCGAGAACCAGCATCACTCCGCGGCGCGTGAATTCCATGGCTACTCGATGTTCTGAACCTGCTCGCGGAGCTGATCGATAACGGCCTTCAAATCGAGGCCGATGGCGGTCAGGGCCACGTCGTTGGACTTGGAGCAAAGCGTATTCGCTTCGCGGTTAAATTCCTGTGACAGGAAGTCGAGCTTCCGCCCCACCGCACCGCCGCCCGCGATGAGCTGGCGGGCCGCAGCGATATGGGCGCCGAGCCGGTCGAGTTCCTCGCGGATGTCGGCCTTGGTGGCGAGCAGCACGGCTTCCTGCGCCAGCCGTTCGTCCGAGAGCGTCGGGCTCGCCTCGGACAGGTCGGCGATCTGCTGGCGGAGGCGGGCGAGGATGGCGTCGCGGCTGCGGCCGGGGTGGATTTCGGCGGCCTTGGTCACCGCGGCGATCTCGTCGATGCGCTCGGCGAGGATGGCGGCGATACGGGCCCCCTCCTCCCGCCGCGACGCTACAAGTCCGCTCACCGCCTGTTCGACGGCGGCGAGGATGGCGGTGTTGAGCGCCTCCTCCTCCTCGGTGGGAAGCGGGCTCTCGTGCTGCTCGAGCACGCCGCGGAGCGCGAGGATGCCGTCGAGCCGGGGCCGCTCCGCATCGACCCGGGCTTCCAGCCACTTGAAGCCTTCAAGCACCGCTTCGAGCGCCTGGTGATTGACGACGACGCGGCCGCCTTCGCCCTCACGATCGACGTTGAGCGATACGGTCAGCGAGCCGCGGGTGATGGATTTGCCGATCGAGCGCCGGATTTCGCCTTCCAGCGCATCGAAGCCGGGGGCGAGGCGCATGCGGAGATCGAGCCCGCGGCCGTTGACCGATTTGAGCTCGACGGTGAAGGCCACGCCCGGCAGCGCGCCGGCGGCACGGGCGTAGCCGGTCATGCTGGCGAGGCTCGCCATTATGGCGCGGGCTCGACGGTCTCGCCGGCGCCCTTGGCCTGTTCGGCTTCCAGCGCCTCGCGCGCCGCCTCGGACTCCGCCTCGGCTGCGGCCTTGCGGTAGAGCGACACGTTCTTCCGGTGCTGGGCGTAGGTCTCGGCGAAGAGGTGCCCGTCGGCCGGGTTGGCGCTCTTGGCCACGAAATAGAGGTCCTTGGTGGCCGCGGGGTGAGCCACCGCTTCCAGTGCATCGACGCCCGGATTGGCGATCGGGCCGGGGGGCAAGCCGTCGATCTGGTAGGTGTTGTAGTCCGTCTTGTCCTTGAGCTCGGCCGAGGTCGGGCCGCGATTGAGCACGGACTTGCCCTCGGTGACGCCATACAGCACCGTCGGGTCGGTCTGCAGCCGCATGCCCTTCTTCAGCCGATTGATGAACACCGCGGCCACCTGCGGGCGCTCGGTCGGAACGCCGGTTTCCTTCTCGACGATCGAGGCCATGGTGACGAGGTCGGCCGGGGTCTTGATCACGCTATCGATCGCCGGGTCGCGGCCGGCCCAGATGCGGGCCACCTCGGTCTTCATCTCGGACTGCATCTTCTCGAGCACCGAGCTTCGGGTGTCGCCGGGGAAGAAATCGTGGCGCACCGCCAGCAGCGTGCCCTCAGCGGGGACCGCGACGGGATCGCCGGTGAGGTTCTGGCCCTCGGCGTTCAGCCGCTCGGCCACCTGGAACGAGGTATCGCCGGGGAGGACATGGACGAAGAAATCGAGCGGCTTGCCCTCGGTGATTTCTTTGAGGCTGTCGGCCATGGAGTAGGGGGCC
>NZ_JAQGJL010000363.1 GCF_028290645.1 Devosia sp. | reverse complement strand
CCTAGCACGGCAGAGGAGTCGGCAGCCTGGCGGCCTTCAGAGGCTTTTTGGCTGGACCGTGAATGACCGTGCCATCGGCCTCGAACATCGAGCCATGGCAAGGGCAATCCCAGGTACGGTCGGCATTGTTCCAGGTCACCGTGCAGCCCTTGTGCGTGCAACTGGCGGACATGGCGTGCAGGCTTCCCGCGTCGTCGCGCCAGACGGCGACCTTTTCTTCACCCGCCTTGATTACGCCACCGCCACCCGGACGGATGTCATCGACGCTGGCCACCATCGACTGCGTGTCGCCGCTTTGGTTGAAATCATCGGGGGCCGGTCGGCGGGGATCATAGAGTTGCGCCCATGGATTTCTGCGGCCGACGATCTGGTCCGCGATCAGCAAGCCAGCTGCCGTTCCATTGCTGATCCCCCAGGCGTTGAAGCCGGTGGCGATATAGAAGCCAGGAGCCTTGTCCGGATCGGATTCACCTACATAGGCGACACGGTCGGCGGTGTCGTAGTCCTCGTTGCACCAGCGCCATACAATGTCTCCGGCCGCGAAGTGGGCACGCGTCCAGCTCTCCAATTCCACAAAGCGCCGGCTCACGTCGCCGTCCTGGCCGGTGTTGAATTTCGGACCTAGCACTATCAATAGCGGGCCGACATCATCGCGGCCGACGCGAATGGAATGTGTGGGTGCGTCGGCCGAGATGAACATGCCAGCCGGCGCTGCCGCCTGTGCGATGCGGAAAGCCATCACCGCATGCATGCGCGGTTGTGTGCGCTTGCTCATGCCGACCGGTGATTTCACCGTCATATTTGTCGCAACGACGATGCACTCCGCGTGTACGTTTCCTCCGCTGGTGACCGCACGCCAGCGGGCCGCTTCGTCGATCAAGACGGCCGGGCTCTGTTCGAAGATTTGGCCGCCTGCCGATGTCACGGCCGCTGCGAGCCCTGCCAGGTAGGCTTGCGGGTTGAACTGGGCTTGGTCAGAGAACCGTAGCGCCCCGCCGGTGGCGAAGGGCAGGGGGGCTCGGTTGAGGAGATCGGCCACCAGGCCCACGGCACGCGCAGCGTCGGCTTCCGACGCCAATTGTTCGGTCGCAGCGCCGTGGTCGACGAAGACATATGCATCCCGGTGTTCCAGGTCGCAGTCGATGTCGTAGCGCTCGATCCACTCGATTATTTGCTGCAGCCCCGCGGCGTTCGCCTCGGCATAGATTCGCGCCTGTTCCCGGCCAAGCATGTCGGTCAGGTGTCGATAGATCAGCCCGTGCTGGGTGGTGATCTTCGCCGTAGAACGGCCCGTAACCTGCCGGCCGACCCGTCTCGCCTCGAGCACGATGACTGAGCGACCCTCCTGACACAGGCGAAGGGCGGCGGTCAGGCCGACGATGCCTGCGCCCACTACCAGTGCGTCGGCGTGAAGCGAGGCATCGAGAGTGGGATATGCGGTCGCCGCTGATCGGGCGATCCAACAGCAGCCCTCGCGGCCCGGTAGCTTCAATATGCCGTCGGGGCTCGCGGTTCGGGATCGATCTGCAGCGGTCATTGCTGGCCGGCTCCAGCCGGCCGATCCCTGGTCTCAATTTCGGGATCAGTTTCCTCGACAGCGTCCTCGAAGGCGCTGTCGAGCGTCTGCTGACCGAGCCAGGCTTCACGCGCACGGTGCCAGTACTCGTCGTCCCGGCCTTCTGGGCGACCATCGTTCTCCCAGAGGTAGTACGCCGTATCCCGTATCGACTGCTCGATCGACGGGTCAGGCGGTAAGGAAACACCGTCAGCGGCCAGAGTATCCCCGCCCTCCTGAATCCGCCGAATTCCGGCAGCTTCGGAGTTCGGCAGGACCTCTTCGAGCCGCTCGAGCGCTTCGCCGACGCGTTGCGCAATCATCGGGCTGAACGCGTGGTCCGGCCAAGTATTCTCGTAGTCCCTGAGTTCTTCGACGGAGATTCCCGCTGCCGCAGCGAATTGCTCGGGGTCGATCCCCAATGATAGCCGGCGGTTGTGGTCGCCCTTGGGCTGTCGTTGGGCGGGGTCGGAGGGAATAGTCATTTCGAGACTCCTTGTGAAGCTCTCGAAACAATCTCCGCGGCTCGAAAAAGTTGCGGGCCTGATGGGTTGAACTAATCAGCTCAGCTCTACCCAGACCGGAGCATGGTCGCTGGTTTTCTCCATAGCTCGAATATCCCGATCCACTCCCGCCGCCGCCAACCGGGGAGCGAGTTGAGGGCTAAGAAGGAGATGGTCCATCCTCAAGCCGGCGTTGCGTCCAAAGGCATTACGAAAGTAGTCCCAGTAGGTGTAAATCGCTTCGCCCGGATGCAGCTCCCGCAGCGCATCGGTCCACCCTTGGTCGGTCAAGGCGCGATAGGCCGATCGCGTTTCGGGAAAGAAGACCGCATCTCCAACCCATCGTTCGGGGCGGTAGGCGTCTAGCTCGGTGGGGACCGCATTGTAGTCTCCGCAGAGGGCCACGTGGCGCTTCGATTTGATCAGGGAAGAGGCGTAGCTGTTCAGGCGCTCGAACCAGCGCAGCTTGTACGTGAAGCGCGGACCGGGAGCGGGGTTGCCGTTCGGCAAGTAGATGCAACCAACAGTCGACTCGCCGACTGATGTCTCGAGGTACCGGCTATGGGTGTCATCGGGATCGCCAGGCAGTCCTCGTCTGGTCTCATGGGGCTGTTCGCCGCGGGCGAGGATGGCCACGCCGTTGTAGGATTTCTGCCCGTGCCAGATCGCGCCATATCCCGCACTCTCGATGGCCGCGATCGGGAACTTCTCATCGGATGTCTTCAGTTCCTGCAGGCATGCGATGTCGGGCTGCGTGGCCTCGAGCCACCGCAATAGCACAGGAAGTCTACCGTTTACGCCATTGACGTTGTAGGTGGCGATCCGCACGCTCGACCCTCTCAGCCGTCGGCCCGGTTTTGCTTCCGCCGTTCACCCTCCACGGCCGGTGGCTTGGACTGGTCGGTTGAGTGCGCACGGACCGCGGTTTCCTGGAGCTTGCGCTTGATCATGCCGATCTCTGACGTCTCGCCGGCGTGCTGCTCCACAGTACTGGGTTCCGGATCGGTTTCCGCTTGAAGAGTATCCTCGAGCGGGTTCAACCAGTGTTCGCGCCGAATGATCCACCCTTCGCGAGCCGGCCTTAAGCCGGTCGGAGCGTCGTCGAGCGAGCCGACACAGATCTCGGCGTGCTCCTCAGAAAGATGGAAGAGCCGAGAACCGCAGACGGAGCAGAAGCTTCGTGCCTGGAAGGTCGAGAATTCGCCTGCGATGCGGATCGCGTTCCGGGGCCAATCGGCGTAGGCGAGAAATGCGGATCCCGTTTCCTTGCGGCAATCCGTGCAATGGCAAAGGCCAACGACCGACGGTTCGCCCCGCAACTCGTAGCGAACAGCTCCGCATCTGCATCCGCCAAATCGGGTGGCCACAAATCCATCCTCGTTCGTGTCTGCGGTCATTTGTCGGGGAACCTCCGGGATATTTCTGCGAGCACTTTGTCGGCTCCATCCGGGTCCACCCGGCGCAGAATTGCGTCGGGCTTGGCCTCCGACCGATCCTCGCTTTCCTTCGACTGGGGTGAGCCCACATAGGGAAGAAGGGTGAGGCCCACGACCTGCCAGAGGAGTTGCAGAAACTCGGATTGCCAGTTTTCAAATGTCTGGCGCAGCAGTTCGACGACATACCCGCTCACGTGGATCGGAGCGCCGTGGGTCATCTGTTCGTCGACGTAGGCGAACCACCCGAAGACCCAGTGCCCGATTAGGCTAATCACCAGGAATCCTAGGGTCACCCACGCAAAGCCGTACTTCTTGAACAGTGACATTCCCACCTCCCCAAGGCGTCGCTAGGCGTCCGAGTAGGGCTTTCTGGCGAACTGCCGAAGCAGATCGGCCAAGCCATGCTCATGGGCGGATCTCGCGGCTCGTGAAAGGTTCATCCAGCGACGCTTGCGCACGTTCTTTTCGCGCCACTTATCCCGCTGCTTGACGGCCTTCATCACGAAGACGTCGACCATGCACGGTGCCGCTGTCTGATCGTCGAAAACCTTGATGTAGTGGTAGCGCCCACGGGGTCGGCTGGTGACTTTTCCCACCACTCCCGCCTCCTCGAGAGCCTCCTGCGCTGCAGCTTCCGCCGCAGTTCGTCGCTGCATTGGCCAGCCTTTGGGAATCAGCCAACGACCGGACCGGCGAGACGTGATCATCAAGACCTGCAACTCGCCTTTGATCCGACGAACGGGCAGGGCGGCAACCTGCCTTCGGTATTTCGACTTGGTCACTCAGCACTCCGATGAGGCAGGCTCTCACTCCGAAATAAGCTTTCCGGAGATTGGTTCCGAGCCACAGCTTCTGCCGTGCGGCCATGGCGCCGCAGTGGTTGCCCAGCGCGAAGTCGGGGCTGTGCGTTTGGGGACTAACTTTGTTTGTCCTGCTTGATGCACGCCCCGGTGTCGCGGGGCTTGTCGTCGGCCCGTTTGGGCGGGCAGGGCAATTGAACCTGTCCGCCTTGTTCACTGCTCGGGTTGCCGTTTACGGGAATGCGGGGTTCATCGGCAATCGGCAACTGCGGTCTGAATCTCGATAGAGCAAATAAGGAAGGACGGACGGCATTCCGCAAGACGTGTCCTCGTCACGCGGCACGGTGCATGTGCTTTAGCGCTGCATTCCCGAAGCACGAAAAATCGGTACCGGACAGCACTGGATGCAGGCACGAAACATGGCATTTCGCGCACTCGATTGAGGTTTGCTGACCGGCGCAGGTCGAGACTCTACCTTTCTGTCGAAACCAGACGCAGCATCTGCGAGTTCTTCACAAAACGGCTGCCTGCGTCTGCAGCCTTTGGAGTGCGGCGCTGTCATGAAGATCGCTCAGATCGCCCCCTTATACGAAAGCGTCCCGCCCAAGCTCTACGGCGGCACGGAACGTGTTGCTTCCTTTCTCACCGAGGAATTGGTGCGGCGCGGCCATCAGGTGACTCTGTTCGCTAGCGGTGACTCCGTGACCTCTGCCGAACTCGTGGCTGGCTCACCGAGCGCATTCCGGCTTGAGCCGTCGCTCGGCAATATCATGCCATACCATCTGACCATGCTGGACCATGTGATGCAGCGGGCAGACGAGTTCGACATTCTGCATTTCCACACGGACCTGTTGCATTTCCCGCTGGTGCGTCCGTTACAGGACCGGACGTTGACCACGCTCCACGGTCGGATCGATTACCAGGGCCTCGAGTGGTTCTTCTCGCACTTCTCCGACATCCCGCTTGCCGCAATTTCCGACGATCAACGCCGGCCCATGCCGCATCTCAATTGGGCCGGCACGGTCTATAACGGACTACCACGCGACATGCTCTGCCAAGGTGGTGGCGAGGGCCGCTATCTTGCCTTTCTGGGACGCATTTCGCCTGACAAGGGGCCGGATACCGCCATCGAGATCGCTGCCAGGGCGGGGTTGCCGCTGAAGATTGCTGCGAAGATCGACGTCATGGACCGCGACTATTGGGACAAGGTGATCGGGCCAATCGTCGAGCGAACGCCCGACGTTGAATATATCGGCGAGGTGACCGAGGAGCAGAAGTCCGAGTTCCTCGGAAAGGCTCTCGGCCTCATCTTCCCCATCACCTGGCGCGAGCCGTTCGGGCTTGTGATGATCGAAGCCATGGCCTGCGGCACGCCAGTTGTCGCTTTCCGGCAAGGATCGGTACCCGAAGTCGTCGAGGACGGGGTTACCGGTTTTGTCGTCGACAATCCGGACGAAGCGATTCAAGCAGTGAGCCGCCTATCTACTCTTGATCGAAACGCCGTGCGCACCGCTTTCGAGCGCCGTTTCACCGCCGAACACATGGCTGACGGTTACCTAAGCATCTATGCTGACTTGCTATCTGCCGCCGTCCCGCGGCTGGGCACGCAACGTGATGACAATCGGGGGCTGCAGACCGTCACCTCTCCCTAACAGGAAGAGGATCATATGAGCGAAGTGCCTGACATTGGCCTCGAGGGTGGGGCCGGCATCATCCCAGCGTCGGTTTCGCTGCCAGAGCGCCGCACCCGTACACTCAAGCACGACGATAGCTTCGCGGTGTTCGATCACAACGGTGATGCCCTATCGGTTCCTGGCCGACCCGAGGGGATTTTCCATTGCGACACACGGCACCTGTCGCAGCTCTATCTGACCATCGGCGGGCAACGCCCGCTGCTGTTGAGTTCGAGCATGCGGGCTGACAATGCCATGCTCACCTGCGACCTGACCAACCCGGACTTCTTCGACGCGCCAGGCAAGGTCGCACTGCAGCACGACCTCATCCACGTCCGCCGATCACGGTTCTTGTGGCAGGGCACCTGCTACGAGCGCCTCGCTGTTCGCAACTTCGACCAGGTGCTGCATCACATTTCTCTCGCGATCTGGTTCGCATCCGACTTCGCCGATTTGTTTGAGGTCAGGGGCAGCCATCGCCCGCGGCGCGGCGCGGCGCATCCCCCGATCATCACCGGGCGAGAGGTGCACCTGGCATATACTGGCCTCGACGACGAGCGCCGTGAGACTGTGCTTCGCTTCGATCCCGAGCCAACCCGGCTTTCCGCGAACCAGGCGACGTTCGAGATCGAGATGCAGCCGGGTCAAACCGTCTCGGTTTTCATCGAGGTTCACTGCGGACCTGCCGACAACCGGCCGTCAGGCCGCGGCAACTTCTTTCGTGCCATGCGCGATTCTCGTCGCGCGCTGCGCTCGAGCACTTCGCGTGCCGCCGGCGTAGCGAGTTCCAATGAAGTGTTTGACGAAACAACGCACCGATCCTTGGCGGATCTCTACATGCTAGTCACCTCGACGGCCGACGGTCCGTACCCCTATGCCGGGATACCCTGGTTCAGTACTGTTTTCGGGCGCGACGCATTGATCACGGCGATGGAGATGCTATGGGTCGACCCGACGATCGCTCTCGGCGTGCTCAAGCATCTGGCGGCGCTGCAGGCCCGTGAGCTCGACCCTATCAGCGAGGCCGAACCCGGCAAGATCCTGCATGAGGCACGGGGTGGCGAGATGGCAAAGCTCGGCGAGGTGCCCTTTGGCCGCTATTACGGCAGCGTCGACGCTACCCCCCTCTTCGTCATGCTTGCCGGGGCCTATCTCGAACGTACGGGCGATCTTGAGGCCGTCAGATCCCTGTGGCCCAACATCGAGGCGGCACTCGAGTGGATCGACAAGTTCGGCGATCGCGACGGCGACGGGTTCATTGAATACGGCGGCGGGAGGCCCGGGGGACTCGCCAACCAAGGATGGAAAGACAGCCACGATTCCGTATTCCATGCCGATGGGAACCTAGCGGGCGGCCCGATCGCCCTCGTCGAGGTGCAGGCCTATGTCTATGGTGCGTTTCGGGCGGCGAGCCAGATCTCTCGGCAGTTGGGCGATGACGAACGGGCGGCGGGACTGCTGCAGCGCGCACGCACGCTGCGCGAAAACTTCGACGCGGCGTTTTTCGACGCCGAACTCGGCACCTATGTCCTGGCACTGGACGGCTCCAAAAAACCTTGTCGGGTGAAAACGTCCAATGCCGGGCATGCCCTGTATACGGGCATCGCACATGCTGAGCGAGCAGCACCGGTCGTCGCGGCCCTCATGGCACCCACCTCTTACAGCGGCTGGGGTGTCAGGACCTTGGCCACCACGGAAGCCCGCTACAATCCGATGAGCTACCACAATGGTTCTGTCTGGCCCCACGACAATGCGATGATTGCGGCGGGCTTTGCCCGCTACGGTTTTCGTCGACAGGCCGCGCGCATTTTCGAAGGCCTGTTTGCCGCATCCGCGCACGCCGATCTGCGTCGGCTGCCCGAGCTGTTTTGTGGCTTTCCGCGCAAGAGCGGCCAAAGTCCGACATCCTATCCCGTCGCATGCTCGCCGCAGGCCTGGGCCGCGGCGGTGCCTTTCTCACTGTTGCGATCTTGTTTGGGGATGGTCTTCGATCCGTCTACGGCCGAGATTTCGTTTGACCACGCTGTGCTGCCCAGCTTTCTCGACGAGATCCTGCTGCAAAAGCTCGTGGTCGCCGAGGCGATGTTGGACGTCGCGGTACGCCGCGCCGGCCCAGAGACGGCGATCAACGTCGTCAAGCGCGATGGCTCGGCCCGGATCCTGATCAGGAGTTAGTCCGCCCCTCTTGCCTGGTACGTCCGATAACGACTGACTGTCGTGCCGCGCCTTTTCGAGACGACGTCCGCCGCCGGCTTGCGATCGGCCATCGTTCCGTCAGTGCGGCAGGTCGATGGCGACGAAGATCAGCTCCTGCGGGCGCCAGCGTATGGCCGGTGGTAAGCCAGAGAAATCGGCCGCGCCCTGCGCGCCGTCTAGGATAGCCGACGTGCAGCGTGGGCGCTTCGCGGCATCGACGGTCCGCGGATACTTGTTGGTCCGGTCGGCGCTGCTGCTGAACTTGCGACATCCAGCCAAAGAACGTGTCGGCCCGTTTTGAACGTTGTGGAGCAACCGCTTCACGGCTCAAACATTTCCTGCAACACTGAGCTCGCCCTTAGATCGCATCCACACCGACGACAGGGCGGGCGGATGCCAAGGCCCCCCGCGGCATCCGCCCCATTTGAATTCAGTTCGGGTTCGTACGCTTAGCGTAATTGCTTTCGGTAAAGAACTCACGGGCTGTCATTGGGGGGCCAAGCCTCAGCCTCGGCTCCGGAGCGCATAACCGCCTCGGCCTTGATCCCGTTGAGCCCGTCGCCGATTACCTCGATGCGCCGGCCGGACCGGAGGTTTCACTGTCCGCGGCGCTCACTGACACCGTTGCCGATACAATTTCTGTGATGCATCCGCTGGAAAGCGTCGCAAGCTATTTCGAGGAGAAGGCCAACTCCAATTCCCTGCTCAAGGGAATTTCTGTGCAGATCCACGACTTCCTCAAGGAACTAACGGTGGTGCTATAACCGTGTCGCTTCGGTGAGGCTTCTCCTGGACTTGTCCACCGGCTCACTGGCTTGGTCGTTGGGCATCACCACGAGGTGCATCGATGTCAGGGTGATCCATGAAAGCGCGAACTCTCCCAGGCAGCATCACCCGCCGGCGGGTCGTGGTCGGCGCGGCCGCCTCGATCGCGACCCTGGCCCTGGCCCCAGCCGCTTGTGCTGGCGCCGCGCCACCGGATACCGAACTGCCTATTCTGAGCACTGAACTCGACCGTTTCCGCCACCGCTGTGGCCGACTGGACCGGCAAGTGCGGCGACTCGCAGCTCTCGCCGACCGGCTGTGCAAAGACAGGGGCATCGAAGCATTCCTCCCGAACGGACGGCGCAACCGCTCATTCGACGAGGTGCGCGCCGAGGTCGGCTATGACACCGCGTGGCGGCAATGGTCAGACACCGTCAGCACGTCCCTTGATCTTGCCGAACACATCCGGCGCACGCCGGCCAGCGACGTTGCCGGCCTCGCCATCAAGTACCATGCCCTGCTCTGGGAATTGTTTCACGCCGAAATGGCGCTCGCCGTCGATGACGTGCACCTGCGGCACTTGAAAACCTTCGGTCGCGAACTGACACAACTGGGACACTAAGGAACTCGTCGACTTCTCCCCGGGAACAAGCCTGTTGGGCAATGAAACCCGCGCCCCTGGCCCCTTGGAGGAACCACCCGATGCCCATTCTGCTCGTGAGCACCGAAACCTACCGCCTGATTAGCGAGCAGACCCTACCGGGTTACGAGCTGCGGAGCGGGACGCCGCGTCGGGCGAACGGGAACTGGGCGATCCGGGTCGACGACGAGGTTCTTGCCGCCATCGAAGCGGCGCGTCTCCCCGAAGAAAGCGACGACGCAGTGGTGAGCCGGCTGGTGCGGAGCGCCATCGGGCAGCGTACCAGCTAGGGCGCTTGTCGTCGTCTCACTCGAGGCCGAACTGCGCCCGCGAGATCATCCAGTTGTCCTGAAACATGACGTGCATGTTGGCGCCAAAACTGCCGTACTTGGCAACGTGGCAACTGCAGCTGCTGTCTGGCCACTCGGTCCCTCGTTGATGCTGCGCAGCCCCGCGAGCCCGGCAACGACGAGGGCCCCATAGCCCGCGTAGCGCAGCCAGTCGAAGAGCAGGCGCCGGCTGGCTCGGCGGTCGATCTCCGGATCCGGGGCAGGTTCTGGGAGCAAGGACGCCCGTTGCCTCGCTTCATGGGCTGGGACCGCCGATTTGCTGTTGAGGTGCCCGAAAGGGCGGGTCGATGTCATTGGCGTGGACCTCCGCTTGGTGGTCCCCCACAACTGCGGATAGTTCCTGTACTCGGTGGTAATCCAGCCACGTGAACTGATTTCGATTGCAATGTAGCAACGAGCAGAGCGGTTGGACGGGGGCAAACTCCTCGCAACGTTCCGCCAGGCATTTTCGACCTTCGCAAAACCACGCATTGACAGGAAACCACCTGCTAACCGGTGCCGGCCTAGGTTCCTGTGGGCGGCGACTGGTACTGCGTAGCCGCCGTTTAGCCGCATCCTGCCGAGAGCGCACGTCTTGGCCGCCCACTCCATGGGCATCACCGACGACAGAAGCTTAGGCCGCGGATGCGGGCCGCCGCGATCAGTGGTGTGAAATACCGCCCCCCGGCACGCCGGCCGCTGGCGTAACGTTGGCGGAACGGCCTCTATTGTACGTTCGCAGCTCAAGTTGAAAGCTGCTCGCGTGCTCTACAGACCTGATCCACCGCCGCGCCTAAGGTTCGGCCTACAGTCAAAGGCTGGACGCTGCTTGCCGGTATTGCGTTTTCTGCGCTTGCATGGGCGGGAATCATCGTGGCGCTTCAGGTCGCCTTCTAGCTGACGACGAGGCCGGCGCCCACTCGCTCCGAGTACCAACCGGCCCAGGGCGTTGGTTGGCCTCGTTCTGCAGCCCCTTCATACCCTCCGATTTCAAGCCATGATGAAAACCGTGCCGCGGACGGTCGATGCAAATTGGCGCCAGCTGCGCGCCTTCGGACGCGAGCATGAGAGCCGCTACAGTGATCCCGGCGTCCGCAGCGTCGTCGCTATCTTCTCCGCGTCGAGAACCGAGAGGATGTCCTCCAGCTCCTCCTGCAGTATTCGACGACAGGCGTCTTCATCGGTCTCTGTGGCGAGTTGATCGACGAGGCGGGAAGGCATCTGATTGAGCCGGCTCTTCGCCACTGCCAGCTGCTCGCAGAACACCCCGTTCGCATCCTCGACGTGAACCATGACGCCCAGGCGCTGCCCCAGCTCCAGTTCCCTGAGACCAGCCGCCGCCTGTTTCTCCCGCAGCTTCGCGTCAGCCAGCGCCTGAGCCATCTCGTTCGATCGGGAGCGTGCTGCACGGCGCTTATGCCACTCAAGCACGGCCACCGTATCGAACCGCCAGGCGCGACGCGTTTCGCCGCCATCCGGGAAGGCCTCAACCGGCATGCGCTGATCTACCCATCGACCAACGCTGGTCGGTGAGACCCCAATGAACTTGGCGAGCTTGCTACGGTTGACGATCATTCCTGCAGCCTCCTGCCGCCAATGATCGGCCTGTCACTGTTTCCTGTCCACCGGCAGCTGTAGTTGAGGTTACCGGCCGGAGGGGGGACTTGCCCGCCCAATCACTACTTAACCGGCACAGACGCGCCTCTCTGGGCCACGCCCAATCACTTGTGGCGGTTTCCTCACGTTGTCGTCACCGCCCATTGCTACCTCGATCCCGGAGTTCTGCGGGTCTCCGCGTGACGTCTTCTGCCAATCGCTTCCGATCTGCGACATGGGCATCGAGGTTAGCGCCAACGTTCAGGGGGTTACCGGCCTTTCCTGATGTTCGAGCACGTCCATCGGGAAATAGTCCCGTAGCTGCTCCCGTAGTGCGCTGCTGCTGCCCCGCATCGCACCCACATCCGAGGAGGACCCGTCGATCCTCATCGTGGCTGCGAGACCGCGACGGCTCCCCCATGGGCAACGGAGGCGTGAAGCTGGAGGGCGAACAGGATGCGCGGTTCGTGCGATTCAGGCGATTGACCCTGTGGTAGGCCATATCGCCCAATAACGGTGCCGGCGCAAAGACGACCTGCCCCACCGCCCAGACCTGTACACGAAGTATCCTCGCCTCGTCGGGCAGGAGATCCTTCCACTAGCGTGCAGTGCCGAAGCATTGGCGCTCGTTGTCGAAAGGTCCGCTTTTGACAGAGAGGGCTTCACGCCTCCGTTGCCCCATCGGGAAGCCGTCGCGGTCTCGCAGTCGTGGTAGTAGTAGTCCCCTGCAAATGGTCGTCCGCCTAATCTCGCGCATCAGTTCGTTGTCTGCGAAAGGCACCCAAATTGGTCGCGAAAGCCACAACACGACCACGGCGACTAACCAAAAAGTCAAGTTCAGCAGTATTCACACGCACACGCCCTCACACGGAAGATTGAGATGGGCCAGCAGCAGCAAAAGTGCAAGAGAACCACCGGCAAATGAGGTTAGGGTGTGGGGCTCACTTAGAATGTTCGTAGTCGGTGCGAGCCAGCGCGCGGTCGCAGTGCAAGCAGCTATGAAATGCCTGTGATCATGACAAAGGAAGCTTTCGACTAGCTCGCCAACATGTAGCCCGCGATTTCATTTTGGCATCGCGCGTCAGTTCAGATGGCAGCAACTTAGAACGTGAAAAGCTTGCCCTGGCGGGGGATGCGAACCCTGTCCAACTTGCTTAGCGACGCCCCGCGTTTCCTGCCCCCGTTAGGTGTCAGCAGGTCAAGTTCGCCGGCTCGATGCAGTTCGACTAACACCGTCTCCAATTGCTCCTTGGTAGCTGCCGTATGGTTCGCAAGCTGAGACCCCAGAAACTCGATCGTAGGCGGGTCGCCATCGTCGAGACCCGCCACAGCTTGTGGCAGTTCGTTGCCCAGGGCGGTGCTGATCGCTGCTTCCGCTGTCTCGTTGAAAGTGAAGTCCATGGGCAGCGCATCCTCCCAATGAGGGTCGAAACCCAGCATTTTTAGACCTGCCGGGCCTTGGTGTATCGAGCCCGTTGTCATGGCCGCCGCATTGCTGATCTGCCAATGCGAGGCGACCATAACGTTCCGTGCAGTCGTCAGCTTCGACAAGTGGATAACCCAAAGGTCTCGGTCTGCCTGAGACGAACGCAGAAAGAAGGGGGAGAAAAATGCCGCGCCGGTAAGCTGTTGAATGTCGGACCTGAGGAGCCGAGGAATGATGTAACGATAGCCCGGCAGACCGCGAGCCTCGATATATCGCCGGATCTGAGCTTCCCCGAATCCAGCCTTGGCCAAAGCGAGCTTAAACTCCTCACCATCGTTCAGGTACGCCATCAACCAGTCGACGGCGAACGTGAGGATGACTTCAGCGCGGGGAAGCGTCTCGAGGATCGTCCGAATCGTCAGAAACTGGACGGCGCTCCACCCCTTTTGATCGAGCACGAAGATTGAGCGCCCGCCGCGGTGCCGGCTTTTGATGTCCTCAATGATCTTGGGGCTGATCGCTTCGAACTGGTCCTTGAAAAGAAGTATCTCCCCCGTCTTCAGAGCGTCGGCATAGCCATCGCGCTCGAGTTCTGCCCGGAGGTAATCAACGGCGCCTCGGCTGCTGTCGACGAAGTAGAAGCGGGGTGCGATTGTGAGAGGTTTGACGCGCCCTCGATTCAAGCGCTGTCCCGCCTCCGCGGCGGCGTTCAGAAGCACAAAAGGCGAGCCGCTGCGCTGCTGCCCGTCCCGATCGGTGTATTTGCCTCCCCCCGAGAAGCCATCCACGAAGGAGATGGCAATCCGCTCTTGGGCCGGGTCGACAACGACGGTGTCGAAGTAATTCCGAAGGTACAGTTCTAAGAGGTCTAGCTTGGCGTTGCTATGCCGCTCCAGTTTAGGCGCCGCGCCGCCTGGCACCCACTTGAACTGTCCACGCGCCACGCCCAATCCCCCCGACGCCAGCCACTAGGCGACTTTGAACGCCTCTTCGCGAGCGTCAGGAAAGGTTCGAACGAGGCGCCCGTCAAGAAGCCCGCCGCCCTTGCCCAAGGTATCCGCCTCTTTTGCCTCGTCAATCGACCGTCCGCCTTCCGAAACCAGGGGGTGGTTCTCATAGCGACCCCACTGCTTGAAGAACGGGGCCACGCCTAGGGAGTAGCAATCCGCGACGATGTCGCGCGCCCACTGCGGATCCATGAATCTAGCGCCAGGGCCGCTTTCACCACCTGAGATGATCCAATCGGGCTGTACCGGCGCCGCGGGGTCGAGCCGAAGCGGTCCGATGGCAGGCTCGTAGGAGACAAACCGCACGGCGGCAGGTACAGCCGCTAGGTGGTGCCACCGCTGATCGTATCGCTCCTGGTCCTCACCAGTGAAGCCGAGCCACACGTTGGGGTAGCCATCAGGGCCCCAGTCGGCGGGCAGCATTTTCCTGATGTTCTGGGGCCTTTTGGTGAGCAGCAGCCAGTCGAGGCCGCGGCACTGGCGAATGAGGTCCCAGAGGTCCGCGCGCCAGGCCTTGTCCGCTTGGTTGTCGAACACGTCAGCCAAGGAGGCGCAGAACACGCGCTGCCGCCGACCATGTTGCGCGGCGAATTGGTCGGCCCGAGACTGCCAGATGAGGGGGCCCTTCCAGTAGGCCTCAGTCGTCCGCTTCCGGGGATTGTTGCCCCATTTCACGTGCCCCGACCGTTTGGACCAGGCCTCCGCGTAACAGTGGTCGCAGCCGGGGCTGACGTTGGTACAGCCGGTCCAGGGATTGAACGTGTGGTCTGTCCATTCGATCTTTGAGAATTCAGCCATTTCGCGCCCTCTTCGCTACCGGCACTCTCGCCGCAAAGGGCTTAAGGCGGGGTCAAGAATCGCACAGCCTGACTCGCGCCACAACGCGAGATCGGCCACTCGGCTGCGTCGCAGCTGGCACTGGCTTTCTATCCTCGTCTGCCATCCGCGCGGCTGCGGCGGACCTGTGCTGGGTCGGCTGCCCTGCCCGCGGCGACATAAGCGGTGAGCGTCAACCTTCCCGAATTCCACTGGACTGTGCTGGCAAGCGGAGCATGGTGTTGCTCGAGCTGTGAGAGCAGCGTCCCTCGGCCCGGCAATCTACCCCGGGCTCGTCTCAGTACACCGGAGCAATTCCGCTTCGGCTGAACTGATGAGGAGAAGCGTAATGCCCTCGAAACTTAACGATATGAAGCGATCGGTGCTTGCTGGTGCGGCGTCCCGTACCGATCTGCGTGTGCTTCCTGTGCCGGAGACGCTGAAAGTGTCTGAAGCGATGGTCGACAAGATGGTTCGAGAGCTGCTCGGCGCCGGGCTGGTGGCCGAGACGTCGGCGCTTGAGTCTGACGTGGTGTGGCGCGCGGTGGATGGCGCGGGGGTGACGCTGGTCATCACCGACGCCGGGCTGGCTGGCATCGGCATCGAGCCGGGAACGGCGCCGGTCGAACAGCCTGCAGCCGCGGCGAAGACCTCGAAGCAGGACGCCATTGTGGCGCTGCTGCGCCGGCGGCAGGGTGCTTCGCTCGATGAGATGACGGCTGCGACTGGATGGCTGCCGCACTCGGTGCGCGGCTGGATGTCGGGAGCGGCGAGGAAGCGGCTGGGACTGGAGCTGGTCTCGGAAAAGGACGGCTCGGGGACGCGCCGATATCACGTTGCGGCCCTCCGCCAGAGCGCCGGGGCCTGAGCTGATGGCGGACGATCTGCATACTGTCGATCTGTCGCCGGGTGCACCGGTAGAGCCGGCCGCAGCTCGTCCGCCGACCCGAGCCGAGGCGCTGCGGTCCGAGATCGCAGCGCTCGACCAGCTCGACCTCAATGCGTTGCGCCAGCGCTGGCGGCAGCTCTATCGCACTGCGGCGCCTGCCGGCTTCCGCCGCGACCTGCTGATCCGTGCCATTGCGTACAAGCTGCAGGAACGGGCGCTGGGCGGTCTGGCACCGGCTACGCGTCGCAAGCTGCTGAAGATCGCCGCAGAGGCAGAGTCCTCGGATGGGTTCACCACCGCGGACGCACCGCGCCGGCTGCGAGCCGGAACCCGCCTGATCCGCGACTGGAAGGGGACCGTGCACACCGTTGAGGTGCTGGCGGACGGCTTTGAGTGGAGCGGTCAGCGTTTCACCTCGCTGTCGGCCATTGCCAAGGAAATCACCGGCACCAGCTGGAACGGCCACACCTTCTTCGGCGTCGGTCGAACGAAGCGCGAGAAGGTCAGCGACGATGCGTGAGCCGACCCCGAACAAACCGCTGCGCTGCGCCATCTACACCCGCAAGAGTTCCGAAGAAGGCCTCGAGCAGGACTTCAACTCGCTCGAAGCCCAGCGCGAGGCCTGCGAGGCCTACATAAAATCCCAGGCCCATGAGGGCTGGACCCTCGTTCCCGACCACTTCGATGACGGTGGTTTTTCGGGCGGCAACACCGATCGCCCCGGTCTCAGCCGGCTCATGGACAAGGTCCGGGCCAGAGACATCGACGTCATCGTCTTTTACAAGATCGACCGGTTCTCCCGGAACATCACCGACTTCGGCCAGCTCGCTGAAACGCTGGAGCAGCACGGGGTGTCGTTCGTCTCGGTGACGCAGTCCTTCAACACCAAGGACTCGATGGGCCGGTTGATGCTGAACGTGCTGCTCAGCTTCGCACAGTTCGAGCGCGAGCTGACCGGCGAGCGGATCCGGGACAAGGTCGCTGCCTCGAAGAAGCGCGGCATGTGGATGGGCGGACCCATTCCGCTCGGCTACGACGTCAGGGACAAGGCTCTCGTCATCAACGAGGCCGAGGCCACGACGGTCAGGAAGATCTTCGAACTCTATCTCGACCTCGGCAATGTCCGGCTGGTCGAGGAGGAGCTGCGCACCCTCGGGCTCACCACCAAGTCCTATGTCGCAAAGTCCGGCCGGCAGATGGGTGGGCTGCACTTCACCCGCGGCCACCTCTACAAGATCCTTGGCAACGCCCTCTATGCCGGTGCGGTCTCACACAAGGGCAAGAAGCACAAGGGTCTGCACCGGCCCATCATCGACCGCCCAACCTGGAACCGGGTGCAGCAGTTGCTGCGGGTCAACCAGCAGGGCGAGCGCAAGCGGGTCAATGCAAAACACCCCAGCCTGCTCAGCGGTCTCGTTGTCGATGAGTTCGGCAACAAGCTGACCTCCACCCACACGGTGAAGGGCGGCAAGCGCTATCGGTACTATGCCAGCACAGCATCGGCCGCCCGTGGTGCACACAACCGGCCGACCAGCAGCTATCGGCTGGCGGCGACCGAGATCGAGCCGGTGGTGATCGATGCGATCGTCAGCCTGTTCACCGACCAGCCGCGGCTGATGACGGCGCTTGGGCTGACGGCAGCTACGCCGAGCGAGGTCTCGACGGCGCTCGGGCTTGGCAAGGTGCTGTCGGTTGAGCTGCAGCAGGGTCTGCCGACGCAGCAGCGGGCGTTGCTCGAGCAGCTGGTCGACAAGGTTCAGATCAGCAAGGACCAGCTGCGCATCGAGCTGAACCCGACCGAGCTGCGCTGGCGGCTGCTGGGCGATGATATGCAGATGCACCAGCTGGTTGTGCTCGAGGTACCGATGGCTGCGGTGCGGCACGGGGTCGAGACGCGGCTGGTCGTCGAGGCGTCGCACCGGACCACTGATCGCCGGACCAACGACAACGCGCTGATCCGCGCCGTTGCGTGCGGGCGGGCGTGGTTCGAGGAGCTGGCCAGTGGCAAGGCCGCAACCTTTCGGGAGATCGCTGAGCGGGCAGGGGTCACCGACCGGTACGTCAGCCGGGTGGTGAACCTGGCGTTTCTGGCGCCGGACGCGGTTGAGGCGATCCTCAGCGGTGAGGCGCCGGCCGCGATGACGGTTAAGTTGCTGACGGTGGATGGGGACGTGCCGTTGCTGTGGACGAGCGCGCGCTGATTATTGGCCCAGATCGGACTTTACCCGTTTTACATCTTGCCCGGGCGCGTGATGTGGCATCGCCACTCGACCTTGGCCGCTGCACCCGTGGCAAATCGTTCGCAGCGCGACAAAAAAAAGCGCAAGCGCGTCGCGGCGCCTTCCAAAGTTCGGCACACCTTCCCGGCACGGGGAGTTTCGAGAGCCTCTGCACCACCTTGTTATCGCTCGCCCGCCCGCCGGGCTGGCGCCAGCGTCAGAACGATCCACAGAGTGTACTTCCGCTCGCAGCCCTGTATGCGTAGCGAGCAAATTCGCCGGCGGTGCGACCTATGGCTCATAAGTCCTTTTACGAAAAGAGGTTTGCCGGTGAACGATCACCACAGTGCTGAAGTCGTTTCACACGACACGTTCCGCGCTCGTCTGTACCGGGAGCTCGTCGGGGGACTTGCTGGAGACGGACGGCTTTCTCGCACCAACAAGGCACTTATTGCGCTAATTTTGGCATCGATCGCCTTCGTAATTGTCGACAGCGAGTCGAGTGTGGCCGGGCAGTTCGCCGGTCCCTTCCAGTTGATTGAGATGACCTTCGGCATTGTCTTCCTGGTCGAGTACCTCGCTCGTTTATGGGCCAGTGCCGAAGATCCACGCTTTGGTGGCGGCATCCGCGGCATTGTTCGGTTTGCACTAACTCCCCCCGCGCTATTTGACCTCGTTGCGTTGTCGCCATTGTTCTTCGGTGCAATCGGCAGCGAGGCATATGTGCTGCGCCTGTTGCGGCTCCTGCGTATCCTCAGGTTGACGAAGATCGGGCGCTACTCAGCTGCGGCAAGCGCCATCTCCAGGGCCATCAGCCTGCGGCGCTACGAACTCGGCGTGAGCCTCGGGATAGGCCTGCTCCTCATGCTTGTAGCGGCGGCCTGTCTCTATGCGCTTGAGGGCGCTGACCAGCCGGAAAAGTTCGGAAGCATCCCTCGCGCGATGTGGTGGTCGATTTCTATGCTGACCGTCGGCTATGGTGACGTCTACCCGATCACCTTGTTAGGACGGGTATTCGCCAGCTTCGTTGCGGTAATCGGAATCGGTTTGATCGCCGTTCCCACCGGCATTATCACAGCGTCCCTAACCGAGGTTCTAACCAAGCCGGCCAACGACAAAATCGGCGAAGCCGAGCGCATAACTCTCAATCCAACTGCGTTTTCCGCAGCGATCACCACGCTGCTGGCACGGGCTCAGAAACAAGGTCGTCCCCACGTCGAAATCAATGCCGGGGAACTCCATAGGCAACTTGGCGGCTATCCTGGCCCCAACCATCGCATGCCATCCTGCTGCGCCTCGCTGCGAGCCGTCATCAGCGGGAGAGACGTTGTGGTTTTCGAACCTGCACAGGGTGACGGCGCGTCGCTGACCGTGCGCTTTGCGCTGCCCCGATAGCAACCAACCATTCCCGCGTTTGTCCACGGTTACAGCGAGCTGGTGACCGTTCGCCGGTACGCCTTTAGACTTTCGCGATGGCCTTAACGACTATGTAGATGCCGAACGCAATCAGCCCGAGCAACCACCAGTTCACACCACCTGACTTTTGAGCCGGCGGGTTGGATGGAGGCGACGTGCGCGATGTGTACGATTGAGATTGTGCACGACTTGAGCCCCCTCCTGATGATGCCGGCGCCTTCGCCTGTATCGAGGTCAAGAGCGTCTGATTTGAACTAATGGACGGTGCAGCGGGGATAGGTGGTCGCGCGGGTGTCCGGGCAGGCTGCGACCCTCGCCCGAGCTTCATATTCTGAAGTTCGCGCAAGATATCGGCA
>NZ_JAQGJL010000323.1 GCF_028290645.1 Devosia sp. | reverse complement strand
ACGCTGACGGACGAGCCGCTGCTGGATGGCCGGACGGACAACTACCTCGCCGCCGTCGCCTTCAATATCACCAAGGCCGACGGCTTCAAGACGGGTCTGGCGTGGGTCGAGCTCTCCACCGGCAACTGTGTCGCCACCAGCGCATCGCAAGGCCAGGTGCTCGACGAGATCGCCCGCCTTCGCCCCGCCGAGATACTGGTCCCCGAACACGCCAGCGGCCAGCCGCACGAGATCGCCAAGGCGATCGAGGCCCTGGGAGTCAAGGCGATCACGCAGCGCCCCGGTTGGCAGTTCACCCAGCACCACGCCCGCGAGCAGGTGCAGAAGCAGTGGCAGGCCTCCACCACCGCGGGCTTCGGCTTTGCCGACGATGACCCCGGCGTCTTCGCCGCCGCCGCGGTGCTCTCGTATCTCGAAGAAACCCAGCGCGCTTCCATGGGCCACCTCCGCGCCCTCCGCCGCCATTGCGTGGACGATCACCTGATGATCGACCCCGCTTCGTGGCGGAGCCTCGAGGTCGATCGCACCGTCCGCAGCGGCGGCACCGAGGGGACGCTGCTGAGCGCCATCGACCGCACCCGCTCCGCCATGGGCGGGCGGCTGCTGCGCCAGTGGCTGCGCTCCCCGCTGCGCGACATCGAGCACATCGTCGCCCGCCAGGAAGCCATCGCGGCGCTGCTCGATTCCCCAGCGGACCTCAAGTTCGTTGTCACTGAGATGGACCGCGTCTGCGACATCGAGCGCATCGTGGCGCGGCTCGCGGTGAACCGCGCGAATCCGCGCGACCTTGCCGGCTTGGCGAAATGCCTCAGCGATCTCCCCCGAGCCGGCGGCCTCTTCGAGCGCCTCGAGAAACTGCCGAAGTTCAGCGAGGTCGCCCCCGAGCTGCTCTCGCTCAAACCCTTCTGCGCCGAGCAGGGCAAGTTCATCGCCTCCGCCATCCTCGCCGAGCCCGCGCCCCATCTCCGCGAAGGGGGCGTCATCGCCGACGGCTTCGATTCCGAGCTCGATCGCCTCCGCGACATCGCCACCAACTCCCAGGCGTGGCTCGCCAAATACCAGGCCCGCCTCGCCCAAGAGACCGGCATCGACCGCCTGAAGGTCTCCTACAACAAGGTGTTCGGCTACTACATCGAGGTCAGCAACGCGCACAAGGAGAAGGTGCCGGCCGCCTGGACCCGCAAGCAGACCACCACCAACGCTGAGCGCTACATTACCGACGAGCTTAAGACCTTTGAAGGCGACGCGCTGGGGGCGCGGGACAAGTCGATCGGGCTGGAGCAGACGTTGTTCGAGAATGTCCGGCAGACGCTTCTCCCCGCCGTCGCGCAGTTTCAAGAACTCGCCGCCGCGCTCGGCCGACTCGACGTCCTTGCCGGCCTCGCCGTCCTCGCGCAGGAGCGGCGCTACTGCCGTCCCGAGATCACCGACGAGCGCGTGCTCGAAGTTGTGGACGGCCGCCACCCCGTCCTCGACCAGCAGCTCGGCGCTGAGTTCGTCGCCAACGACGTCAAGTTTGGCGAGGCCGACACCCTCGCCCTCATCACCGGCCCCAACATGGCTGGCAAAAGCACCTACATCCGCCAGGTCGCCCTCTGCGTCCTGCTCGCCCAGGTCGGCTCCTACGTCCCCGCTAAAAGCGCCAAGGTCGGCGTCGTCGATCGCCTCTTCACCCGCATCGGCGCCTCCGACGAACTGCACTCCGGCCAATCTACCTTCATGGTCGAGATGACCGAGACCGCCAACATCCTCAACAACGCCACCGACCGGAGTTTAGTCGTCCTCGACGAGATCGGCCGCGGCACCAGCACCCTCGATGGCCTGAGCCTCGCCTGGGCCATCGCCGAGCACATTGCCAGCACCATCCGCTGCCGCACCCTCTTCGCCACGCACTACCACGAGCTCACCGACCTCGCCCAGCGTTTCAAGGGCGTGCGCAACCTCAACGTCGCCGTGCGCGAGTGGGAGGATCAGGTCGTCTTCCTGCACCGCATCGTCGAAGGCGGGACGGATCGCAGCTACGGCATCCACGTCGCGCGGCTGGCGGGCGTGCCTAAGGGTGTTCTCGAACGAGCGCGGCAGCTTCTGTCCGAACTGGCTGTCCATCACGTTTCGTTGAAGAAGGGCTTGAAGAATCGGAAGGTCGAGAACGATCTTCAGATGCCGCTCTTCGAAGACCCCAGCGTGGAACTCCTCAAGTCGCTGGCCGGCGTCAGCCTCGATTCGCTATCGCCGCTGCAGGCGTTCGAACTGCTGCGCGAATGGAAGGGGAAGTGGGGGAAGTGATCTCGGCGTAAAGGAGTCAGCCAGCTATAAGGCAGGGAGGCGAGAAAAAAGGTTTTTTTGGGGATGTTAAGCTAAATCTTTATTCCCATGGGGCTTGTAGGTTACGTTCAAACGCGCTTAAGATCATGGAACAACTGCGGTTCTTCAAGGGCTTGCCGAAGTAGCGTTTTCGTAGTCATTCTGAGCCATTTTCGTGCCGCACCAATATCGGGAATGATTTGATTGTCGCTAGT
>NZ_JAQGJL010000292.1 GCF_028290645.1 Devosia sp. | reverse complement strand
TCGGATTCGACGAGGCGATCGCCAATGTGCTCGAATTCGACGGCGACCGGCTGACCGGTACCGTCGCGAGCCCCATCGTCGACAAGTCGACCAAGCTGAACCGGCTGCAGGAACTGGCCGCGGAACGTGACCTCCCTATGTCATCCACCATGGCGGTCGGAGATGGCGCGAATGACCTCGATATGATCAGGGCCGCAGGCCTCGGCGTCGCGCTACACGCCAAGCCGCACGTCGCAGCCGAGGCCGCTGTTCGCATCGATCACGGCGACCTCACCGCCCTGCTCTACCTGCAAGGCTTCACCGACGAGGACATCGTCAGGTGAGGCTCGAGACGGAGCGGCTCGTCCTCAGGGAATGGCGGGAGGCGGACAAGGGGCTCTATGCCGAGATCATCGGCGATCCCGCGGTGCGCCGGTTCTTCCCCTCGGTCGGCACCTTCGAGGATGCCTCGGCGGGGATCGATCGCGCGATCCAGCGTCTCGCCGTGCTTGGCTTCAGCTTTCTCGCCCTCGAGCGCAAGGCCGATAGCCGCTTCCTCGGGATGCTGGGCATGGCCCCGTTCAGTGAGGCTGTCCGCGCTGCCATCCCCGGCGCTCCGGAGGTGGAAATCGGTTGGCAGCTTGGCCAGCAGTACTGGGGCAAGGGCTATGCGCCGGAGGCCGCCCTTGCGATGCTCGACTTCGCCTTCGGCACGCTTGGGTTGACGGAAGTGGTTGCCATCACCTACGAGGGCAACGCGCCGAGCCGCAGGGTCATGGAAAAGATCGGCATGGTGCACGACCCCGAAGCCGACTTCCTCCACCCCGACATTCCCGATGGGCACCAGCTCCGCCCGCACGTCCTCTACCGCATCGCCAGCCCGGCGCCGCGCGAGGTGCCGGTCAGCCTAGTCGCACCGCGATGAACCGGCTGGAGCCGGTCGGGTCGGTCACCTTGAACAAGACGGCCGGCCGCCCGGCTTCCTTGGCTTGCCCTACCAGTTCGGTGAGCTGGTCGACCGTCGCGATCTCCTTCTGGTTCACCTCGGTGACGATCAGCCCGGCGATGAAACCCTTTTGATCCGCGTCGCTCCCGCTCTTCACGCTGGTGACGACGATCCCGTTCTCTTCCGGCGCGATGCCGAACTCGGCCCGCTTGGCTTCATCGAGCACCGCAACGTCGAACCCGACGATCTCAGGCAGTCCCTGCGGCGGCGCCTCCGGTTCCACGGCCACCGCTTCCGGCGCCGGAGTGGGCGTGGGCGTGGCGTTGTTGCTGGCAATCAGTTGCTCGCCCAGTTCGAGGCGGCCCAGTGTGATGCTGAGCATCCTCTCGACGCCGCCGCGCAGGATCTTCACCGGCACGGCCTTGCCGACCTCGGTCTCGGCGACAACCCGCGGCAGGTCGCGCATCCGCGCGATCGGCTTGCTGTCGAATTCGAGGATGATGTCGCCTTCCAGCACCTGGCCCTCGGACGGACCGCCCTTGGTGACGTCGATCACCAGCGCCCCCGCCGTACTCGTGAGCCCCAGGCTGCCCGCGATGTCGTCGCTGACCTCCTGGATGCCGACGCCGAGCCAGCCCCGCCGGGTTTCGCCGAATTGCGCCAGCTGGTCGATCACCGGCCGGGCCAGGTTGACCGGCACCGCAAAGCCGATCCCCAGCGATGAGCCGCCCCGCGCGATGATGGCCGTGTTGATCCCGACCACCTTGCCGTTCATGTCGAACAGAGGACCGCCCGAGTTGCCCTGGTTGATCGCTGCGTCGGTCTGGATGAACTGGTCGTACGGCCCCGACTGGATGTCGCGGTTCCGCGCCGACACGATGCCCAGCGTCACCGATCCGCCGAGCCCGAACGGGTTGCCGATCGCCATCACCCAGTCACCGACCACCGCACCGTCGCTGTCGCCGAACTCGACGAAGGGCAAATCGCGCCCGGCGTCGACCTTCAGCACTGCGAGGTCCGTCTTGTCGTCGCTGCCGACAACCTTGGCCGGAAGCCTGGTGCCGTCGGTGAAATAGATCTCGATCTCTTCGGCGCCCTCGATGACGTGGTTGTTGGTCACCACGATGCCATCGGCGGAGATAATGAAGCCGGAGCCGAGGCTGCGAGCCTCCTGCATCTGCTCCTCGCCCAGCCCGTTGTTCGGGTTGTGCTCATCGAAAAACTGCTCGAGCGGCGAACCATCCGGCAGATCGGGGAACGGCACCCCGCTGCCGCCCGGTACCTTGCGTGAGGTGCCGATATTTACCACCGCCGGGGAGAGCTTCTCGGCCAGCGCGGCGACGGATTCCGGCCCCTGCGCGCTCGCGGGCAGAACCTGCGCCGGCAAAGCCAACAGCCCGGCCATGGCCAGTGACCGCAAAATCCGACCGGCAGCACGCATCGACTTCTCCCACAGCGACTCATGCGCGGCGAACGTCAGCTCAGCCGCGCATCAGCCACAAGAGAACAAGTCCGACCCCGGCGCAAGCCAACGCTGCCGCACGAATGGTTGATGCTGGCATCGATTGGATCGATGCCAGCATCTTCTTCATCTGCTCGGGAAACGCCGCGTAGGCGAGCCCTTCAAGGACCAGCACGAGCGCCAACGCCGAGAAGAGCTCGGTCACTACTGCGCCGCAGGCGTGGCCGGCGCAGTCTCAGGCGTCGGCGCAGCCGCCGGTGGCGGCGTAGTCACAGCGGGCGCAGGTACAGGCTCCGCAGGCGCCGCCGCTGGCGCTGGTTGCTCGCTCGCCGCAGGTACCGGAGTGGCGGAGTTTGCAGCAGGCGCTTCGACCACCGGCGTAGCCGGAGCCGACGTCGTCGCGGGTCCGGCAGCCGTCTTCAGGCCATCGGGATTCTCGTTCTTGAAGTAGCGGAAGAACTCGGAATCCGGCGATAGCACCATGGTCGTGCCGGTAGCCCCGAGCGAGGTACGATACGCCTGCAGCGAACGATAGAACTCGAAGAACTCCGGGTCCTTGTTGTAGGCGTCGGCGAACACCTGGCTACGCTGCGCTTCACCCTCGCCTCGGAGGATTTCGCTGTCGCGCCGCGCCGCAGCGACGATCTCCACGGCCTGGCGATCCGCGATGGCCTTCAGCGACTGGGCAGCCTGCTGGCCACCCGCCCGGATGCGTGCCGCTTCGGCGTTACGCTCGGCCGACATACGTTCGAACGTCTGCTTGGAGACGTCCTCCATCAGGTCGGTGCGAAGGATGCGCACGTCGGTCACGTCGATCCCGAGTTCAGCCATGCCGGGCCGGATCAGGTCGCGGGCTTCCCGCATCATGGCCGGCCGCTCGGCCGAGAGCGCGGCATCGAACTTGCGAAGGCCATACACCTGGCGAAGCGCCGCATCGAAACGTGTCGAGATGCGCTGTTCGGCGAGGCCGATTTCGCCCTGCACCCTTTCGCGGAACTTCACCGGGTCGGTGATGCGATAGGTGAGGAACGCATCGACGACGTAGGTTGCGCCGTCGCTGACCTGCAACTGCAGGTTTGCGATGTCATAGCGCAGGAGCCGGTCTTCAATGATCTGAACGGTATCGACCAGGGATGTCGGCAGCTTGAAGTAGATACCGGGTTCCTTCCGGACGTCGGTGATCTGACCGAAGCGTAGGACGATGGCCTGCTCGCGAACGTTGACCACGTAGATCGACGAGAACAGCAGGTAGATGACGATGACGGCACCGATGCCGAGCACGACTAGACGGTTCATGTTCAGTTACCCCCGGCAGGCGTCGTCGACGTCGTCGCCGCAGGAGCGGGCGCGCTCTGGAGCGCCGGCAGCGGCAGATATGGCAACACACCCGATCCCGTCGAGCCCGGCTCGACGATAACCTTCGTTGAATCGCCCAGCACCTGCTCCATCGTCTCGAGATAGAGTCGCTTGCGAGTCACCTCGGGAGCCTTGGCATACTGTTCGTAGACCGAGGTGAAACGAGCCGCCTCACCTTCGGCTTCCTGAACCACGCGGTTCTTATACGCTGCCGCGTCTTCACGGATCGCCGCAGCCTGGCCGTTCGCGTTGCCCAGCAACGTGTTTGCGTAGTTCCGGGCGTCTTCCTGGTACTTCTGCTGGTCCTGCTGGGCGCGCTGCACCTCAGCAAAGGCGTCGGCAACTTCAGCGGGCGGCGCCACGTTCTCGATCGTGATCTGGTCGATGTGAACCCCGACCTTGTAGGAGTCGAGGATCGTCTGGATGATCTGCTGCACCTCGGTCTGGATGCCTGCGCGATCGGAACGGAAAATCTCCTGCGCGGGACTGCGTCCCACGACCTCGCGCATGGCGCTCTCGCCGGCGGCGCGCACCATATCGTCGGGGTCCTTCACGTTGAACAGGTAGGCCTTCGGGTCTTCGATGGTCCACAGGACCGCGAACTTGACGCTGACGATGTTCTGGTCGGACGTCAGCATGACGCCGTCATCACTTCTGCCGGTACGGCTGGTCGACGAACCGATCTCCGTCTTGTTCTCCGTAACGCTGACGCGTTCGACGGTCTGAACCGGCCACCACAGGAAATGCAGCCCCGAAGTGCTCAGTTGATCGCTAGGCTTGCCGAACGTCGTTTCGACGCCGACTTCCTGAGGATCAATGGTGTAGATCGAGTTGATCAACCAGAAGACGACCAGCGCCGCGGCAACGCCGACGATGATCCAGCGCGCGCCCGGCATACCGCCTTGGAGTTGGTCACGTCCGCGGGACAGAATTTCTTCGAGGTTCGGGGTACCGCCGCGACGTCCACCCCCTCCACCACCAGGCGTCTGACCCCAGGGACCGCCATTGTTAGAATTGCGACCTCCTCCACCCGTATTATTGTCCCAGGGCATACGCCACCTTTCAGCCGGACTATCGATTGCCGCCCTATATAGGGAAGCGCCTCCCCGCGATCAACGTGCCTCAGGACCGCGCCGGCGATAGACCTTTACCGCGAAGTCAGCGCTATCCCGTTCTGTGCGCAACACTTCGAGCTCCGCTTCTACTTGCCATTGCTTGGGATCAATGGGCGGAAACCGGACGCTCCCCTTCGGGGAGGCTGCCACGTGTGTGACGTAAAGTCGCTCGGCCACGGGCATTGCCTCACGATAGATTTCGCCACCGCCTCCGATCATTACTTCATCGGCCCGATCGGCGGCGGCGATCGCCTGCGCGTGGTCGAGCGCCGCGGCAAGGCTGTCGAACACCAGCACGCCGTCCGGCTGATAGCCCCGCTGTCGCGTCACCACGATATTGGTCCGCCCCGGCAGGGGCTTGCCGATGCTCTCGAACGTCTTGCGTCCCATGATCAGCGGCTTGCCCATGGTCGTACGCTTGAAATGCGCGAAATCGCTGGGCAAGCGCCAAGGAATGGCGCCATCTGATCCGATGA
>NZ_JAQGJL010000268.1 GCF_028290645.1 Devosia sp. | reverse complement strand
CAGCGGCGTGCTTTCCAAGATCGGCAACAGTTTCCTCGACAAAGGGCTTGACCTCATCGTCGGCTCGATCTTCCCGGGCACCGGCTTCGCCGATGGCGGCTATACCGGGGCCGGTGGTAAGTACGCGCCGGCCGGCGTGGTGCATCGCGGCGAGTTTGTCTTCGACGCCGAGTCCGTGCGCCGGCTCGGTGTGAATAACCTCGAGCGCATCCGGGGTTTCGCCGCCGGCGGTTTCGTCGGCCACGCCCCCGCGCTGCCACACGCCGACAACGACGCCGCCAGCGGTGGAGTCGTCGTCAACTACGCCCCCGTCATCCACGGCACTGGCGGCATGTCCCGCCGCGAGCTCCAAGCCACGCTGAAGGAGGACCGCGAGTCCTTCCGGCGCGAACTGCCCCGAATGATCGGCGACGCCCGCCGACGGGGCGGCATGTAAAGCACCTTGAATCCACTTATCTTTTTCGGAGGGACTCGTGTCCAAACCCATCAACTTCGCCGTGCCCTTCCCCGAGGCCGGCGAGAACGCCATCCTGACTTTCGACTTCAGCGACCTCGCGCGGCTGCAAGAGGATCTCGGACCCGAATACGTTCAGGTCGTCCTTCGCGGCCTCGATGCCTCGCGCATCCCGGTCATCGAAGGCGCCATGAAAATCGGAATCAAGGGCGGCGACTACGAGGCCGCAATGCGTAACGTCGCGGTTTCCGATCTGACGGGCCGGATCGCCGACGCCTTGATGCTTCGGCTGAAGGGCAAGACTGTCGCCGAGTTGGACGCCGCCTAACATGGCCGCAACGTGCGCACTTGATATCCTCCGCGGCGCGCTCGAAGGCGAGTCTGCAGTTACCGCAAAGGTCGGGGCCCGCATTTACCCGGTGGAGGCTCCCCAGCAGGCCACCATGCCCTCCCTGGTGCTCCACCTAGTGGACGAGCGGGATGAGCGCATGCTTTCGGGCGCCGGCCGGTACCCGGTGGCCCGCTTCATCGTGGATTGCATCGGCGAGACGTTCGGCCAGGCCGCGGGGTTGGGGCTTACCGTCAAGGATGCCCTCCGCGATTGGACCGGGACCGTAGAAGGCTTCTCAGCCTATTTCGATTGTGACGAAATCGATCACTTCGATCGCGGCGAGCGTGGCGATCTATGGCGCCGCCGTCTCGGCTTCGAGGCCCGGTTTCGCGCGGCTTGATGGATGGCCAAGCCCCGCCTCGCCGGCCCGCGCCCTGAGCGCCGCCAGCGGATATTTGAGGGCCCGGCCCGCGATGCCGTCATAGACAAGGCCGCTAGCATTCTCCGCCGTGGTGTCACCTCGAAATTCGAATTTGAAGCCGAGTGCCGCCATGGCATTCGCTGTGGGCTGATCGGGCACGGTCACGGCTGGCAAGCCGCCGACGCTGAAGCCGCGTCCCTAGTTGCTGCTGCCCTGAATTCGATTGGCGCCGTGCGGCCGCCTTGGGCCGTCGGGCAGCCTGAGGCGACGATACCGCGAGAGAACTGCCAACGTTGCGGCAAAGCGATCGATGACGAGGATCTTACGGCCGGTCGGCGGTATTGCTCAGAGGCTTGCGCCCAAGCGGCGAAGGCGTTTCGCGAGGAACATTTCCTTCATATCCAAGAGCTCCAGCGTCACGCCGCCTGGTTCATCTCGGCAACCGCCGCCGCGCCGGAAAAGCTGTGCGCGGTGTGCAACGAGCCCTTCCGCGCCCTTCGAGATTCTCAGACCACCTGCAGCCGCAAGTGCGGCTCAGCCTGGCGCATCGATCCCGCGCGCCAGAAACACTGCGCCGTCTGCCAGCGACCATTCCGGGATAAGCAAAGCGGCCGGGAACAAAGGTTCTGCTCACCAGAATGCGGTCTGAAGGGCATGCGGGCCGAACTGCCCCAGCGACAGTGCGCGCTCGATGAGTGCGGCATGCAGTTCGCCCCCAACTCGGTGCTGCAAAAGTACTGCTGCGAAGCTCACCGCGATCGCGCCAACGCCCGCGAGGCCCGCGCCCGCAAAGCCGCCCTAGCGGCGCTCCCGTAGGAACCCCCGACATGACCAGAATTTGGACCGGCACCGCTACGGTGGTGAGCGGCTATACGACCGTGACTGTTGTGTCCGGCGATCCGCTCACCGCTGCCAATTGCCCAGCCGACGCCACCATTGTCCTCGATGGCCTGACCTACTTCGTTGAGGAGCGCGTCGACTCCAGCACCGTTGAACTCACGCGCGCCTATGATGGCGTCGGTGGCACGGTGACGGCCGAGATCGACCCGATGACGCCGCTCACCTCGAGCATCGTGGCGCTGTCGCGGGAGGTGGCGGACTACGATGCAAGGCAGGCGCAGATCGATGCCTATGGCAAAGGGCTCTACTACACCGTCCTTAGCCAGACCGGGGCCAATGATCCCGGCCCGGGGAAGATCGCGCGCAACGCCGCGGCTTGGGCTGACGCCACCGAGGTCTATATCGACGTCCTCGACGCCGGCGGTTTTAGCGCGGCGCCGCTGATTGACCAGTGGGCGATCGATACCATCCTCACGGTCCGGTCGATTGCGACCCGCGGCTATGCCAGTTTCCGCGTTTCGAACGCCCCGGAAAGCCAGAGCGCGGCTTGGTACCTGCTCGACGATCTCGAGTATCTCGGCGGTGACGGCAGCATCGCCGATGGCGAAGACGTCGCCATTGAGTGGAACCGCGTTGGGTCGCAGGGCATCGAGACCGATGCGACGGTCGATGCAGTTGTCGGACTCGTCGCCTTCCTTGATGAGGCCCATGGCTTCCGAGTGCTGGTCAACGACACCGGCGATGGCCGTGCGGGCGTCTATACGCTCGACACTTCGGGCAGCCCGCAGCAGTTCATTGGGCCCGCCTACGTTGCGGGCCCTGTTGGTCCGACCGGCCCCGCCGGCGCAGGGATCGACTGGCAGGCGGGCGGTTGGGTCACCGCGACCGCCTATTCAGCCGGGGATGGCGTAGCCCAAGGCGGCTCGTCCTACATCTGCCTTATCGCTCATACGTCCGGGGTCTTCGCGACCGATCTTGCGGCCGGCAAATGGGAATTGATCGCGGCAAAGGGCGAGGCGGGCAACGACGGCGCCAATGGAACGAACGGGACCAATGGCGCGAACGGTACCAACGGCGCCGATGGCGTCTCCTTCGACTGGGAGGGCGCCTATTCCGGCGCCACAGCCTACGCCGCAAACGACGTGGTGCGAGATCAAAGCTCCTCGTGGATCGCGCTGCAGGCAACTACGGGCAATGCCCCCCCGACGCTGCCGACCACCAGCAACGCCTATTGGGAGTTGATGGCGCAGAAGGGGGCGGACGGGGCAGGATCAGGCAGCGTCACCTCGGTAGCGCTTGCGGCTCCGACCGGCCTCACCGTCTCGGGCTCCCCTATCACGGTTTCGGGCACCCTCACGCTCGCATGGACGGCGGGCTATCAGGGCTTCACGACCGCTGAGGCTACCAAGCTCGGCTACATAACGGTCACTCAAGCGGTCGACCTGGACGCGATTGAGACGAGCGTTGCCGCGCTCGGCACGGCCTCGACCAAGAATACCGGCACCAGCTCCGGCCAGGTCCCCATTCTCGACGGCAGCGGCAAACTCGACACTGCCGTGCTGCCGGCGCTGGCGATCACCAGTGTTTCGGTGGTAGCCAGCCAAGCGGCGATGCTCGCACTCACCGCACAAGAGGGTGACGTTGCGGTCCGTTCGGACCTGAACAAGAGCTACATCCTATCGACCAACAGCCCGTCGACCCTGGCGGACTGGAAGGAACTTCTCACCCCGACTGACGCGGTGCTGTCGGTCGCCGGGCTCACCGGGACGATCTCCGGCTCGGGCCTGAAGACTGCATTGGCGATCGTGCAGGCGGATGTGTCTGGCCTCACCACAGCTAGCTCGCCGCAGTTCACCGGCATCGAACTCGGGCACGCTACCGACACAACGCTCAGCCGCTCCGCTGCGGGCGTGATGGCGGTGGAGGGCGTCCCGCTCTACTCGAACATCCCGCAGAACAGCCAGAGTGCCGCCTACACCCTGGTACTGGCGGACGCGCAGAAGCACGTCTTCCACCCGTCCGCCGATACCACGGCGCGCACCTGGACCATCCCCGCCAACTCGAGCGTCGCCTACCCCGTCGGGACGGCCATCACCTTCATCAACCAGAACGCCGGCGGGGTGATCACCATATCGATCACGACCGACACGATGCGCCTGGCCGGCGCAGGAACGACCGGCAGTCGCACGCTTGCGGCGAACGGGGTGGCGACTGCGATCAAGGTTGCGTCGACGGAATGGATTATCTCTGGGACGGGGCTCACCTGATGGCTGCTGTAAGTCAAATGGCCATGATGATGGCTGCTCCGGCGGCGGGCGGGGGCAGTATCAGCCTCACCCAAAAGGGCTATGGCCACATCGGAACCGGC
>NZ_JAQGJL010000279.1 GCF_028290645.1 Devosia sp. | reverse complement strand
AAGGAAGAGGCTTCGGAAGCGAGGAAGATCGCGGCGCCGCCGAGTTCGGCGGGCTCGCCCCAGCGGCCCATGGGCGTGCGCTTTTCGACCCAGGCGTTGAATTCCTGGTTCTGGAGCAGCGCCTCGTTGAGCTCGGTGCGGATGTAGCCGGGAGCGATGCCGTTGACGTTGAGGCCGTGCCTCGCCCAATCGACGGCCATGCCACGGGTCAGGTTGGCGAGGGCGGCCTTGGAGGCGGAGTAGGGCACCACCGAGGTGCGCGCGAAATTGCTCAGCACCGAGCAGATGTTGATGATCTTGCCGCTCCGGCGCGCGATCATGCCGCGCGCCACGGCGCGGCCGACGATGAAGGCGGAGGTGAGGTTGGTGTCGATCACCTGCCGGAATTTCTCCAGCGGCCACTCATCGAGCGGGGCGCGGTGCTGCATGCCGGCGTTGTTGACGAGGATGTCGATGGGGCCGATCTCGGTCTCGGCGTGGGATATGGCGTCCTCGACGCTGTCCTCGCTGGTCACGTCGAAGGCCAGCGCCTTGACGTTGAAGGCCCCATCGTCGGCGAGCCTCGACGCTGCGGCGCCCAGCGCCTCCGGATCGCGCGCGTTGAGGATCACCTCAGCGCCGGCGCCGGCCAGCGCGGCGGCGATGCCGAAGCCGATGCCGCGGCTCGAGCCGGTGACGAGGGCGCGCTTGCCGCCCAGGTTGAATTGAGAAATCGAATCCAAATCAGTGCCCTCCCAGGCTCAGGCGGGCGCGAGACTAGTAGATGACGGCCGGCTTGGTAAGGCCATGTGGTGAAGGCGTTGAGGAACGTGCACAGCACCGGCCGGCCCCGGCACCGAGGGGTGGCATTCGGGCCTTCCCCGTGCCAAAAGGTCGCGCAAAGAATTCTTGATGACTCCAATGGAGAAAATGATGGCGTCTGCCGACATCGGACTGATCGGGCTCGCAGTGATGGGGTCCAATCTGGCGCTGAACATCGCCGAAAAGGGCTACACCGTCGCGGTGCACAACCGCACCGCCGCGAGGATCGACGAATTTGTCGCCACGGCGAAAGAGCAGGGGCTCGACGGCAAGGTGGTGCCCGAGGCGGACCTGGTGCAGTTCATCCAGTCGGTGAAGCGGCCGCGTTCGATCATCATCATGGTCAAGGCCGGCAAGCCCGTCGACGAGATGATCGAGCAGCTGCTGCCGCATCTCGATGCAGGCGACGCCATCCTCGAATGCGGCAACTCGCTGTTCACCGACACGCAGCGGCGCTTTGACTACCTCACGCCCAAGGGCATCGGCTATCTCGGCATCGGCGTCTCCGGTGGCGAGGAGGGCGCGCGCCATGGTCCCTCGATCATGGTGGGCGGCGCCGAAGAGCAGTGGAAGAACGCCCAGCCGATCCTCGAGGCGATCTCGGCCAAGTTCAACGGCGAGCCGTGCTGCGCCTATCTCGGCAAGGGCGGCGCGGGCCACTTCGTGAAGACCATCCACAACGGCATCGAATACGGCGACATGCAGATGATCGCCGAGGTCTACGGGGTGATGCGCGACGGGCTGGGAATGGACCCCAAGACCGCGTCCGGCGTATTCAAGGAATGGAACAACGGCCCGCTCAACTCGTACCTGATCGAGATCACCGGCTACGTGCTCGAAGCCATCGACCCCCAGACCGGCAAGCCGCTGGTCGACCTGATCCTCGACAAGGCCGGTCAGAAGGGCACCGGTGTGTGGTCGGCGATCGCCGCGCAGCAGCTCGGCGTGCCGGCGACGGCCATCGAGGGCGCCGTGGCGGCCCGCTCGATCTCGTCGGGCAAGGATGAGCGCGTCGCGGCCGAGGCGGTCTACGGCAAGCGCTCCGGCTCGCATGGCCGGCATATCGATATCGGCGATCTTGAGAAGGCGCTGCTGGCGGGCAAGATCGTCTCCTACGCGCAGGGCTTCGCGGTGATGGCCAAGGCATCGGAGGAGTACGGCTGGAACCTGCCGCTCGCCACCATTGCCAAGATCTGGCGCGCCGGCTGCATCATCCGCTCGCGCTTCCTCGACCAGATGTCGGCGGCCTTTGCGAGGGGCGGGGCGACCAACCTGCTGATGGTGCCGGACTTCGTCACCATCATGAAGGACGCGCACCATTCGCTCAGGAAGATCGTCGCGGCAGGCGCCATCGGCGAGTTCCCGCTGATCTGCCTCTCGGCCTCGCTCGCCTATTTCGACAGCTACCGGCAGGCCCAGGGCACGGCGAATCTGACGCAGGGCCAGCGCGACTTCTTCGGCGCGCATGGGTTCGAGCTGATCGACCGCCCGGGCGAGCAGCACGGGACCTGGCCGTCGACGCTGGGGAACTAACCGCCAGAACTGGCCCCGCGCCCCATCGCCCCCTCGGCGGGGGAGAAAGCGAAATCTTAGGGTTAGCCTCTTGGCTAAGCCTTAGATTTCGCAAGAGAGGGGGTCCGGGGCCACCGTGCCTCCCACCACCCCCTCCCTTGCGATTTCTAGGACTTAGCAAACGCTAAGCCCAAGAAATCGCTTTCTCTCCCGCAAGGGGAGAGATGGTCGAGAGTTTTGAGCCCTATTCCCCCACCGGTTGCTGCACTGGAACGCCGTTCTCGTCATGCGGCGGTGTCTGCTGCTGGCCCGGCTGACCCAGCTCGTGCAGGTGTTCCTTCTTCGCGACGCGCGGGCGGTGCATCAAGTCGAAGCGCCAGGCGGTGAAGACGAAGAGGCAGGCGGCGAGGATCACGAGGATGCCGGAGCCGAGGAACGGCGCGCCGGGGAAATAGCCGGGCGCGCCTTTGGCCGGCTGTGTGAAGTAGTTGAAGAGCTGCGTCGCCAGCAGCGGCCCGACAATGGCCGTCAGCGAGTTGGTGGCGTTGATGGCGCCCTGCAGTTCACCCTGCGCGTCGTCGGCCACCTGGTGCGACATCAGCGAGTTGATGGCGGGACCGGCAAGGCCGGCCATCGAGCCGACGATCAGGAAGCCGTACAGCCCGAACTGGGTGTGGATGAAGGCGGTGCCGAGCATGGCGATCGCCGCGAAGAGCATGCCGAGCAGCACCGTGAACCACTCGCCGAAGCGCTTGATCATCGGACCGATGAGAAAAGCCTGGCTGACGGCGAAGCCGACGCCGAAGGCGCCTAGCGCCCCGCCGATCTGCAGCGAGGAGAAGTTCAGCACCTCGATGGTGAAGAATGGCCATGCCGAGGGGAACGCCTGGCTGGCGAGAGTAAACAACCCCAGCGTGGCGAGCAGCCACAGGACCACCGGGTTCCGGCTGAGTGCCCAGAGCGCCCCGAACGGGTTGGCGCGGCGGATGTCGAAGGGGCGGCGCCGGTCCTTGGCGAGGCTCTCTGGCAGGACGAAGAAGCCGAACACCAGGTTCGCGGCGGCAAGCACGGCGGCAGCATAGAATGGCCAGCGGGGTCCGAGTTCGCCAAGTGCGCCGCCGACGACCGGACCTGCGATGAAGCCCAGCCCGATGGCGGCGCCGATGAGGCCGAAGCGCTGCGCCCGCTGCTCCTTGGGCGTGATGTCAGCGATATAGGCGGTGGCGGTCGCTACCGAGGCGCCGGAGATGCCGGCGATGGTGTGCCCGATGAACAGATAGATGATGTTCGGGGCGAACCCCATGATCGTGTAGTCGACGGTAAGGCCGGCCAGCGAGATCAGGATGATCGGACGGCGGCCGAAGCGATCCGAAAGATTGCCCAGCGCAGGGCCGAACAGGAACTGCATCAGCGAATACGAGAAGACGAGGTAGCCGCCGATAACCGCCGCCTGGGCGTTCGTGCCGCCGATCAGTCCACCGATCAGCTCGGGCAGTACCGGCAGCACGATGCCGTAGCCGAGCATGTCGAGGAAGATGGTGACAAGAATACAGGCCAGGGTGAGCTTTGACTGGGACGATACAGGCATTGCGGGGTGCTTGATCCCTATTTTGAGGCGGCAGTTGACACATCGCCCTGAGCGAAGGCAAGCGCCAAGCGGGCTAATGGACGTCCTGTCGCGGCGGGCGCGGGGCAGGCGGGGCGAGCTGGGGATCGGGCGCCACGTCGTAGCCGTAGAGCCACCCCAGACGCTTCAAATGCCCGAGCGGGCCCTGGAGTTTCACCACGGCGTTGCGCGCCAGGGTAAACGGCCATTCGAGGTGGAAGGCGAATCCGTTGGCGTTGGAGAGTTTTCTCACCCGCTCGACGCGCGGCTGCCGCAGCCCGGCATAGCGGCGGAGCGCTGAGCCGGCATCGGTCTCGGTCATCAGCAGCGGCGCGAGGATGGCGGCGTCCTCGATGGCCATGACGGCGCCCTGCGCCTGGAACGGCAACATGGCGTGAGCGGCATCGCCGATGAGGCCGATGCCGCCCTCGGCCCAGGTCGGCGTCGTAACTGTCGAGACCGGCCAGTAGCCCCAGTCGTCGCCGGCGGCCTCGCGGATAGCGTCGAAGGCGCGGCTTTTCAGTGCGGCCCAGGGGAGATCGGGCGCGTGCGGTGGGGCGCCGTGGAGGGCGCGCTCGGCCTTCATCTTGGCGAACAGCGCGACGTTGATCTGCTTCCGATGCGGCAGCGGGTAGGTCACGGCATGATAGCCAGGACCCCAGAGCAGGCTAGTGCGGCCTGGGATCAGTACGCGGTCGAGCGCCGCCTGGCCGAGCGTGATGCGCCAGGCGACCATGCCCGAATAGTTCGCCGGGGGCCCCATCAGCACATCGGTGCGGGTCCGCGAGTTGACCCCGTCGGCGCCGATGAAGGCAAAGGCGCGGGCCGAGCGTGACTTGCCGTCCGCTTCGTCGACGGTCACCGAGACGCCGCGCGCATGACTTACCACGTCATAGGCGCGCACGCCGAACAGCATGTCGATATTGGCGAAGCGCCGGCAGGCACGGTGCAGCACCTCGGCGAGGTCGGCACGGTGCATCACCGCGTATGGTGCGCCGAAGCGCTCCTTCACCACGCGGCCGAGTTCCAGCGTCACTAGCGGCTCTCGCGCGCCGTAGGGATAGACGTCGATGCCGGAGGGTTCGAACGACTTGGCGGCCAGCGCCTTGTCGAGCCCCAGCCGGTTGAGGATCTTTCGCGCGTTTGGGCTGATCTGGACGCCCGCGCCGACCTCCTGCACCTCGGCGTTGCGCTCGAGGACGACCACGGTCGCGCCGAACTTGGCGAGCGCCAGGGCAAGTGTCATGCCGGCAATACCGGCGCCTGCTATGTAGATGGTGCGTCCGTTGCCGGACATGGGAGTATCAGGCGGCTTCAGACTGATAGACAGCCGAAAGCGGCTCCGAGATGCCGGGCGCGAGCTCGGGGTTGAAGATATAGAGGGTCGAGCAATAGGAGCAGACGACCTCGTTGTCCTTGCCCATGTCGATATAGATGTGCGGATGGTCGAACGGGGG
>NZ_JAQGJL010000224.1 GCF_028290645.1 Devosia sp. | reverse complement strand
TGCTCGATGAACCCCTGTCCAATCTCGACGCACACCTGCGCGCGGAGATGCGTGGCGAGATCCGAAGCCTGCAGCAGCGTCTGTCGATCACCACCCTCTTCGTCACTCACGATCAGGAGGAGGCGCTCGCCATGTCGGATCGGGTCGGCGTGATGAGCCATGGCCGGCTCGTCGAGGTCGGCACGCCGCTCGCGCTCTGCGACAGGCCGCAGGCGGCCTTCACCGCCTCGTTTCTGGGCGCCCGCACGGTCGTCCCCGGCCGCAGCGAAAGCGGGCTATTTGTGGCGCCCGGCCTGCGCTGCACCGGCGCGCCGAAGGGCGCGAATGCAATCGTGCTGCGCGCCGCGAGACTGAGGCTCGCCGGGCATGGTGCGGACGATGATGCGGGGCCGCTCAGCGTCAGCGGCGTCCTGACGGGGTGTGCCTATCTCGGCGACGCCTTCGAGATCGATATCGAGACGGCGGCGGGGCGCGTACGCGTGCTGTCACCCTCGGAAATTCCCCCTCCTCCAGTCGGGAGCGTTTGCGCGATCAGCGCGCTGCCCGGCGGCTGCAGTTTCCTCACTTGAATAGCAACAGGAGCACGACCATGACCCTCAACCGGCGTACCTTCGGCAAGCTCGTTCTCGGCGCGGGCGTGATCGCGCCCTATGCCTTCTCCCGTACGGCGCTCGCCCAGCCCAAGCCCGGCGACGAACTCGTGGTTGGCATCTGGGGCGGCGCACAGGAGCGCATCGTCAAGGAGCATGTCGAGAAGGCGCTCGTCGCCAAATACGGCTGCAAGGTTTCCTATGTTCTGGGCGGCACGCCGGAGCGCCGGGCGCGCGCCTATGCGGAGCGCGGCCGGCCGAGCTTCGATGTGCTCTACCTCAATATCTTCGAAAGCCGGCAGGCGGTGAAGGACGGGGTCACGCAGGCGCCGACCGCGGCCGTGCCGCAATTCGCCAACCTGCACGAGGCCGCCAAGCTCGGCGGCTATGGCGTCGCCCTCAATCCCTGCACGATCGTCTACGACAAGCGCAAGGCGGCCAAGCCCATAACCTCATGGAAAGACATCTGGAACCCGGAGTGGAAGGGCCGCATCGCCTGGCCGTCCTATCCGGGCGCGCAGGGAACGGCGGGCTTGCTGATGGCGGCCAAGATCTTCGGCGGCAGCGAGAGCAACATCGGCGTCGGCTTCGACAAGATCAAGGAACTTAAGCCGTTCGCGGCGATCCAGGGCAGCCAGGACCAGCTCTTCCAGATGTTCGACCAGGGCGTCGCCGATCTCTCGGTCGAGTTCGGCAGCTTCACCCGCAAATATGCCGAGACCCGCAACCCCAACATCGAGATCGTCAACCCGGTCGAGGGGCAGGCCATCACCATGAACGTGGCCTGCATCACCGTCGGGACCCAGAACCAGAAACTCGCCGAAGAGTGGATCAACCTCCATCTGAGCGAGCCCTGCATGCTCGCCTATGCCGCCGAGACCTACTACTCGCCGACAGTGAAGGGGCTGAACATTCCCGACGCGCTGAAGTCCAAACTCGTGCTCGGCGACGATGTCGGCAAGCTGGTCGATTTCGACTGGGATCTGGTGATCAAGAGCCAGGCCGCCTGGTCGAGCCGCTTCAACCGTGAGATCGCCGGGTGAGCATGGCTGAAACCCGGCCGCCGGCGACCATCGCCGGCGGCGGGCCGGGGCAACGCGGATGCACGGGCCGGCTGATCGGCCCGCTGCTGGCCGCGCCGGTCACGCTCTGGCTGCTCTTAGCCTTCGCGGCGCCGCTCGTCGTCGTCGTGTTGCTCTCGCTGCACGCGGCGCCCGATCCGTTCGGGGCGCTGTTCCAGAGCCCAAGCCTGGCTCAGTTCGCGATGCTGGCGGAGGACCGCTTCTATCTAAAACTGGTCGGCGAGACGCTGGCGCTGGCGGCTGGTGTCACGCTGCTGACCGTCCTGCTTGGCTACCCGCTGGCGCTGTGGCTGACACGGCTGCCGCTGCGCTGGCGCTCGCTCGGCTTCGCGGTAATCCTGATCCCGCTGCTGACCAATGTGGTGGTGCGCTCGCTCGGCATCGTGCTGCTGCTGGCGCCCGACGGGCTGATCAACCAGGTGCTCGTCGCGTTGGGGCTGCAGCCCTGGCGCGGCATGCTCTACACCCATGGCGCGGTCGCGATCGCGCTGGCGCAGGTGTTCATGCCGTTCATGGTGCTGGCGCTCTACGACGTGCTGCAGGGCACCTCGCCGCGCGTGCACGAGGCGGCCCAGAGCCTGGGCGCCTCGCCGATGACACGACTGCTCGTGGTCGATCTGCCGCTGTCGCTGCCGGGCTTGCGTGCCGGAATCATCATCGTCTTCCTGATGGCCTCGACGGCTTATGTCTCGGCGACGCTGCTCGGCGGCAAGAAGGTGCTCACCGTCGGCATGATCGTCTGGCAGGAGGCACTGCAGAACCTCAACGGCCCGCTCGCCTCGGCGCTGTCGCTGGTTTTGACCGGCACGAGCACGGCGTTTGCCGTCGCCATCTTCTTCGTCGCCAGGCAATTGATGCCGTGGAAGGAGAGCCGGCCGGGCTCCGTGCTCTCGCTCCCGCGCTGGCTGATGGTGACGCTCGATCTGGTCGGCCCGGTGCTCGGCAAGCTGCTGCTCGCCTGCGCGCTTTTGCTGCTGCTGCTGCCTTTGGTGCTGGTCTGCATCCAGAGCTTCAACGACGTGCCGCAAGCGACAGTCGCCGGGTTTCGAGCCTTCACCCTGGAATGGTATCGGCGCGTCCTGTTCGGCGGGGCCTATGGCGCCGCCTTCGTCACCTCCTTCCAACTCGCCTGCGCCTCGGCGGTCGTGGCGATCGCGCTGGCGCTGCCGGCCGCGTTCGCGCTGGCACGTCACCGCTTCCGCGGACTGACCGCGCTCGGCGCCTTTTGGACGCTGCCGCTCTCGCTTCCTCATATCGCCATCGGCGTCGGCATGCTGCGGCTGCTGCAGGTCTACACGGCGCTGCCGCCTTTTTTCGGGCTGATGGCGGTGCATGTCGTGCTGATCCTGCCCTTCGCCATCGCGCTGCTGCAGACCTCGGTCGAACAGCTCGACAAGGCGCAGGAGGAGGCCGCCGCGAGCCTGGGCGCGGGGCCTGCGAGCCGCCTGGCGCTGATCACCCTGCCCGGCCTCGCACCCGGCCTCGCGGCCGCCTGCATCATGAGCTTCCTGCTCTCCTTCGGCGAGGTCACGGTAACGAGCTTCCTCACTACGGCGCGGCTGACGACGCTGCCGGTCAGGATCTACTCCGAGGCCGCGTTCAGCCTCGAGCCGACGGTGCATGCGGTCTCGGCGCTGCTGATCGTCGCGACGATGCTGGCGCTGGCGGCGCTCAACCGGCTGGTGCAGCTCGACCGGCTCTACGCGCGCTAGCAAGCATGCTATGCTTAACGCGGGGATCAGGGGGCTAAATGCATCATGTCAGAGATCAGTTCGGGTACGCTCGTCCGCCTTGCTATGTGGTGCAAGAACATGACCGCCATCAAGGATGGCAAAATGGATTGGCCGGGCTTTTCCTATAGCGACAGTGAATGGGAGCGGATGTATGCCCTCGCCGCCCCGGTGACCTACGGCACTTATCAAAAGTACGTCTGGATCAACGCGGTCATCTTCATCGTGATAGCCGCCATCGGCATCGCGGTGATATTCATGCCGGCGGCGATATTTCTGTTTCCAGTGCCGGCTGAGACCAGTGCGTTGAAATTCTCGCTGCTGCTGGCGGGATGCGCATTCCTGATTCTCGGCGGCGGGCTCCCCATATCGCTGCGCATAGCCTCCTGGCTGGCGGTCGACGCTGCGACGCGGGCGCAACTCGCGGCTGCTCCCGGCGACGCAGCGCTGGATTCAAAGGTATCCTGGCAGATCAACCGCATCACGCTCATCATGTGTGGCATACTCGTGCCGGGCATGCTGGTCTGGATTACCTATGACATTAATGCCGGGCCGATCGTCACCGTGATCAAATGGGTGGCGATCGGGCTGATGGGCGTGTCGACGGCGGCGGGCGTGCAGAAGCAGCGCAAGCAGAAATAGACACGGGGATCTTCGGTGGACCCTGCCCCGATCGCTACTTCAGCAAGGCCGCGGTCCGGCTGAGCGCGCCGGGAAAACCCTTCAGCGAAATAGAGAAAGTAATCGGCTTGTTGCCGTCGTTCGGCAGACCACTCAGCTTCAGCGATGTGCCGGCCCGCAAGGCATTGGTCGTTGCTGCGTCCAGTTGCAGCGGCAGGATGCAGCCGGCAGGCAGGCACGTGCGGAAGCGCAATGGCTTGCCCAGCGGCTTGTCGTCGAGCTGAACGGTGATGCCGGAATCGAGCACGAGGCCGAACGGCATGACCAGCGTACCCGTCAGCGTATTGTTCTCGGCGGGAATGAGTTCGATCGCCAGGACACGCTGCCGGTTTTGGTCGACCTGCTCCTGCGACAGCGCGCAGCGCTTGGTGGCGCCCTGCGCCGTGCAGGTGACCTGCCAGTCATCGAACGCCTCGCGCAAGGATGTGGCGCCCCCCGGTAGGGTAGCTGAAGGCGCCTGCCCCCATACACCCTGCAAGGCAGCGCTGCCGGACATCAGCGCGACAAACA
>NZ_JAQGJL010000277.1 GCF_028290645.1 Devosia sp. | reverse complement strand
ATCAAGCAAAAATCTTCGCCCGCTCCGGTTCGGGCGGACCCGGGGCCGTCAGTTTCCGGCGTGAAAAGTTCATCGAGTATGGCGGACCCGACGGCGGCAATGGCGGCAAGGGTGGCGACATCGTGTTCGAGGCCGTGGCCGGGCTCAACACGCTGATCGACTTTCGCTATACTCAGCATTTCCGCGCGCCGCGCGGCAAGGGCGGTTCGGGCAGCAACCGCACCGGCGCGGGTGGCGAGGACCTGGTGATCAAGGTGCCCGTCGGGACGCAGGTCCTGTCCGAGGACAAGGAAACCGTGCTGCTCGACTTCACCAAGGTCGGCGAGCGCGTCGTGTTCCTGCGCGGGGGCGACGGCGGGCGCGGCAATGCCAGCTACAAGACCTCCACCAACCGCACCCCGCGCCAGCACGGCACCGGCTGGCCCGAGCAGGAGGCGTGGGTGTGGTTGCGCCTCAAATTGCTCGCCGATGCTGGGCTGGTCGGGCTGCCCAATGCCGGCAAGTCGACCTTCATCAACCAGGTTACCAACGCCCAGGCCAAGGTCGGCGAATACGCCTTCACCACCACCCGGCCGCAGCTCGGCGTGGTGCGCCACCACCAGCGCGAGTTCGTCGTCGCCGACATCCCCGGCCTGATCGAGGGTGCGGCTGAGGGTGCCGGCATCGGCGACCGTTTCCTGGGGCACATCGAGCGCTGCCAGGTGCTGCTCCACCTCGTCGACGCAAATGACGAGGATGTCGCCGAAAGCTATCGCATTGTTCGCGATGAACTCGAAAACTACGGTGCCGGCCTGACCGACAAAAAGGTGGTTATAGCCCTCAACAAGATCGACACCCTCGACGACGAACTCATCGCCGCATTGTCCGCGGAACTCGAGGAAGCCAGCGGCGCCGAAGTGATCCCCATCTCCGGCGCCGCGGGGACCGGCGTGGACTGGGTGCTCGACAAGCTACTCGAAGCGATCGGAGACCACGCCAAGGTCAGCGCCGACGACGAAGGCGAGGACGCGATCGAATGGTCGCCAGTGTGAGCCTGAAGCGGAGCGAAAGGTTAGGCGAAGGTTAGCTGATGCCCATCATCGTCGGAGAGGGTTGCCCTCAGCGGGCCTAGTCTACTTCGGTGAGGCGCGACGGAGCCGCCATGCGTGGTGCTGGACGATGTTTGATCCACGCCTCGCGCACCGCTCGGCGGCCGGGGCGCTCGATCAGACGAAGCGCCACATCCGACAGGGCGAGGACGACGATCGCAAAGGTCAGGTAGAGCGTGATGACGCCCATCGAGCTGGCGTGTGACTTGCCGAGTATTCTGAAAAAGATGCTCAGCACCGGATAGTGAATCAGATAGATTCCGTAGCTTCGCTCACCCAGCCATAGCAGCGGGCGCGCTTCGAAGGCCTTGATGCGCAACACCAGCAACAACGCAGACGGCCAAGCCAGCAGGTCCAACGGCAGCAATGGGCTGTAAGAGCCGACATCCGCCATCGCGCCGATGGCGAACGTCAGGGCAAGGACGATTGCCGGCACTCGCTCCAGAAGGTCACGACACTGCCACATCAGCTGCCCGATGAAGAACCCGAGGACTCCGCCGATCAGATAGTCGGCGCCCCAGGGCCCGCCGGACAATCCGAGTAATGCGAGCTTCGTCACGATCAGCGCGACGAGTGCGAACGAAACCCATGTAAGCGTTCGCTTGCCCGAACTGGCTGCCAGCGCGAACAGAAAGTAGCAGAGCATTTCGACGGAGATCGACCAGCTCGGGCCGACGAAACCGGCATCGGCCCCGGGTACTAGCCCTTGCAGCATGAAAAGGTGGCACAGGAAGATCGGGATCGTGTTTTCCGGCCTCCCCCAATCGAGCACGGCCACGATCAGCAACATGGTTAGATGAAGCGGATAGAGTCGCGCGATGCGCGCCACGGCGAAGTCGCCGAGCTGACGCCCGTTTCGCAACGCCGTGCCGCCGGAATAGACATGCGCGAAGATGTAGCCGGAGATGACGAAGAACAGATCGACGAAGGTCCAGCCCCATCGAAAGAACCAGCCGGCGACGCCGCCATAGAAATCGCTGAGGCCGTTATAATAAAATATTTGGAGGTGATACGCGGCGACCACGCACGCCGCGACGCCGCGCAGTCCATCAAGCCGTGCCAGACGCGTTGGCGGAGTATATGTCGACCGCTCCATCGCGTTCGCGCTAACGACCCGGAATTACCTTATGGTAAACGTGACTAGTTCGCCAGCTTGGTTCCTAGTGCAGGCATGCTACGACCGCTTTCCACCGACAGCGGACATCTCGATTGGCGTGGCCCGCGGGGACGCGCTAACGGGCTTGGATGCACGTCTTCACTCCTGCCGGCTGCTCTCGCCTGATCGTCAAGGTTGGGTCGTCGCTGCTCGTCACGCCCGAGGGCGAAGTGCGGCGGGACTGGCTCGCGAGCCTGGTCGCCGACATCGCCGTCGCTGCTAAGGCGGGGCAGCAAATCGCGGTGGTCTCGTCGGGCGCCATCGCGTTGGGGGCGCGGCGGCTGAAGCTCGCCAAGGGTGGCCGCGCTAGCCTGGAAGACGCACAGGCGGCTGCCGCAACGGGGCAGATCGCGCTTAGCCAGGTCTGGGCCGAATGCCTCGCCGCCGAAGGGCTGACCGCGGCGCAGATGCTGGTGACGCTCGACGATCTCGAGGACCGACGGCGCTATCTGTATGCGGCGGCGACGCTCGA
>NZ_JAQGJL010000223.1 GCF_028290645.1 Devosia sp. | reverse complement strand
ATCGCCATGGCGATCGCGATGCGGCCCAAACTGCTGATCGCCGATGAGCCGACGACTGCCCTCGACGTGACGACGCAGGCACAGATCCTGAAGCTCTTGCAGAAACTCGTCGACGAGGACGGCATGGGAATGATGTTCATCACCCATGATCTCGGCGTGGTGGCCGGGCTCGCCGACAAGGTGTCGATCATGCGGGCCGGCGAGGTGGTGGAGTCGGGGCCGACGGTGGCGCTGTTCCGCAACCTCAGGCATCCCTACTCGAAGGCACTGTTCGAGGCCTCCTCGCATGTGCCGCCGCGGGTGCCGCCGGCGGTGACGGGGGGCACGCCGGTGCTCAAGGTGGACGATGTGGTGCGCGAGTATCCACTGCCGCGGCGCGGGCTGTTCGGCAAGCAGCAGGTGCTGCGGGCGGTGGATGGCGCGAGCCTCAGGATCGAGAAGGGCGAGAATGTCGGGCTGGTGGGCGAGTCCGGGTCCGGCAAATCGACCCTGGCGCGGGCCATCATGGCGCTGGAGCCGATCCAGGGCGGGCGGATCGCCATTGCCGGGGACCCGATCGATCCGAAGAAGGGCGCAAGCTTTGCGACGCGCCGACAGCTGCAGGTCGTATTCCAAGACCCCTATGGCAGCTTCAACCCACGCCATCGCGTCGACCGGCTGGTGAGCGAGCCGTTCCATCTGCTCGGTTCGGCGGCGCCGACCGGGGTGGAGCGGGAGAAGCGGATCGCGCGGGCGCTGGAGGAGGTGGGGCTCTCGGCAGCGGACGGCGAAAAGTACGTGCACGAATTCTCGGGCGGGCAGCGCCAGCGCATCGCGATTGCGCGGGCGCTGATCATCGAGCCGAGCCTGATCATCCTCGATGAGGCCGTGTCGGCATTGGACGTATCAGTGCGGGCGCAGGTGCTGGACCTGCTCGCCGATCTGTCGGATCGACTGCAGGTGAGCTACCTGTTCATCTCGCACGATCTGGCCGTGGTGCGATCGATTACCGACCGGGTGCTGGTGATGCGAGCGGGTAAGATCGTCGAGGAGGGGGCGACCGAAGAGGTGTTCCGCGCGCCGAAACACCCCTACACGCAGGAGCTGCTGGCGGCGACGCCTAACCTCGAAGCGGCACTTGCGGCGAGGGAGGACGAAGGCGTATTCCCTCACCCATGAACGACATGACACCCCCGCTGAACCTCTGGTTCGACCCGTCAAAGTGCTTCATCGGTGGCCACTGGGTCACCCCCACCGGCGGGCAGACCCTGCCCATCGAGAACCCCTCGACCGGCGAGACCATCGCGCAGCTCGCACGCGGCACTGCGGCCGACGTGGACGCCGCCGTCGCCGCTGCGCGCGGGGCCTATCGCGGCGAGTGGGGCAGGACGCCTGCTTTCGAACGTGGTCGCCTGCTGATGAAGATGTCACGCATGGTGCTCGAGCGCGCCGACGAGCTGGCGCGGCTCGAAGCGATCGATGTCGGCAAGCCGTTGAAGCAGGCCAAGGCCGACGCCATCACGCTCGCCCGATATCTCGAGTTTTTCGGCGGGGCGGCCGACAAGTTCATGGGCGAGACCATCCCCTATCAACCGGGCTACACGGTCTACACCCTGCGCCAGCCACACGGTGTCACCGGGCACATCCTGCCCTGGAACTATCCGATGCAGATGGTCGGCCGGTCGATCGGCGCGGCCTTGGCCACGGGGAATGCCGCGGTGCTGAAGCCGGCCGAGGAAGCCTGCCTCACGGCGCTCGCCTTCGCCGCTATCGCCGATGAAGCCGGCCTGCCCAAGGGTGCGTTCAACGTGGTCCCCGGGCTCGGCGAAGAGGTGGGGGCGGCGCTCAGCAGCCATCCCGGGGTCGACCATATCTCATTTACCGGCTCGGTCGCCGTGGGCATGCTGGTTCAGGCCGCTGCGGCGAAGAACGTCGTTCCGGTGACGCTGGAGCTGGGCGGAAAGTCGCCGCAGATCGTCTTCGCCGATGCCGATCTCGAGCGCGCGCTGCCTTTCCTCGTCAACGGAGGCATGCAGAACGCCGGCCAGACCTGCTCGGCTGCCTCACGAATCCTTGTCCAGCGGCAGATCGCCGACGAGGTCGTTGCCCGCATGTCGGAGCGCTATCGCGCGCTAAAGGTTGGCCCGGCGATGAGCGACTTCGACATCGGCCCGCTCGTCTCCGGCCGCCAGCAGCAGATCGTCGAGGGCTTCCTCGGCAGGATCGCTCCCGGCCGCATCGCGGCTCGCACCAAGCTTCCGGCCGACCTGCCGCCGGGCGGCCATTTCGTCGCCCCGGCGCTTGTCGCCGACATTGCCCCGAGCCACAGCCTCGCCCGCGACGAGATTTTCGGGCCGGTGCAGGTGGTGCTTCCCTTCGACAGCGAGGAGGAGGCGATCAGCATTGCAAATGGCACGGACTATGGCCTCATCGCCGGCGTCTGGAGCGCGGACGGAGGGCGCCAGATGCGCCTTGCTCGGGATATCCGTGCCGGGCAGGTGTTCATCAACAATTACGGCGCCGGCGGCGGCGTCGAGCTGCCCTTCGGCGGGGTCGGCAAATCCGGCCACGGCCGTGAGAAGGGTTTCGAGTCGCTGTATGGATTCACCGTGGTCAAGACCGTGGCAGCATGGCACGGCTGAGCGCCCCTCAGCCGTCTCGGCCTGCGGCTGATCCACCCTCTCTCCCCGGCGGGGAGGGGAGTACCGACGGCAACGTCGGCGTTCTGTTCTTCTCCCCGTGGGGGAGAAGGTGGCGCGGCAGCGCCGGATAAGGGGCTTTGAATGAGACTATCGGGCAAGACCGCCATCGTCACCGGCGGAGCGTCGGGGTTCGGCGCGGGGATCGTGCGCAAGTTCGTGGCCGAGGGTGCACGGGTGATGATCGCTGATATCAACGGCGAGGCCGCCGAGGCGCTGGCGAAGGAACTGGGCGCCAAGGCGCAGCAGGTCGACGTGAGCAAGGACGAGAGCGTCAACGGCTTGGCGGCGGCGGCGCTGATGGCGTTCGGCAAGCTCGACATCCTCGTCAACAATGCCGGCGTTTCGCACCTTCCGGCGGCGCTCGACGATATCTCGGAGGCTGATTTCGACCGCGTCTTCGCGGTGAACATGAAGTCCGTCTACCTGACCGCCCGGCACCTGGTGCCGCATATGAAGGCCAACCGGAAGGGGGCGATCCTCAACGTCGCCTCGACCGCCGCGGTGAGCCCGCGGCCGCGGCTCAGCTGGTACAACGCGTCGAAGGGCTGGATGGTGACGGCGACCAAATCGATGGCGGTGGAGCTGGCGCCGCTCGGCGTGCGGGTCAACGCTATCAACCCGGTGGCAGGCGAGACGCCGTTGCTCAAGACCTTCATGGGCGAGGATACGCCGGAGATTCGGGCAAAGTTCCTCGCGACCATACCGCTCGGGCGCTTCTCGACGCCGGAGGATATGGGGAACGCGGCGTGCTTCCTCTGTTCGGACGAGGCTTCGATGATCACCGGCGTGGCGCTCGAGGTGGATGGCGGGCGGGTGATATAGGACCCGGAGGGCTCAGTCCTCCTCGCGCAGGAACGCGTCGATCGCATCCGCCGCCGCCCGCGGTGCCTCCCGGTGGATGGAGTGCGCGACATTGGGAATGGTGACGTACTGCGTCCCCGGCACGGCCCGGTGCAGCTCCGTCACGGCCGACTGAGGGGCGAGCAGGTCGAGATCGCCAGAGATCGCGAGGACCTCGCACGCAACCCGGGAGAAATCGATGGCCGGGGCCCGGTCGATCGCGGCCACCTGCCGGGCGAAGTCGCCGGGGGATTGGCGGAACTGGTAGGCGGTGGACGCGGCGGCGGCTGCGGCGACGTTGGCTTCGTCGGCGAAGAACGGGGTCGAGAACAGCCATTGGAAGAGCAGCCGGAACCAGTCGGTCGGCGGCACGGTGAAGTAGAGCCGAGACATGTCGCGGAGCAGGACACGCTCCTTGCCCGAGAGGGTGCCTGCCCCCATCGTCACAAGACGCGAGACCTTCTCTGGGTGGTTGGCGGCGAGGGCGAGGCCGAGGAAGCCGCCGAGGGAGTGGCCCACCACATCGATCGGGCCGAGCCCGAGATGGTCGAGCAGCGCGGCACAGTCGGAGATCATCTCGGTGAGTTCGACCGGCCCATCGACCCTGGTCTGGCCGGAGGCGCGGTTGTCGATGAGGATCAACTGCCGATCGGGCAGGAGCGGCAGCAGTGGTTCCCAGCTGGCGCCGTCACTCGCGGTTCCGGCGATCAGCAGCAGCGGTCTGCCCTGGCCGAGGATTTCGTAGTGGACCGAGGCGCGACCGTTCTGGAACTGCGGCATGCTGGTTTCTCGATCTTATTTGCTAGGCCGCAGCGTGGACAGGCTCGGCGCGGAGGCTATATTTGACCCATTGAGCAAAGCGGCATTGCGAACATGGCACAGGATGCCCTCGGAAATGAAGTGAGCCGCGCCGAGCGCGCGACGCTTCAGGGGATCGACGATTTCGTCACCGGTTTTCTCGGCTACGAGAAGAAGGCGGGCAACATTGTCACGGCGGCCGATGGCGAGCCGGATTCGGTGCTGGCCAACACCTATGCCGGCTTCACCTGGATGTTCCTCGAGGCCGAGGGCGCCAAGCGCGTGGCGTCGGGCTACCTGCAGCGCGCCGAAGCGGCTGCCGAAGGGGCGAACGAGCGCGAGCGGATGCTGCTTAGGCAGCTCGAGCGCTGGATTGCCGACGACGTGCCGGCGGTGCAGGCGATCGGCGACGAGATCGTGGCGCGCTATCCGCGCGATCTCGCCTCGGTGAAACTGCACCAGTATTTCAGCTTCAACCGCGGCGATGCGCGCAACATGCTGCGGATCGCCAAGGCGGCGGAGGCGGCGAACCCGGAGAGCCCGCATCTCCACGGCATGCTGGCCTTCGGCTATGAGCAGATGCACGACCTCGAAACCGCGGAGCTCGAGGCGCGGCTGGCGCTGCGGCTCAAGACCAAGGAGCCATGGGCGCAGCATGCGCTGGCGCATGTGATGCTGGGGACCGGGCGGGTAGAGGAGGGGGTGCAGTTCCTAGCGGAGGCACAGGCGACCTGGGTGGACCTCAACTCGTTCATGTACACGCACAACTGGTGGCACAAGGCGCTGTTCCACATCAGCCAGGGCGACAACGCCGCGGTGTTCGACGCCTATGACAACCACGTCTGGGGGATCGAGCCGGGCTATTCGCAGGACCAGGTCGGCGCGGTGTCGCTGCTGGCGCGGATGGAGGTCGCCGGCATGGATGTCGGCAACCGCTGGGAGGATGTGGCGGACCACATGCGGGGCAGGGGGCACGACACCATCCAGCCGTTCCTGACGCTGCAGTATCTCTACGGGCTGGCGCGGGCCGATCGGGCGGAGGCGGACGAACTGATGCGGGCGGTGGAGGAGAAGGCGGCGAGGTCGACGGCGTTCGACCGGGTGGTGTGGCGGGAAGTGGCACTGCCGGCGGCGCGTGGGATGCTGGCGCATGCGCGGGGCGACCATGCGGCGGCGGCGAAGTGGCTATCGGTGGCGAATCCACGGATGACTGAGATCGGCGGCAGCCACGCGCAGCGCGACCTGTTCGGGCAATTGTTGCTCGATGCACACCTGAAGCTCGGCAACTGGGCGATCGCGCAGCAGATGCTGGAGATGCGGCGGACTTGGGACCCGGATGGCGTGCCGGTGAACGCTGCCCTGGCACTGGTGAACGAGCGGCTGGGAGCGGCTGCGTAGACAACGAGAAGGAGCCCGGATGAAAACCGGACCGCGCAATCTGATCACCGACGTGGAGGGGCTCCGGGTCGGCAATTCCGAAGATCACCGCATCAAGACCGGCTCGACCGTGCTGGTGGCGGATCGGCCGTTCCGGGCTTCGGTCGACGTGATGGGCGGTTCGCCCGGGTCGCGCGAGACGGAACTGCTGGCGCCGGACAAGCTGGTCGAGGAAGTGGATGCGCTGGTGCTCTCGGGCGGCTCGGCCTTCGGGCTCGATGCAGCGTCCGGGGTGAGCGACGGGCTGCGGAAGATGGGGCGAGGCTTCAAGGTCGAGAGGGCCACAGTGCCGATCGTGCCGGGGGCGATCATCTTCGACCTGCTCAACAATGGCGACAAGGACTGGGACGAGAACCCGTACCGCGCGCTCGGCCTAACGGCGCTGGCGAATGCCGGGGTCGATTTTGCGCTCGGCACTGCGGGAGCCGGCGTCGGGGCGCTGACGGCGAACCTCAAGGGCGGGCTGGGCTCGGCTTCGCTGGTGATCCCGGGCGGATTCACCGTCGGGGCATTGGTGGTGGCCAATCCTACCGGCAGCGTCACGATGGGCGACAGCCGGCACTTCTGGGCCGCGCCGTTCGAGGTGGATGGCGAGTTCGGCGGCCTTGGGCCACTGGCGGCACCCATGGACTTCGAGCAGACGGCGCGTTCGAAGCGCGACTGGGTGAGCCCGATCGCCAACACCACGATCGCCATTGTCGCGACCGATGCGGACCTGACCAAGGCACAGCTGAAGCGCTTCGCCGTGGCGGCGCAGGACGGGATCGCGCGCGGCGCCAGCCCCGCCCATACGCAGGTCGACGGCGACCTGATCTTTTCGGTGTCGACGGGCGCGCGACCCATCACGACGCCGGTGCTGAATGCGCTGCAGCTGGGGCATGCGGCGGCGGTTTGCCTGAGCCGGGCGATGGCGCGGGCGATCTATCTCGCGACGCCGGCGCCGGGGGATCCGGTGCCGACCTGGCGGGAGAAGTGGGGGGCTGATCCCTCAGGGGGCGCTTGCGGCTGACACCGGCTCAGCTTTCACGTGGTAGCAGAAGTTGCACATGCCATCGCCGTTCATGCAGGTCTTGGTGCGCTCGAGCCTCAGGCCGAGCTCGTCGGCCATGGCGAAGTCGCCGTTGCAGATCAGCAGTTCGCCCAAGTCGCGGGCGCCGATCTGCTCCATGAACTCGGCATAATCGCAGTGGTTCACTTGGTTGCGCAGCAGCGTGTCGGTCTGCTCGAGCGTCTCAAATTCGTAGCGCACGCCTTCGCCGAAGCCCGCGAACTCCGTGGCGAGCGTAGGGATATCGAGCAGCGCCCCGCGTTGCGCGACCATCGCCCGGTTGGCCTTGTCGAGCGCCTCGCGCACCAACGCGTGTGCCCGTTCCTTGCCCAGCGTCGCCTCCATGGCGCGGACCAGCGGGATCTGGGCCTGGACCTGCAGAGTTATGCGTTCGAACGGCGTCATGGGATGGTCTCCGAAATCGTGCGATGATGCCAGCATCGGCCCGATGCGGAAACCCACTGGGACGCATCGCCGTGGGTGAAGCCAACAGGGAGAGACCTATGTTCGCCGACCGCAAAGCCACCACCATGCTACCCGCCAAGGATATCGAGCGCGCTGTCGCCTGGTATGCCGACAAACTGGGACTGAAGCCTGTGAGCCAGGAAGACTACGGCGCCAACTACCAGTTGAACGGGGGGACGGTGTTTCTGTACAAGTCGGACTTTGCCGGCACGGCCCAGCACACGCTCATCACCTTCGACAGCCCAGACCTCGACGCCGACATGCGGGCGATGCGCGGCAAGGGCATAGTGTTCCTGGACTACGACCTGCCGGACCTGAAGACAGAGAATGGTGTCGCCACCTTCGGCCAGGTCAAGAACGCGTGGACCAAGGACTCCGAGGGCAACATTCTCGGCTTCGTTCAGGGCATGTAGCTACTTCTTGCAGCGGAACACGGTCGCCGGCTTTCCCTCGCCGGCGGCGATGCGGATGCCTTCGCCTGTCGGCCCGAAGATCGGGGTAAAGGAGAGCTTTTGGCTGCCGCAGGAGGTGCTGAATGTGCCGTCCTTGTTGTCGGTCAGCGCGATCTCGCAGCTCTTGGCGCCGACGGCGTAGCTTGCTGCTGAGACGACGGTGAGCGAGGTGGCATCACTACAGCCCGATGCGTCGGCGGCCCAGCTGCCGATCAGCGGGCGGGCGCCTGCCGGGAGCTTTGCCGTTGCGGCGGTTGCCTTGGGCGGCGTGACCTTGGCAGTAGTTGTCGCCGCGGCCTTGTCGGCTGGCGCCTTCGGGGTGTTGCTGTCGCAGGCAGCGAGGAGCGGGACGGCGAGGAGCAGGCAAAGCGGCAAAATGCGCATCGGCGAATCCGGTGTCGTTGCTATTGTGCCACCGGTGCGCCCTCATTGCGGCGCGATTGTGCAATGGAGTGATCTAGTTTGGCCGTGCCGCAGATCTTTGTGGATGCCGATGCCTCGCCGGTGAAGGACGAGGTGCTGCGCGTCGCCGGGCGGCATGGTCTCGTGACGACATTCGTTGCCAATTTCGGGCTGCGGCCGTCGCGCGATCCGATGATCCGCAACGTGATGGTGCCGCAGGGCGCCGATGCGGCGGACGACTGGATCGTCGAGCACGCCGGAGCGAACGACCTGGTGGTGACCTCGGACATTCCGCTGGCCAGCCGGGCGCTGAAGAACGGGGCGATCGTCCTGGGTCCGACCGGCAAACCGTTCACCGAGCACTCGATCGGCATGGCGCTCGCCATGCGCGAACTGAACCAGCACCTGCGCGAGACCGGTGAGAGCAAGGGCTACAACGCCGGGTTCACCGCCAGGGACCGCGCCAACTTCCTCCACGAATTCGACGCGGCGGTGCAGCGGGCCAAGCGGCAGGCCGGCTGAGACCGAAGTCGCACGGGAATGTGCAGGGTGCTCTTGAAAGAGGCGGCAATCTGCGCTTCAAACGTGCACCGTTTTCCCGCCCGAGTACTCCAGCCTTGCGCCGTCTTCTCCATTTCATCCACCGGCACGAGCCGCGCGGCCAGACGCTTTCGCACCTGAAATCCGGCATCGGGGCGATCGTGGCCATGACGCTGGTGGGCGGCCTCGCCGCCTGGACCGGGCTGCCGATGCTCCTGGCGCCGTTCGGGGCGACGGCCGTGCTCCTGTTCGGGCAGGCCGAGAGCCCGCTGGCCCAACCGGCCAACATCTTCGGCGGCTATCTGGTGGCGGCGGCGATCAGCGTGGGCATGCTGGCGCTAGCGCCCTCGGCCTGGTGGATCGCCACCATCGCTGTGGGGCTGGTGATCGCGGCGATGCTGCTGCTGCGCGTGACCCATCCGCCGGCGGGGGCCGTGCCGCTGGTGGCCTTCTCGACCCACATGCATGCCGAGATGCTGTTCTTGACGGTGACGGCAGGCGCAGCCTGCCTCGTGGCGGTGGCGCTCGTGCACCACCGGCTGCCGCCGCGCGTTACCTATCCGCGCCGGCCGGGCTAGCGCCGGTCGGCAGCAGTCCCCCGTCGATGATGTCGCGGATTTCCGCCGCGACCAGGTCGAGGATGCCGTGGATGGCGCGGCAGGCGCGCTGCTCGTCGGCCGCCACGATGGCGTCGGCGAGTTCGCGGTGCGGCGGGAACGAAGCGAGACCGAAATCGTCGCGGCCGAACGGCGACTCGCTCGAGCGCTCCAGCGCCTCGTCGAGGCGGCTGAGGATATGGCCGAACATCGGATTGCCCGATGCGTCGTAGATCGCGCTGTGGAATGCCGAGTCCGCCTTGTGCCAGTTGCGGCGGGCATCAACCTCGACCAGCAATTCGTCGCAAAGGCGGGCGATCTCGCTGCGCTGCGTGGGGGCGGCCTTGACGGTGGCCATGCGGACCACGTCGTTCTCGAGCGCCCGGCGGACCTCGATGAGGCGAAGCAGGGCCTCGCCCTCAAGCCGGATCATGGTGGGAACCAGGCTCTTCGAGGTCTGGATGCGGGCGGCGAGGTAAGTGCCGTCGCCGCGGCGGCGCCTGATGATGCCAAGGCCCTCCCAGCGGTTGAGGGCCTCGCGAATGGTCGACCGGCCGACGCCGAGCGTCGTCGCCAGCGCCACCTCGGGGGGCAGGCGATCGCCGACCACGAGGCCGGCGCGGTCGATCATGTCGGCGAGCGCATCCAGCACGGCAACCCCGCGCGTCCGGGTTTCAAGCGGTTCGAGATAGCTCAGGGCCCCGTTCCGTGTCACGTCCGCTCCTCCGGCTACCGCTTGCCGTGTCGCACTTTCAGCACACTTGGCGGGCTTTGTCAGCCGTGCTGACGCGCCAGCTCCGGCCTCCGCTCCAGATCGAGAAGTTCGGTGAGCGCCCCGATCAGTGTGTCCATCTGCGCCTTCGAGTTGTAGCCCTGCACCGAGACGCGGACGATCGTGTGATCCTGCCACTTGAGCACTGGGAGCTCGATGGCATAGCGCGCCATCAGCGCCTTCGAAAGTTCGAGCACTTCGGTATCGGGGATCGGCATCGATACCATTTGCGGGGCGCAGAACTCGGGCGTGCTGAGCGGCGCAAGGCCGGTGAGCGCCGCGAGGCGCCGGGCGGTGTCCTGCGCCAGTTCGCGGCAGGAGGCGGCAACGCCGTCCCAGCCGTGTTCCTTGCGGAACTGGATGGCGGCGGGAACGGTCAGCCAGGCGGCGGGATCGCGCGTGCCCTGCATCTCGAGTTCGTCGATGAACGGCGAGTTGCCGAACGCGCCCTTGGCGTCGGGGAGCTTGGAGTCCGCGGTCCAGCCATGGCTGATCACTAGCGGATTGATCATGCCCTGCAGTTCCGGCCGGACGTAGAGGAAGGCCGAACCCTTGGGCGTCATCAGCCACTTGTGGCAATTGCCGGCGTAGAAATCGACGCCCATGGCATCGAGGTTCAGCGGGATATGGCCGGGTGTATGAGCACCGTCGATGACCGTCCAGATGCCGCGCTTCCGCGCCTCGAGGATCGACCGCTCGATCGGGAAGACCAGCGCGGTGGGCGACGTGATGTGGCTGAGGAACAGCACGCGCGTGCGGTCGGTGATGCCGGCGAGGACGGTCTGGGTGAACGCCTCCTCGGAGACCAGCGGCATCGGCACTTTGACCGTGACGATCTTCGCGCCGGTGCGGCGCGCGACATAGGCCCAGGTCTTTTCGAGGGCCGAATACTCGTGGTCCGTCGTCAGAATCTCGTCGCCTTCCTTGAGATCGAGCGACTGGGCGACGATGTTGAGCCCTTCGGTGGCGTTGACGAGGCCGACGATCTTGTCGGGGCCGGTGCCGAGGAAGGCCGAGAGAGCCACACGCGGCACGCGCATCCGCTCGGTCAGGTCGCGGCCGAGGAAGGCGACGGGCTGGCGCTCGAGTTCGAGCTGCCAGGCCTGGTAGGTCTCGAACACGGGCCGCGGGCAGGCGCCGAAAGAGCCGTGATTGAGAAAGACGACATCGTCCCGGAGGAGGAAGTGCCGCGCAAGATTGGAGGACAAGTCAGCGCCCTTTCAGTGTGGGGTCTAGTGCATCGCGCAGCCCGTCGCCGAACAGCGTGGTCGCGAGGATGGTGATGGCCAGCGCCGCGGTCGGGAAGACCGCCATGTGCCAGTAGAAGAACATGAAGTTCATGCCGGTATTGATCATCTGGCCCCAGCTCGGGGTCGGCGGCGGCACGCCGATGCCGAGGAAGCTGAGACTGGCCTCGAGCATCATGGCCATCGGGATGCAGAGCACGAACCCGATGATGATCGGCGAAATCGAGTTCGGTATGAGGTGCCGGCGGATGATGTACCAGGGGCTGGCGCCGAGCGCCTGCGCGGCGCGCACGAACTCCTTCTCGCGGAAGGCCTTCACCTGGGCGCGGACCAGGAGGCACACGCCGACCCAGCCGAACAGCGCAGCGATGAACACGATGGTCCAGAAACCGCCGCGCGTCATCGTGCCCAGCAGCATCGCCGCGAGCAGCGGCGGCACCACCGAGAACAGCTCGATGACGCGCATGATGATCCAGTCGGCCTTGCCGCCGAAATAGCCGGCGATGGCGCCTAGCGGAATGCCGACCAGCACCGAGAACAGCGCCGCGGCAAAGCCAATGCTGACCGACACGCGGGCCCCGTAGATGATGCGCGTGAAGAAGTCGCGGCCGAGATCATCGATGCCGAACCAGTGCTCGGCCGATGGGGGCGCCAGCGCCTCCGTGAGATAGGCCTGGGTATCGGGGCCGGTGCGGGTGAACAGCGGCGCTAAGATTGCGGCGAGGATGATCAGCAGCAGCACGGCGCCGGCGACCACGGCAGCCTTGTTGGCGGCGAAGCGCCGCCAGGCGAAGTAGAGCGGGCTGCGCTGGCGATATGCCGGCGCGACGGCCAGTCCGGGAGCCTGGATGTCGGTCACTGCCGGCCCTCCACACGGATACGGGGATTGAGCAGCGCATAGGCGATGTCGGACAAGAGGTAGGCGATGCAGAACATCAGCGTCACGATCAGAACCAGCGCCATTTCAAGCGGATAGTCCCGGTTCTCGATCGAAGACACGAAGAACGAGCCGAGTCCGGGAACCCGGAACATCGCCTCGACGAAGATCGAGCCGGTGGCGGTGCCTATGAACATCGGCAGGAACACCGTCACCATCGGGATCGCCGAGTTGCGCAAGACGTGCTGGAAGATGATCCGCCGCTCGCTGAGCCCCTTGGCGCGCAGCGCCGTGACGAACGGACGGTTGAGCGTGTCGAGCATCGCCGAGCGGGTGTAGCGGGCATAGGTGGCGAGCGGGATCGCCGCATAAGCTATGATCGGCAGGATCCAGCGTTCCGGCTTGCCCCAGCCACTGGCGGGCAGCCAGTTGAGCCAGACCGCGAACACGAGGATCAGCAGCATCGAGATGACGAAGACCGGGATGGTGAGCCCAAGCGTTGCGATGCCCGAGGCGATGTAGTCGATCCAGGTGTTGCGGCGCAGCGCGGCCGCCATTCCGAGCAGGATGCCCAGTGGCGCGCCGATCAGCACACCGAGCCCGCCGAGGAGCAGGCTGGGCGGCCAGGCATTGGCCAGAAGCTGCAGCACAGTTTCACCGGGGCTCTGGTAGGGAACGCCGAAATCGAGTTGCAGCACGCCCCACATGTAATTGAGGTACTGCACGTAGAGCGGCTGATCGAGGCCGAGACGCGCCATCAGCTTGGCGCGCACCGCCTCCGACAGCGGCATGTCGTTGCCGTCGAACGGCCCGCCCGGAATGGCGTGCATCATCAGGAAGACGGCGACCGAGACCACGAAGAAAGTGACCGCGATCGAGCCCAGGCGTTTGAGAATGTAGAGGATCATCGACCGGGCTCCCTCATTGCGTAACGACGGCTTCGACCAGATGGCCGGGGGCGAAGGCGACGAGTTGCGGCAGCTCCGCCGCGTCGGCATCAGCGGCGAGAGCGGAACGCGACAGGCGCGGCGTGGCATTGGCGATGTCGGCGGCGCTGAGGAAGCTCCTCAGGCGCCGGTCGCGCGGGTTGGAGACTGGAATGGCGTCGATCAGCGAGCGCGTGTAGGGGTGCTGCGGGCGGGCGAAGATCGCGGCGGTCGGCGCCTGTTCGACGACGCGGCCGCGGTACATGACCACTACCTCGTCGGTGAGCGCCCGGACCACGCTCAGGTCGTGGCTGATGAACAGCATCGAGAGGCCGAGCTGCTGCTGCAGCTGTTTCAGCAGCCCGATGATCTGGGCCTTGACGGTGACGTCCAGCGCCGAGGTCGGCTCGTCGGCCACCAGCACCGTCGGCTCGAGGATCAGCGCCCGGGCGATGGCGACGCGCTGCCGCTGCCCGCCCGACAACTCGTGCGGATAGCGCTGGCCGAAATTGCGGTCGAGACCGACCCGCTCGAGCCAGTCGAGCGCCTGCTCGGTCTGCTTGCGGTACGTGCCGACGCCATGGATGTTCAGCGGCTCGGCGACGATCTGCGCCAGCGTCATCATCGGGTCGAGCGCCGAATAGCTGTCCTGGAACACCACCTGCATGCGTCGGCGGAAGCCCTTGAGCGAGGTGTGATCGAGGGTCGAGATGTCGCTGTCATCGACCAGCACCTGGCCGTTGGTGGGCTCGATCAGCCGCATCGCCATTAGGCCCGTGGTGGTCTTGCCCGAACCGGACTCGCCGACCAGCCCAATGATCTTGTTGCGCGGCAGGACGAGGTTGACGCCCTTGACAGCCTGATGGTCGACCAGGGTGTGGAAGATCCTGCCACGGCGCTTCAGCACGAAGATCTTCGAGAGGTCGCGCAGTTCCAGCGCCGGCGCCGCACTTTGGGGCTCCTCGGCGGCGGGGGAGTTGACCACGGCGGCCTTGAGGCTGCCGAGCAATGTCTGGGTGTAGCTGTGGCGCGGGTTGTCGAAGATCTGCTCGACCGGCCCTTCCTCCATCACCTTGCCGCCATACATCACGACGACGCGGTCGACGGTTTCGGCGATGACACCCAGGTCATGGGTGATCATGATCAGCGCCATGCCGAACTCTTTCTGCAGCTGCTTGATGAGCTGCAGGATTTGCGCCTGGATGGTGACGTCCAGAGCCGTGGTCGGCTCGTCGGCGATCAGGACCTTGGGCCGGCAGGAAAGCGCCATCGCGATCATCGCGCGCTGCAGCATTCCGCCGGAAAGCTGGTGCGGGTAGTATCCGAGGACATCCCGCGCGTTCTTGATCTCGACGCGCTCGAGCAGCCTCACGGTCTCCTCGCGCGCCTCGGCCTTCGAGATCCTGCGGTGGGTACGGATCGTTTCGACGATCTGGTGCCCGATGGTGAACACCGGGTCGAACGCGGTCATCGGATCCTGAAAGATCATCGCCGCGGACTTGCCGCGGAGGGCAGACATGGTCCTGGCATTAGCGTCGAGAACATTCACGCCATCGAGCACCATGGAGTCTGCGCTCACATCGGCCGCACCGCCGAGGAGGCGCATCAACGCCATGCAGGTGACGGATTTGCCCGAACCGGACTCGCCGACAATGCCGACGCTTTCGCCCTCTTCGACATGCAGGCTGACGCCGCGGACGGCATCGACCACTCCGGCATGCTGGCGGAAGCTGACCCGCAATCCGACGATATCGACAAGTTTCATCATGCAACCTGGATAGGCGCCCGGGGGCGTCCGGCCAAAAAGAGTGGCTCCCCGGCAGTTGCCGGAGAGCCCGCGATCAGTGTTACTGCTTGGTCAGGTGGGTGTTGAAATACGCGCCGACCTGGGGCGTGAAGCCCTGCTTGTTGGGCGACGCTGCGTCGCCGCCAAGCTTGTCGCTGAACAGCATCATGGTGATCGGATGCACCAGCGGCACGATTGCGGCGTTGTCGATCAGCACCTGTTCGGCCTGGGAATAGAGCTTCACGCGCTCTTCCCACACCGGGTTGGAGTCGGCCTGCTCGACCAGCTTGTCGTAGGCATCGATATGGTAGTCGTGACGACCGCCATTGTAGAAGATCCCGAAGAAGTTGGACGGGTCGAGGTAATCGTATTCATAGGGCGCGATGAACAGGTTGTTCTTCTTGTTCAAGAGGCCATCCATCCAGTCCTTGGTCGGCATGGACTTGATCGACATGTTGATGCCGAGGACTTCCTTGAACTTGGCCTGCAGGTACTGCGACATCGGGGGCAGGATGGCGCTGTTGTAACCACCTTCTTCACGGTACCAGATCTCGACATCCGGGAAGCCCTTGCCGTCGGGGTAACCGGCCTTGGCCATGAATTCCTTGGCCTTGGCCGGGTCGTACACGGCCTGGGCGGCGATTTCCGGATTGTAGCCCGGGTAGCCGGGAGTGAGGATCGAGCCGGCTGGAACAGCGATGTTCTTGAGCACGGTCGAGGTCAGTTCGTTCCGGTCGACGGCGTAGTACATGGCCTTGCGCACGTCGACATTGTCGAAGGGCGGGGAGTTGAGGTCGAACGAGATGTAGGAGACCGCGAACACGGCGTTCTTGCGGATCTGGTCGGCGAAACGCTGCTCGGCGACCGGGATCTGCCCGGCGTTCAGGCCGGTCATGTCGACATCGCCCGCCATGTAAGCGGTCATGCCGACGGCGGGATCGCCGAACGAGGGGTCGATGGTCAGTTCATCGAGCTGTGCGGGCCAGGGACCGGTATAGGTCGGGCTCTTGGCGAGGACCACGGCGTTGTTGGTTTTCACCCAGCTCTTGAGGATGAACGGGCCGGATGTGATCACCGTGTCGATATTGGTTGCCCAGTCGTCGCCGTATTTGTCCCATTGGTGCTTGGGCACCGGGTACCACAGGCTCACGACGCTCGGCAGGTAGGGCTTGGGGGCGTTGGTGGTGACTTCGATGGTCTTGTCGTCGACGGCCTTGAGGCCGAGGGTCGAAACGTCCGCCTTGCCTTCCGTCACTTCCTTCCAGTTCTTGATCCCGCCGGCAAAGTCCCAGTACCAGGCGAAATCGTAGCCGCTGGTCGCGGCGCGCTGCAGCGCGAAGACGTAGTCGGTCGAGGTCAGCGGCTGGCCGTCGCTCCACACGAGGCCGTCGCGCAGCTTGAAGGTCCAGGTCAGGCCATCGGCGGACTGCGTCCAGCTCTCGGCGGCAAGGCCGGTGAGGGTGAAGTCCTTGTCGAAGCTGGTCAGCGGCACCTGAAGCGATTCCGACCCGGTGGCGCGGGCGTAAACCGTCTTCATGTAGTCCATGTAGGTGCCGGTCGATGACTGGCCAGGCGACACGATACTGCCTTGGGCCAACGCGGGCGCGGATAATCCGGCCATCGCTACCAGCGCACCTGCGAATTTCAGCAGTGCGTTCATAAAAAGCTCCCTCCTTGTTGCAGAGCTAGTTGCTTGACGTCCCCTGTGCCCGGGCGGAACCTCGGCGTACCGTGCTCCGAACGGGTCTCGCATGATCGGCCGCCGGGACAGACGCCCTGCCGGAAGCCGGTTTCAAGCCGCTCGTCTTCCCCTCGCGATCGGCCTTATGACATATGTCTGACAACTCCGGGTTGGGTTGGCAAGGCGTTTGTCGCCTCAGATGACAAGGTTGACATCGTTCAGCCGACGGTCACCGCCGGCCGCCGAACAGGCTGCGGGCGGCGTGGGCAATGGCCGCGGCGTCTATGCCGAAATGGCGGTAGAGGTCCGTGACAGTGCCGGTCTGGCCGAAATGCTCGACCCCCAGCGTGATGGCGCGGTGGCCCCGGACACTGCCGAGCCAGCCGAGCGTCGCCGGGTGGCCGTCGATGGCGGTTACGAGCGCCGCACTATCTGGCGCCTGGGCGAGGAGCGCCTCGATATGGCAGGTGGCATCGAGAGCGCCGTGTAGGCGCGCCCGCTGCGCACCGTGCCAGCCCGCGTTGAGCCGATCCGCGGAGGTGATGGCGAGCACCGCGACGTTGCGTCGGTCGCCGCCGACCATGCCCGCGGCAGTGATGGCCTCACTGGCGAGCACGCCTTGATAAGCGATGATCGCCTCGCAATTGGGTGTCGGGGGCAGCAGCCAGTAGCCGCCGCGGATGATGTCGTTGGCGAGGGCTGCGTCGATCTGGCGCGGCGGCTGCTCGATGCTGCGGGTCGAGAGGCGGAGATAGACCGAGCCGCCCGAGACGTCGCGCGGCCAGTCGGCGAGATCGGCGCGGTCGCTGCCGTCGCGCTGCATGTAGTCGAAGGCCCAGTCGATGATCACCGCCAGTTCGTCGGCGAAGGCGGGCTCGAATGAGGCCAGCCCATCCTGCGCCATGCCGATCAGCGGGGTGCCGACCGACTGGTGCGCGCCGCCTTCACCGGCAAGCGAAACGCCGGACGGGGTGGCGACGAGGAGGAAGCGGGCGTCCTGATAGCAGGCATAGTTCAGGGCATCGAGGCCGCGGGCGATGAATGGGTCGTAGAGCGTCCCCACCGGCAGGAGGCGCTCGCCGAACAGCGAGTGGCTGAGCCCGGCGGCGCCGAGCAGCAGGAAGAGGTTCATCTCGGCGATACCGAGCTCGATGTGCTGGCCGTCGGGCGTGAACTGCCACTTCTGCGCGCTCGGGAT
>NZ_JAQGJL010000167.1 GCF_028290645.1 Devosia sp. | reverse complement strand
GCCAGCTTGTTCACGTCGCCTTCGAAGAACTTGAGCGTGTCGTTGGCGCGCGAGGACCGGCTCGCCACATCGCGGGCCAGAATGGTGGCAGAGAGGTCGTTGGCGACTTCGGCCGCCAGAACGGGATCTTCCGCCTCGAAGGATACGGAAAATCCGAGTGCTTCCTGATTGCCGCCGAAAAACACCGGCTCGAGTGAAATGCGGGAACGCATGTCGTCGGCTATCGCGGATGGCGATGGTCGGGCTTCCGCAGGATAGATTCCATGCCTGTTGGCCAGCGCCAGCAAGGACTCGCGGGTCTGAAGCTCCTGCTGGAGCTTCTGGAACCTCGCCAGCGTGTCTCCTGATCCGGTCGACCTCGCGAGCTCGGTGGGTATCTGCGCCGACTCCACGAGAATCGTACTGCTCGCGCGATACACCGGCGGCAATACCTTTGCAACGAAGACGGAAATCCCGGTTATCGAGCCCGCGACGATCACAAACAGCGGCAGCCGGCGCATGAAGACGTACAAGTAGAACCGAATATCGGCGCTGTTCATGGAACTTCCCAGGCCCCCTCCGGCCATGTGAAATGGGCGGTCGTCGTCGAGATCACTCCCCCAGAATGAAGTGTCAGCTCAGCATGTTAGGACAATAGCTAACTTGGGCTAGTTGGGCCGGGCCGCCCCCGTGATCTAATCCTCGGCACCTCATCAGGTGGAAAGACAGACATGTCTCCGGCATGGCCAAACACGCATTCAGTGCCCGCTTCCATCCCATTGCGCCCGCCTCAGACGACATCCGGTCGGTGGTGGCCGGGCGGGGGGCTGAAGTCTCCGCGACCCTGGTTGCTGGCAGCGTGCCTTGGGGTATTTGCGTGCGGTGTACCCGCCTGGGCCTACGACCTTTCGCCGCAAACCAAGGTGCGGCTGACGGTCATTCAATGGATGCCCCTGAAGGGACTCTACGAGCGGCTGGACGCATTAAGCGGCGAGCTGATCGTTTCAGACGATGGCACGATCCCCGTGCCGGTGATTGGTGCCGTGCCTGCACAGGGCAAGACTACTGAGCAGGTGGCCACAGACGTCGCCAACCAACTCAGGACCAGGCTTGGACTGGTGGATCTGCCCAGCACCAGCCTCGAGGTTGTGGAGTATCCCCCTCTCTACGTCGTCGGTGCGGTGACCACGCCCGGTGCCTTTCCGTTTCGTCCGCGGATGACCGTTCTGCAGGGATATGCCCTTGCCGGCGGGACGCCGCGCGACAGTGCGGACACGCCGGCCGACCGCCTGCGGCTCGTCTCCGAGTTGCAGTCGGTCGAGAGCGGCCTGGTGCGTACAAGGGCGCGCATCGCGCGAATTGAGGGAGAAATGGCGGGGGCCAAGACGATAGATTTCCCCCCCGAAGTCACAGATGCCGCCGACGCCACATTGGCGAAGGAGGTCGTTACCCAGGAGACGGCGATTTTCATCGCCCGGTCCAACGAACTGGTGCGGCAGGCGGTCGCCTTGAAGGAACTCGCCTCGCTTCTCAACACGGAGATCAACACCCTGCATGCGCGGATCAGCGAGGTAGACATGTCGATCGCGTCGTCCGAGAAGGAATTGGCTGGTGTGCGGTCGCTCGTGGAAAGCGGTATCGCTACTGTCTCTCGGCAGTCCACGCTCGAGCAAGCGGTTGCAAACCGGCGCTTCGATCGTGTCACCCAGCAGACGGCCATCCTTCGAGCCCAGCAGGCGCTCAACGAGGCAATGCGGGAGGCAGCTCGGCTCCAGGATGTGCGAAGCACGGAGAACGCCCAGAATTTGCAGACCCAGCAAGCCCAGCTGGAACAGTTCCTCCGGCAGCAGAAAATGCAGCAAAGGCTGCTGCTGGAAATGGACAGTTCCCCCTCGGCGATGCCCGGTGCGCTGGAGCCGAGCTATACTATCGTCCGGACGATCCAATCCGGAGTTGTCCAGCTGGCAGCGGACGAGACGACCGAGCTGCAGCCCGGAGATGTGCTAAAGGTATCGGCACCCTCCGGATCGGGCGGTGCATCGGGAGCCGCCAAACTCGCGGAGTAGCCGGGCGCGCACACGGCGCCGAAGTTCCAGGCTGAATTGTCAGCAGCCGGTTCCGCGACACACGACAAACGCCGTTCGCCATACGATCCAGGCGTCCGTGCGAAGCGACATCGTCTCCGCGTAGAGGTAATCGAACCTGGCGCGCTCGGCGAAGGCGCACGCGTTGCGATCGGTAACTTGCCATAGCCCGGTTATGCCCGGACGCAGCCCGCCATAGGGGATGCCCGGATAGAGCGGGCGCTGGGCGGGGAACATCGGGCGGGGACCGATGAGGCTCATGTCGCCCGTCAGGACATTGAAGAGCTGCGGCAGCTCGTCGAGCGAGTACTTGCGCAGGATGCGCCCGACCGGCGTGACGCGAGGATCGCGACGCAGCTTTTGTGTCAGGTCCCACTCGGCCTTCGCCATGGGGTTCTGGTCCAGGTACCGGGCCAGCGCCAGTTCGGCATCCGGAACCATGGTCCGGAATTTCCAGAACCGGAATGTCCTGCCTCCCCTGCCAAGTCGCTCCTGGCTGTAGAAGACACGGCTGCCACCGATGCGAATCGCCGTGACGAGGACAATCAGCAGCGGGAAGGCCAGCAGAATAAGGAGCGCTGCACCGACCACATCGATGACGCGCTTGGCGGCAGGATAGATATCGAACCGGGAACGTGAGCGCCCCTTGGCGCCTGGGCGAGGTAGGCTGTGTCCCGCAGGACTGAGATATCCCTCGTCTGACAACATTTGATCTTCCTTCTGCCCGAGTGAACGAAGATTTTCGCAGCACTGTTCAACAACGACGCTGTATGTCGATTGGGCGAAGAAGTTGAACGGAAGGCGAGCCATGATACTTGCATGTAACGGATGGCGGGACATCCCAGCCATAGGAGCTATCGGCTCGCGAGCAATTGACGAGGTAGGGTGCGGAGGAGTGGCTTTTTGAAATCACGTCCGGGTGCACCTCATCCTTGAGGACGCACCTCCCGTGACCCAGCCAGGAGGCAGCGATGCAATACTCGACGGGAGCGGGATGAAGGAGCCGAAGCCGGAGGGCTATCGCGATATACTGCGCTCCACCGCGCTGATCGGTGCCTCCACGATCGTGGTCACCCTGTTCGCGCTGATCCGCATGAAGGCCCTTGCCGTGTTGCTTGGACCGGCGGGGATCGGTCTCATGGCCCTGTTCTCATCGGTCGCCGATCTGGCGACCTCCGCCGCCGGCATGGGCGTCCAGCAGTCGGGGGTCAGGCAGATCGCACAGGCCACAGGTACGGGCGAGCAGGGGAAGATCGCGACGACCATTGCCGTTTTGAAGCGGACCTCGCTCGTGCTGGGGCTCGCCGGCGGAGCGGGATTGGCCCTCCTCTGCGTGCCTGCCTCGCAGCTCACCTTCGGCACCGCTGACTATGCCCTCGCCATCGCACTTCTGGGGCTGGTCGTGTTCCTGCGACTTCTCGCCGGCGCCCAGACGGCGCTGATCCAAGGCTCCCGTCGCATCGGTCACCTGGCGATGCTCAGCATTTTCAGTGCTGCCGCGAGCGTGCTTGTCACTGTGCCCGTCGTCTTCTTCTGGGGCGAGGCGGCGATCGTTCCGTCACTCATACTCACGGCGCTCGCGGCGAGCCTCGTGGCCTGGTGGTACGGGCGCAGGATCCATCCTCCCGCAGTGGCCCTCTCGCGCTCCAGCTTGCGGGCCGAAACCGGCGAACTGCTGCGGCTAGGGGTTGCATTCATGGTCAGCGGGTTCCTGACCATGGGTGCCGCCTACGCCATTCGCATTGTCGTGCTGCACGACAGCGGCGTACTTGCCGCGGGATTGTACCAGGCGGCCTGGGCCGTAGCGGGGCTCTATGTCGGCTTCGTGCTGCAGGCGATGGGCGCGGATTTCTACCCGCGGCTCACCGGCGTTGCCGACGACAATGTCGCGGTGGCGCGCCTGGTCAATGAACAGACCGAAATCAGCCTGCTGCTGGCCGGCCCCGGCGTCATCGCCACCATCACGCTTGCCCCGCTGGCGATCGCCAGCTTCTATTCAAGCGAGTTCGCCGGCGCCGAAAGCCTGCTGCGCTGGCTTTGCCTCGGCATGATGCTGCGGGTGGTCGCGTGGCCGATGGGCTTCATCATCGTCGCCAAGGGCTGGCAGAAGATGTTCATCGTCCTCGAGATCGCCGCAGCTGTGGTTCACGTCGGGCTTGCAGCGCTGCTCGTTCCCTTGATTGGGCTGGACGGCGCGGGCGTCGCGTTCGCCTCTCTCTATTTCTATCACAGCCTGCTGGTCTACCTGATCGTCCGCCGGCGCTGCGGCTTCCGCCTGTCGCCCGCCAACCGGCTGTTGCTCCTGGTCTTCGGCCCGGCGACAGCAATCGCCTTCGGCAGCTTCCTTTGTCTCCCCTTCTGGTGGGCAACCGGCATTGGTCTCGTCGTGAGCGGCGCTACCGGCGTGTTTTCGCTGTCGACCCTTGGGCGTCTCATACCGACCGGTCGATTGCCCCAGAAGTTGCAGTCCTGGTACCAGGTACTGCTCAGCCGAAGGGGGGCTTAGGGCCGATGGCGCGATACTCGGTCCTGATCAGAACTTACAACTCTGCGGCCACGCTTGCAGAGACGTTACGCTCGCTCAGCGCACAGGTCGTCCCGCCGAGCCAGTTCATATTCGTCGATTCCGGCTCTACGGACGATTGCCTGGCGCTCGCTCCCGAAGGAGCGATCATTCACCGCTACGTGGGCAAGGAGTTCAACTACTCATCCGCTCTCAACCAGGGGATCGCATATATCGACTGCGATTTCTGCCTGGTCATCAGTTCCCATACGTCGATGCAGCACGCCGAAGCCATGGCATACGCTCTCGACACTCTGGCAGCCGACCCCACGGTTGGTGCGGCCTACTTCTGTGGCGAAGTCGCGCCGGCGCCGACCCATCGACTGATCGACAGGAAGAACTTCAGCGGATTCAATGGTATGTGGAACACATGTGGCGTCTATCGAACGACCCTGCTGCACAGGCGCCCGTTCCGTCCAGAGGTTCCGATAGCGGAGGATCAGGAGTGGTCGCGCTGGCTCCTCGAGGAAGAGGGGATGAAGATCGCCCGGATCTCGGGTGGCGGAATGAAATACGACAACCCCCGGGGGCTCCCGCTTCGGAAGTGGCTGAGGGAGCATCTCTCGGTGGCAACCTTTGCCAAGGCCGAGGCCAAGAGCTGGAAGATGATCGCCCGGGTCGCCTACCGCGTGATCAAGCCGAGCGCGAGCCTTCGCGACAGATACTTCAACTTCGTGTTGTTCTTCAACCTGATCGCCTGCCGCATCCGGAACCCACGGTTCAAGTCCAGGTACTGGTGAGTCAATCGAGCCTGGGCGTCGCGGGCCACTCCAGCCCCCGCCAGCGCCAGTAGCGCCACCGCAGGCGGCCGGCAATGCTCTCCCGCACCCTCGCCAACGCCAGCGCGGGCGAAAACGATCGGGCATTCAGACGTCTCCTGAGTGCTCGCCACTTTGCCTCCGGCACCGTGCCGCGATCCAGCGCCGCTGCGAACTCCTGGCAGGCGCTGATTCCGTTCTCAGTCAACGCGCCGCTAGCGACGGCTCTTTGCGCCTGATGGAAAGCAACCACGGCGATGCTGCGGCGCGCAGTCCTGAGCAGCCGCTCTGCCTCTGGCAGGTCGGAGGACGCCAACACGGAGTCGAACGCATCGAGCTGCGCCTTGAGGTCGAGGAGCAGGCCGGAGTGGACCGTACGCTGCATGCTGGCCCCATGGATCCGGTAGAAGGCCTGATCGACCCCATTTATCCGGCCGATGTCCGAGACGGCCGCCGCGCGCATCCACATTTCCATGTCGCCCGTATGCGGCAGGCGCGGGTTGTAGTACCCGATGCGGTGTTGGACGCTGGTGCGCATGACGACTTCCGGACAGTAGATGAAGTTGCTGCCCGCCCGACACATTCTCTCCAGCCAGTCCACCCCGCGCCAGACCGTCCAGGTCCGCCGGCCCGAACGCGTCGGCGGCGGCGCCCCGTCGCCCCGGAAGACCACCGGGTGGCCATAAACGAGGCCTACAGACGGGCGTGCATCCATGAGCGTCGCAGCCCGCTCCAGTGCCCCGGGGGCAAGCAGATCGTCGGCGGAAAGCAGCACGACATAGTCTGATCGCGTCGTGGCAAGACCCTCGTTGTAGGTCGCGATATGCCCCTGGTTCGTCTCGTGATGAATGACCTCGATGCGCCCATCGGCCGCCGCGAGGCGATCAGCGACACTACGGGAGTCGTCGGTTGAAGCGTCGTTCAGGATCAGTACGCTGACCTCCACTCCGGGCTGGGAGAGCACGCTTCCGACGCAGGCGGGCAGATATCGGGCGTAGTTGTAGCAAGGGACGATGACGCGAACGGATGCCATGCCTCGGGTCTTCCTGTCTCAACTCGCCAACGACTGGCGGAGGATCTTGTCGACCTGCCGCCCCGCGTCGTCCCAGCCTGCGGTGCGAACGCTGTCCGCAGCAGCTCGGGACAACGCGTCGAAGTCGGGCTCGTCGACAACCGCCTCGAGCGCACCGGCCAGCGCGTGCGGGGAGTGCGCCGCGTAGCGCACGAAGGGATTGTCGAGCACGATCCGATTGTGTTCGGCATCGTTGACCACCGGGATGCAGCCGGTCGCAAGCATTTCGTGGGGAACCAGGGAGACGTTCGTCAACGACAGGGTGAGACCGGCGCGACACCGATTGTATATCGAGTTGAGCTCTTTCGGCGAAACCAGGCCATGATCGATGAAATCGAACGGCAGCCGGCCGATCTTGCTGCCGTACAGATGGACTTCGATATCGGGCCGTCGCTGCTTGAGCAGTTCCAGCGTCATGATGCCGAGTTCGAAGCCGCGCCGGGGAGCCCCCGGGCGCGCGTAGAAGGCCACCCCGTTGCGCGCCGAACTCCCCTCGAGCCGGTACTGGCTTGTATCGCAGCCGAAATCGAAATGGCCCGCTTCCATGCCGTAGTCCCGGGCCAGCTTCTGCGCCAGCCAGCGCCCCGCGGTGACCGCGTGCAGCCGCATGCGATACGTGTTCTCCGAGAGGATGCTATCCGTGCACGTGGCGTAGAACGCCGGCTCGAAGTCCTGCACGAAATAGAACTTCCTGCCCAGGGTCCGCGCGCTGTAGACCGGATAGGCAGTCGGCCAGCTGGTCGCCATCACCACATGGGCATCGCGCATGCCATCATCGATGTTGCTGACCATGCCCTCGAACCCGAAATAGTCTCCCACGATCGAGGCGTAGTACTGATGATCCCCCAGGTACGGATCATAGAAGTACACCCGGTTGGAGAAGCCGTTGGCCTCGAGGTGCCGCAGGATCCGGAAGATCGTGGTATGTCCCCCGGACCCCGCCGATGGGGGCAACATGACCCAGTTCACCAGCACCGGCGCGGCGACGGCATAGGGGAGCGCCGGAACCACGGTGCAATCGCTGAGGTCAGCGGCCAGCACGTCCGCCGGTCGCACCTGCGGGATACTGCTGGCAGGCCTGATCCTTTCCGAGATCGCGTGCCGGGCGCGCTCGGCCAGCCATCCAGGTCCCTCGCTGCGCAGGGCCGTACGCAGCTGTCGCATGCGTCGTCCGATCTGGATCTGCGCCCGCAGCATCAGCGCCTCCACCCTATGCCGAACCAGGTCCTGTGAGGACCATCTGCTTGATCTTGCGCACCGCACGACCTGGGTTCGCCGCGAGATCGATTGCTCGCTTGCTGGCGTCGCGCCAATCCCCGTACCGGTTGATGGGCAGGGCCAACAGCTCCGGCCAGGAGCGCGAGATCGCTTCCCTGAAGATTGCGCCGCTGCGCCGCAGCTCTGGCGGCACCGAGAGCATCGCTGTGAAGTTGGCGCGGGAAATCATCGGATGCAGTTCGGTGCGCACCGGGTTGGCATAGGCATCGGCGAACGCCCAGCTGCTCATCCTGAGCTCGAGATAGGCGAGATCGAGCTTCAATAGGGTGTCGAAATGCGCGATTGGTTCCAGCCAACGCTCGACCGCCGCAATCACCTGCGGGTGTCGCGGCAGCTTCAACCGATCGACAATGCCACGCGCATCGATCGGCGTGTCGGCATCGGCCTTGAGCCACAGGAACCCGCGCCCGACCTCGCCGCCGAGGCCGCCGACGAAATAGCGGCCTCGCAGCGGCTCGACGCTGGGATGCATCGTCATGTTGGCGCCCGTGATGCAGTGGCCGGCGCGAATCTGCCACGCCTCGGCCTGCTCGGGGGTAGCGCCCCGATAGGGCAGCACATCGTGACGAAGGCCGAAACGGTGTGCGAGCTCGCGAGCACTAACCACGTCCAGTTTCGCCGCTGGCGCCGCGACGGTGACGAAGGAGACGCGGTCGATGAGAGAACGGGTCGCCGCAAGGACGAAGCGCGAGTCGATCCCCGCGGTAAGAGCGATGGAGACTTCCTTCGCGTCGGCGAGGGTCGCAACCGTCTTGCCGACGCGATCCAGCACGCCGGCGAAGACAGTTGCCGGATCGGTGGCTGGTTGAATCGGCTCCGTCGGCCAGTGCCGGTGTGCCGTCCAATCATCGAGATCGAGACAGTGATTACAGATTAGCCGCCTGATGCCCACGTGAGCGGTAATGTCGGCCGTAAACCACCCGGACTGCCCGACGCCAAGAGCGCCATGCATGTCAGTCTGCAGTCTTTGCCAATATTCGCCTTCGTCGAGCAGGGTCATCGCCGTTGATCCGGCACGCCCGGTCTCCGGATCGTACACGACCGACAAACTGCCATCCGCATCGAGGTAGATCCGACGGCACCCGGCAATGTCGACAATGAAGACGAAGCTGCCCGTCAGCGGGTAGATGCAGCGCTCAACCACTTCGTTGATGTCGGCAAACGTCGCGAAGCCATCGAACTGGACGCCGCCCGAGAGCACGCCGCCATCTATGTCAATGACCGTGCCCACCAGCAGGCCAATCGTCTGCCCGGTCCGATCGATAACCGAGGTGACCGGCACGTCGCCATAGGTGTCGATCCCGACGGATGTCAGCGAATGACGCGTTGCACCCGCCGCGGGTCCCTGTTCGAGGGCCGACACGACAAACTGCCCATCTCTGCTGGGCCAGACGGAAGGCATGCTCCACCCTCGTTGATGATCTGCTCGCAAGCCAAAGGGGTCAGGCGTAAACCTCGATGCCGCGTGACAGCTGCTTGTCGAAATACGCGATGGTCTTTGCCAGGCCCTGCTCGAGCCCGATCATCGGCTCCCATCCGAGCAGCGCCCGGGCCCGCGTGATGTCCGGCTTGCGCTGCGTCGGATCGTTCTCGGGCAGCGGCCGGCTGACCAGGTGAGAGCGCGAACCCGTCATCTCGACAATCTTGGTCGCCAGTGACAGCACCGTCACCTCGGTGGGATTGCCCAGGTTGATGGGACCTGTCACATCGTCGGGGGAATCCATCAGCTTGAGGAAGCCGTCCATCAAGTCGTCGACGTAGCAGAAGCTGCGGGTCTGGTTCCCCTCGCCGTAGATCGTGATCGGCTCACCCAGCAGCGCCTGGACGACGAAGTTGGAGACCACGCGGCCGTCATTTGCGTGCATCCCCGGCCCATAGGTGTTGAAGATGCGCGCTACCTTGATGCGCAAATGGTGCTGGCGGTAGTAGTCAAAGAACAGCGTCTCGGCGCATCGCTTGCCTTCGTCATAGCAGGAGCGCGGCCCGATGGGGTTGACGTTGCCCCAGTAGCCCTCGTTCTGCGGGTGCTGGCTCGGCTCGCCGTATATCTCCGACGTCGATGCCTGGAAGATCTTGGCATGGGTGCGCTTGGCGAGGCCCAGCATGTTGATGGCGCCGTGGACACTGGTCTTCGTGGTCTGCACCGGGTCGGCCTGGTAGTGAACCGGCGATGCAGGACAGGCGAGATTGTAGATCTCGTCGACCTCGGCATAGAGCGGGAATGTCACGTCGTGCCGGATCATCTCGAAATTGGGACGATCGAGCAGATGGGCAATGTTGGCGCGGCGGCCCGTATAGTAGTTGTCGATGCAAAGCACCTCGTGTCCAGCATCCACCAGATGGCCGCAGAGATGGGTGCCGAGAAATCCTGCGCCGCCGGTCACGAGTATGCGCTTCGCCATGCCATCCACCCTGAAATTGTTGTCCAAACCGCAGTTCACGAGACCTAGCAGAAGCAAAGCACTGCTCGAACCGACCGAAGGAGCTATGGTCTGGCAGGGCTAGTCCTACCTACTCTTCTTGCGTCGATGGCCAGCAGCCGCTGCGCGCAGGACGGCGGAATTGGGATGGGACCTTCGAGCGCTTCGATGGGGCGAGCAGGGAGCCGCCGGCTCCAGCAGCGTGCGTCGACCGACACTGTGTCCTCCGAGCTGCGGCGCTGGCCGGCACTCCCGGTCACGCTCCTGATCGTCGGGCTGCTCATCCCCTGGGTCATTTCTTTCGGCACGCTTGCGATGTCGGTCTACCGCCTGGTGCTGCTCGCGCTGACGTTTCCCTGCCTCGTCTTCTGGCTGTCCGGGAAAGCCGGCAAGATCAGGCTGACCGACGTTCTGCTGTTGCTGTTTTGCGGGTGGTGCACGATTGCCATTGCCGTCGTCCACGGCCCGGAGTCCTCCGTCGAACCCGGCGGCATTTTCTTCCTCGAGACATTCGGCGCCTATCTCGTGGCGCGTATCTACATCCGGACCGCCGACCAGTTCCTCGCCACGGCGAGACTGTTGTTCGTGGTGGTAGCGGTCGTGCTTCCTTTCGCCCTCTTCGAGACGGTGACCGGGCAAAAGCTGATCCTCGAGTTGTTCCGCTTGGTGCTGCCGACCATCGCGGGTACCATCACCGAGCTCCGATGGAGCCTGACCCGCGTCCAGGGACCGTTCGAGCATCCGATCCTGTTCGGGGTCTTCTGCAGCACCATGCTTGCCCTGACCCACCTCGTGCTGGGCCGGAACGCCTCGCCTGCACAGCGCTGGGCCATGACCGCCACCGTCGCCCTCACGGGGACGCTATCGTTTTCCTCAGGTCCACTGGTCGCGCTCATTGCACAAGTCCTTCTGCTGACCTGGAACGGGTTGCTCGAAACGGTGCGGTCGCGATGGCGGATACTCTGGGCCTTGGCGACCGTCGCTTACCTTGTGGTCGAACTGGGGTCGAACCAATCAGTGCCGCAATACCTTACGCACTTCGCCTTCGATCCGTGGACGGCATACTATCGGCTGCTGATATTCGACTATGGGTGGGCGTCGGTGCTGGCCAATCCCCTCTTCGGTACGGGGTTCAATGACTGGGTGCACCCTTCATGGATGTCGTCGAGCATCGACATGTTCTGGCTGGTACCCGCCATCCGACACGGACTTCCAGCCGCCATCCTGTTTGTGCTCGCGTTCCTGTCGGCCACCATCGGTGTCGGATTGAAACCTCTCCAGGACCACAGACTGATCGCCTATCGGACCGCATATCTCATCACCATGGGTGCCTTCTTCATCGCGGGTTGGGCAGTCCATTTCTGGATGGCAACCTACGTGCTGTTCATGTTCCTCCTGGGAAGCGGGATGTGGCTGGTCGACGCCGAGGCCGAGGCAGTTCCGGGAAGTGCGGCTGTTCGGCGCTCGAGTATGGGGTGGCGGCAGCGTGCCCCGCGGGCCCGTCGGACGGGGCGCACGCCTGCGACCGCCCGGTCAGCCCTGTCCGCCCGTCGCCGGAAATAGGGCGATGCGAATTCTCCTCATTGCACCTAACTGCGACGGCGAGGATGTCGGGGAAGCCTGGTTCGCCTTCCAGTGGGCGTCGCGCCTTGCGTTGCGGCACGAGGTCACGCTGCTGACCTACCACAAGCGCAACCGGACGCCGGCGAGGCAGCAGCTGAACGGCCTGCGGGTCATCGAGTGGAAGGAGCCTCCGCTCGTCGGTCGCGCCGAGCGATTGAACAGCATGCTGGCGCCCGGGTACCTGCCGTTCTATTGGCGGGCCCGATCCTGGATACGCAGCGCGCTCCGGAGGGGCGAATGCTTCGACATCATCCATCAGCCGGTACCCGAGGCGATGCGATACCCGTGCCCCGCCATGGGTTTCAACATCCCGGTGATCATTGGGCCGGTCGGCGGAGGACTACGGTCTCCGCCTGCCTTCGCGGCGGAAGAGGCTGCCGACCCGTGGTTCGTCCGGCTCCGCGGCCTTGATCTGTTCCGGCTTCGCCATGATCCCCTCCTGCGCAGAACCTATGAAGGGGCAGCCTGCGTTCTGGGGATCGGTTCTTACGTCGAAGAAAGCCTCAGGTATTTGCGCATCCGGCGCTTCGAAACCATGGCCGACGTCGCCATTGAACATGTGCCGCTCGCGGTGGATCGGACGGGGCGGACGGGACCGGTGCGCGCCTTGTTCGTCGGCCGGCTGGTGCGCACCAAGGGCGTCCGCGAAGCTGTTCGCGCTGTCGCGATGTGCAAGGATCTGCAGCTCACGTTGGATATTGTCGGAGACGGGCCGGATCGCGCCTATTGCGTGGCACTGGCCGACGAGCTGGGCGTCACCGATCGCGTCCAGTTCCACGGTCGAAAGCCGCGAGAGGCGATCGAGGAATTCTACCGGGCTGCGGATGTCTTCGTCTTTCCGAGCTACCGCGAGCCAGGGGGGAGTGTCGTGCTCGAGGCGATGGCTCACGGCCTGCCACTGATCGTCTGCGATCGCGGTGGGCCCAGTGCGACGGTCAGTGATGCATGCGGATACAAGCTATCCGTCACCACGCCCGAAGCGCTCTCGAGGGATGTTGCCGCGGCGCTGCGGCGATTGGCGACGGACAAGGCATCTCGCCTGAATACGGGCCGAGCGGCCTACGAGCATCTGAAGAAGACGGCCCTGTGGGATCAGAAGATCGATCGGGCAAGCGCCCTCTATGCAGAGCTCGCGTCCCTCAAGCCATCTGCCTGACCCGCATTGCGACGGAGCGGCGAATTTGGCGAAGCAGCGGCATGCGCCCGGCCAGGATACGATCGATTTCGGTCGGTGACATGTCCCTTCGCAGCGAACGTCGCGGCTGCAGGAACGCACCTGCCCGCGCGCTTCCCCCGTCACTGCTATAGGCGGTGCGGTAGCCGGCGATCTTGATGGCCCGCAATACCGAGGAGTTGTAGCGGCCGAACGGAATGGCGAAGCTTCCCACCGGGTTGGCGCACACATCTTCGAGGACTTCCCTCGAGCGCACCAGGTCGTTGAGCAGTTGCTCCGGCGCGATGGTGGTGAGGTCGTTGTGATCGACGCCGTGACTGCCTATCCGCATGCCTTGCGTCTCAAGGGTTGCGACATCGGCACGGGACAGTGAACCCGGCCGGTCGAGCCGGCCGGTCAGGACGAAGAATGAGGCGGCAAGGCCTCGCTGCTGAAGTTCGGGCAGGGCAATGTCGAGGTCCGAGACGTTGCCGTCGTCAAAGGTTATTGCGAGCCGGGAGCGGTACCGGTGCCCGGCGATGCGATCCAGCACAGCGCAGAATTGGTCGCGGCTCAGCCAGAACGGCGCCTCGCCAACTTCGAGGTCGCGCTGCGGTGCACCGATGCCGTGGAAATTGACGATCCGGATATCCACGCTGGCCTCCGGCTACGATTTGGCTTGCAGCATGTAGTCGCGTGCCGGACGAAGCGGCGAGACCGCGACCCGCAACACGGCGCGGTGTGTCCGGCTGCGCCACGCCCGCAGCAGCCCGAAGGCGATCAGGGCGCCACGGAACAAGGCCGTGGCGAGCGGGCCATGATACCGGGCATAGTATCGAATCTGATTGCTCGTCATCACGGAGGTGAGTGCGGGACTTTGCATGTAGTCGCCACCGATGTGAGTAACATGCGAGTCCGGCGCGTACATGACGTAAAGTCCGGAACTGCGGACGCGGCGCTGGTACTCGACCTCTTCGCTATAAAGAAAGAAGCTCTCGTCCCACGCGCCCACCCGCTCACGGGCCCGCGCGGTGACCAGCAGGACGGCCCCCGTTGCCCAGTCGACCGCGTGTGCCCGAACGTAGGTCTTCCGGTTTGCAATCATGTCTCCGACCCCCAGGCGCCCCGCCAGCGATGGGCCCAGAAAAGCCTGGATCCAGGTGGTGGCGAGGGTAGGCTCCCGGCGCAGCGAACTGGCGATCGAGCCATCGACATTGAGGATCATGGGTGCTGCGACACCCACCCATTCATTCGCGGCGCAGTCCATGAGCTTCCTTGCTGCACCGGGGCAAAGACGGATGTCCGGATTGAGGATCAGCATGTCGGCCCCTGCCGGCAGCCCCACAGCAGCCAGATTGATGCCGGCGGCGTAGCCACCGTTGCGGCCGCTGCGAATGACCTGCACCCCGAGCGGATGCGCTTCGGCCAACGCGGCCGAGTCGTCGCGAGAGTCGTTGTCGACGACGATGACGGCAAAAGGCCCCGCGCCGGCGAGCCCCGCCTCGAGCGAATCGAGCAGACCCGGCAGTACGTCGGCGCTGTTATAGGTCACAATGACGACGGCCAATGGCGCCGCCACGGCGGCGGGTCCCGCCGGTCGATCTCCCAACGTCCCGCCTGCCACCGCAGTCATGACCGGTTCCAGTGCGTCGCCGCCTGGGAGCCTCCGGCGCCGAGGCCGACCGCCAGCATCTTCCAGCCGCGATAGAGCCGGATGCGGATGACTCCCACAAAGGCGAGGCACCGCGCCCTGAGCCCGCTGAGGCGATCCGATGCGGCGATGCGCGGCACTTCGGCCACCGGCGAGATGCTCACGGCAAGTGCACGCAGCATCCATCGCGGCCACCACAACGACTGCGCCTTGACCTCGCGCAGGTCGTGCGAAATGTGGCGGTCCCATTTGTCGGCGAGCTCTGCGAAGCTGCGGCGGGCCGGATGGTAGACGATCATCTGCGGCTCGTACTGCACGCGGTAGCCCATGCGGCTGGCGCGCTGTCCCCACTCGGTATCCTCGGCAATGCTGATGCCAAGGAAGTCGCCGACCGTGTGGAATACCGAAGTCCGCACCGCGAGGTTGCCGCCGCCGGTGAAGCCCTTTTCTTCGATGTACTGTTTCATCCGGAAGGCAAAGACGCTTTCGTACGCCTCGAGCCAGGTCGGATGCTCCGGATCGTCGTGGAGGATGCGGACGTCTCCGCCCAGCACCGTCACACCGGGCGACCTGGCGAACCGCCTTTCGATCGTCGCGAGCCAGGCGGGATAGGCGACACAGTCGGCGTCGATGAAGCAGAGGATGTCGCCGCTCGCGGCCGCGACGCCCATGTTGCGCGCAGGCCCAGGCCCGGGGACCGGCTGGTGCAGCAGGGTGACATTAGTGAACCTTTTGCAGATCTCTGTCGGCATCGTCTTCGAGCCGTTGTCGACGACGATGATCTCGACCGGCGCCTTCACCCCTTCCTGACGCGCAAATGCGGACAGCCCCCGCTCCAGCGCAGCGGGCTGGTTGAGGTGAGGAATGATGACACTGATCATGGTCTCGCCCCCATGCCGGCAAAGATGGCGTCGAACGCGGCGAGATAGCGCGTCGCCTCGGCGGACCAGAGGAAGTCGCGGCCGGCGATCACCTTGCCCGTCTCCGACATCTGGTGCCGCCGTCCCGGGTCGTCGGCGAGCGCGAGGATGCCGTCCGCAAGGGCCGAGGGGCTGTGGCCGACGACAAGCGCGGCCTCGCCCGCCTCCCGGCGAGCCTGGCGCAGGTCGAACTGCACGAACGGGATGCCGAGCATCATGTATTCGAAGACCTTGTTCATCGAGAGCTTGTCGTTGAAGCCGTTGGGGGGATCGGGAATGACGCCGATATCGAGCGCCGACAGATGCGCCATCAGCCTGGGCCCAGTCAGATATCCAGTGAACTGGAGCGAGTTGTCGAGCTTCAGCCGCGTTGCGAGGCTCTTCAGCCTTTCGAACTCCGGCCCGTCGCCAATCAGCACGCCGTAGATGTCGTCGCGCCCGCGGCCATGCACGATCTCGTCCATGGCCCTGATCAGCGTCTCGACGCCGTCCTGTGCACCCATGATGCCGATATAGCCTACGAGGCATTTGCCCAAGCGCTTGAGCGCTGCCTCGGGCGGGTGGCGCCTGGTCTTGGCGGCATCGGGATAGCTCTTCACCACGAAGACCTTCTGGGGATGCATCCGGCCCCGCTCGACCGCGATGTCGCGGAAAGTCTCGTTGGTGGCGATGCTGACATCGGCCAGGCGGAAGGTCTGCCGCTCCAATAGGCTGAGGATCGAGAACAGGATGTCCTTGCGCCCGAAGCGGCTCAGGTAGAGTTCCGGGCTCAGATCATGATGATCGAAGATGAAGCGCGTGCCGAAGACCAGGCGGTGGAACAGCGCGATCAGGAACATCAGGTCCGGCGGATTGCACGCCTGGATGACATCGATGCGCTGACGGTGGTGCACGCGGAGCGAGAGGCGCAACTGGTGGGTGAGCGCGGTCAGGTACTCGGCCGGATAGCCGCGTGCCGAGGTCGCCTCCACCAGGCTGTGGCGATAGATGTGGATGTCCTCGAGCACCTCGTAGGTGCCATCGTATCCCTTGCCCTTGGGACAGATTACCGAGACGGCGTAGCCGCCCTCGCGCAGCGCCCGTGCCTCCTGCCACACGCGCCGGTCGAATGGCACCGGCAGGTTTTCCACCAGGATCAAGACATGGCGAACAGTGGTAATTTCGGCCTCCATCCCGCAGCATCGCAGCCATTAAGGCCCGCAGGACCGGACTGAACCATAGACCGTTGGATATATTTATAGCTTACATCATCTCGGACATATATGCAGACTGATCTTCGGCTGCATTATTTAATATCTTCGATATGTGAGCTGTCGTTGTTGTTACTATTCCGCTGCCGTCTGATGACTATTTGCGCTGCCTTCGTTATTGCTGTATCACTTGTGGCCAGGGACGCTGGGCCCGGGCTTGAGTGAAGGCGAACCATGCCAGTGCGCGATTTGGCCACTACCGGCGATGCAGCCGTTGCCGGGGCGGAGTTCTGCATCATCGGCGCCGGGATGGCCGGTCTTTTCATCGCCAGAAGGCTGGCAATGGCGGGGCATCGGGTCGTCGTCGTGGAAAGCGGCAAGGCCGGCTTCGATGACGAGACGCATGAACTCAACAGGATTGTCGACGTCCACGGCTTCTATACCCGGGCGTTGAACGGCCGCTATCGCGGGCTCGGAGGTTCTTCCTCCCGCTGGGGAGGGCGCATCATCCCCCTGCATGAGCACGATACGCAGCCGCGCGACTATCTCGGACTCGACGGCTGGCCGTTCGGCTTCGCCGAGCTCGAGGCATACACTAAAGAGATCGAGGATGTTTTCGGCCTGCCGCACGGCCCGTACGGTGCACCGGCGCTCGAGCAGATCCATCTCGACGATGTATTCAATCCCGACGATCCGGACTTTTCCGGCCGGCTGGCGAAATGGATCAGTTTCCGGCAGTGCAACCTCGCCAATGTCTGGGGGCGCCAGCTGAATACCCTCCCCGGCCTCGACATCTGGCTCGACGCTACCGTAAGGGACTTCACCCTCGACAGCGCGCGGGGGAGGCTCGTTGCAGTCGAGGCGGCGAACTTCAACGGCAACAGCCTCCGCGTCGAGGCGCAGCATTTCATCATCGCCGCCGGGACCATCGAAACCACCCGGCTGCTGCTCTGGCTGGATGCACAATCCAGCAATCATGCATTTGCCGGCACCAATGCCTTGGGTCGTTACTTCCAGGACCATCTCAAATCCGAGGTCGCGACCATCTCCCGTGCCGACCAGGCATTGAGCAACCGTCTTTTCGGCTACCACTTCGTCGACGGCACGCGCCGCAGCCTGCACCTCGACCTGACAGCCGCCGCGCAGGAAGAGGACGGCTCCACCAGCGCCTTCGTCTATGCGGCGATGGACCTGTCGAAGAGCCGGCTCGAGCGGATAAAGACCGTCGCTAGAGGCCTGCAGTCACGCCAGACCAAGCTGGGCGACCTCGCCGGCCTTGTCGGCGAAGCACCTCTCGTCGTGCGCTTCGCCTGGTGGCGATATGTCCGGCGGCAGGTATTCATGCCCGCCGACGCCGGCCTGGCGCTGCAGATCGCCATCGAGCAGCGGCCCAACTGGGACAACTTCATCAGCCTCGCCGGCGAACGCGACCGGCTCGGTATTCCCAAGGCCGAGGTGCACTGGCAGCCCTCGGACGACGACGAGAAGACGTTCCGCTCCACCGCCGCCCGGCTCGAGAATTACTGGACGCGCACCGGGCTCGACGGACAATGCCCATTGACCTGGGTGGTCGGCGAAACCTCGGACTCGCGCCGCTTCGTCGATCACGCCGAGCCCTATGCCCATCCATCCGGCAGCACCCGCATGGGGACCGATCCCGCCACCTCGATCGTCGGGCCGGAGCTCACCTGCCACGCCATTCCGAACCTCAGCGTCGCCAGTGCCTCGACCTTCCTGACGGCGGGAAGCGCCAACCCAACCTTTACCATCCTCAAGCTCGCATTGCGGCTGGCGGACAGCCTCATGGGGCGCAAGGCGATGCCCGTGGCTCGTCTCGGTGAGGAATTGGTTCAGGCGGGCTCGACCGATATCGCCGCTGCGATCGCCACGCCGATCGCAGCGGCGACGCGGACGACGTCCTCCTCACCCATCTGAGCGTAGAGGGGCAGCATCATGGCGTGGTCCTGCGCGATCTCGGAGTTGCGCAACCGCGTGCCGATGCGGGCGGTCCCCGGCGCGACGTAGGTCGGCTCGCGATGGGCGTTCATCACACCGCGGCGGGTCGAGATTCCGGCATCGAGCAACTCCTGCATCAGCGTGCGCTGGTCCAGCCGGTGCGGCAGCATCACGCAGTAGCTCTGCCAGTTGCTGCGGGTCCATGACGGCTCCACCGGCAGGCCGAGATCCGGGATGCCCCCCAGATACTCGCGGTAGAGGGTCGCAATGCGCCGACGCGCCGCAACGATGTCGTCCAGCCGCTTGAGTTGCTCGCGCCCGACTGCCGCCTGAATGTCCGTCATCCGGTAGTTGTAGCCGAGCGAGAAATAGCTCTCGAAGATCACCGAACGCGCACCGTGGCGCACCGTGTCGGGAACGCTCATGCCATGTTGCCGCCAGAGGCGGAACATCTGGTCGTACTCGGCGCTGGCCGTGGTCAGCATCCCGCCGTCGCCGGTGGTGATCACCTTGCGCGGGTGGAACGAGAAGCAGGCGATATCGCCGATCGGCGCGCCGATGCGACGGAATCGGCCCTGGTAGAGGATCTCGCTGCCGGTGGCGCAGGCCGCATCCTCGATGACGGGAACGCCGCGCCGTCGGGCGATCTCCATGATCGAAGCCATGTCGCAGGGCATGCCGAGCTGGTGAACGCAAAGGATGGCGCGAGTACGCTGGCTGATCGCCGCTTCAATCAGCAACGGATCGATGTTGTACCCGTCAGGTTCGATGTCGACGAAGACGGGCGTCGCCCCGCAATAGCGGACCGCATTGGCCGTCGCGATGAAGCTGTGGCTGACGGTGATGACCTCGTCGCCTGCCCCCACGCCAACGGCGAGAAGAGCCAGGTGGAGCGCCGTCGTGCAGTTCGATACGGCGCAGGCATGCGGGGTGTCGACATAGGCGGCGAATTCCTTCTCGAAGGCCGCAACCTCAGGGCCCTGGGTCACCCAGCCCGAGCGGATGACGCGACCCGCGGCCTCCGCCTCGGGATCGCCGAGCAAGGGCTTGGCGACAGGGATGGTCTCGTGCTGGCTCACGCTACCTTGCCTTTCTCGGCCACCTGCTCCGCGCGCCACCAGGCGACGAGATCACGCAGCCCGTCCTCCATCGAGATCTGCGCAGCAAACCCGAGCCTCTCCCGCGCCTTCGTCGTGTCGGCCAGCCGTCGCGGCACGGGGTTGACCTTGCGGGCCGGTGCGAATTCCGGCTCGATGTCGGCGCCCATCGCGCGCGCCAGTCCGCGCGCCAGGTCGGCGAGGCTGGTCTCCTCCCCTGAGGCGACATTGAACACCTCGTCCGTCACCGCGCTTTTCGCTGCGAGCATGTTTGCCCACGCGATGTCCTGCACGTGCACGAAGTCCATGGTCTGCGTGCCGTCCCCGAAAATCACCGGCGCCTGCCCGGCGGCGATGCGCTCCATCCAGCGGATCAGCACCTCGGTATAAGCGCCGAACACATCCATCCGTGGGCCGTAGACATTGAAATAGCGTAGCGTGACGTAGCGCAGCCCGTACATCTCGGCGAAGCTGCGCAGCAGGCCCTCGTTGAAGGTCTTGGCAGCGCCGTAGATGGTCCGGTTGTTGTAGGGGTGGTGCTGCTCCGTGGTGGGAAAACTCTCGGCCATGCCGAGGACCGATGCCGAGGAAGCGGCCACGACCTTTTCGACTCCGGCCTTGGCGGCCGCCTCGATGACGTTGAAAGTGCCGGTCGCGAGGACGTCCAGCGCCAGCCGCGGGTCCTCTGCACACTGGGTGATGCGTATCGCCGCCTGGTGGAAGACGACGTCGATCCCCTCCATCACCTCGGCGAGCAGCGGGACATCGCGGATGTCGCCCTGGATGATGGTGATCGGGTGGCGCGCCAGTGCCTCACCGAGATTCTGCATCCGGCCACGGACGAAATTGTCGAGAATGACGATCTCGCGCGGCTGCTCGAGCGCCACCAGGTCGGCGATGTGGGAACCGATGAGTCCTGCGCCACCGGTGATGAGCACCCGCTGGTCACGCATGGACCATCCCCCGGCTTTGCAATGCGTCGATCTCTTCGCTGCTGCGCCAGCGCAGCAGCCGCGCCGGCACGCCGGCGACCACCGAGAACGGCGCGACGTCTGCCGTGACGACGGCCCCTGCCCCCACGATTGCGCCCTTTCCGATCGTCACGCCCGGCAGGATCACTGCATTGGTCCCGATATCGGCCCAGTCGCCGATCCGGACGGGCTTGATGACCAGGTCGGTCTGGATGATGGGCAGGTCCACCGGGATGCCGACATGCTCCGACCCCAGGATCCTGGCGCCGGGTCCCCAGCCGACATACTCGCCGATGACGAGGTCGCGCGCATCGAGAAAGGCTTGCGGTCCGATCCAGCTGTTGCGGCCGATCCTGCATGTGCCGTCGAAGCGACCCTGTATGTTGGCCTGCGCGCCGATGAACACGCCGTCCTCGATCTCGAAGGTCTCGAGATGCCTGAACGCGACACCGCTGCCAACCCGCAGGCCGGAGCCGCAGTGCCGGGCGCCGGCGCGGAATATGGCGCGACGCATCAGGGCGTCGACAATGCCCTCGCCATTGACGAAGCGCCCGTAGAGTTCGACGAGACCGCCACCCGGATAGCCCTCGCGCAAGGCTTCCGCGAGGCCCGCTTCGAAGCCGGCATCCGCTGCGCCGGGGCGCTTGCTGTGCACCGCCTCGACCCGGCGTCCGCCGATACCGGGATCACTGGACATAGACGTCTCGCTTGATGGCCTTGGCCACGGCCTCGATCTGCCAGCTCTCGAGTTCGGGATAGATCGGCAGCGACAGCACCTCGCGCGAGGCGCGTTCCGCCTCCGGGAAGTCGCCGCGGCCGTAGCCGAGATCGGCATAGGCGCGCTGCAGGTGGACGGGGATCGGGTAGTGCAGCCCGGTCTGCACGTCGTTCTCGGCGAGGGCGCGGCGAAGCACCTCGCGGTCGGGAGTGCGGATGGCATAGACGTGCCAGACGTGCCGGCGGTCCTCGAGCTCGGTGGGCAGTCCGATCGAGTTCATTCCGCCGAGCAGCTTGGCGTACCGGCGCGCGTGGACCCGCCGCTGCTCGGTCCAGTCCTCGAGATGCGCGAGCTTCACCGTCAGCACCGCGCCCTGGATCGCATCCATGCGGTAGTTGAAGCCCTTGGCGACATGGTGGTAGCGCTCCTGCTGGCCCCAGTCGCGCAGGCGTCGCGCGGAATTGGCAAGGTTCTCGTCATCGGTGACCAGCATGCCGCCTTCGCCGCAGGCCCCCAGATTCTTGCCCGGATAGAAGCTGAAGCAACCGGCGAGCCCCATGCTGCCGGCGCGATGCCCCCGGTACTCGGCGCCATGCGCCTGGCAGGCATCCTCGATGACGACGAGGCCGTGTTTATCGGCGATGGCGAGGATCGGGTCCATGTCGGCCATCTGGCCGTAGAGATGGACTGGAATAATGGCCTTGGTCGCCGGCGTGATCGCCGCCTCGATGAGCGCCGGATCAAGCGTCATGCTGTCCGCTTCGATATCGACGAGGACCGGCCTGGCGCCGGCGTAGAGGATCGCCGCGATCGTCGCGACGAAGGTGAAGGGCGTCGTGATCACCTCGTCGCCCGGCCCGATCCCGGCGGACAGCAGCGAGAGGTGGAGCGCGCTGGTTCCGGTATTCACCGCTACGCCGAAGCGCGTGCCACAATAGTCGGCGAACTCACGCTCGAAGCTTTCGACGTGCTGACCAAGTATGTAGTGGCCGGAGCGCAGGACCCCGATAACAGCGTTCTCGATATCGTCGCCGATCGAGCGGTATTGGGCACGGAGGTCAAGCAGCGGGATCACGCCATCACCTTTTCACTCTGGAGTTCAATGACGGCACCGCGCTGGTTGACCGATTGCGTGGCCGCTTCGAGTATCCGCACTACCCGCAGGCCCGCCCTGCCGTCGGCCGTGGGAACCAGCCCGGTCTCGATGCAGGAAACAAACTCCTTCAACTCGCGCGTCAGGGCCTCGGTGGTATCGAGCTGGGGCGCGGTCATGTCGCCGGTGCGGTAGCCCACCAGCATCTGGCGGATGTTCTCGCCGTGGCGGGCCGGAGAGCCGGTGAGGGTGATACCCTTGTCATAGATCTTGACCTTCTCGCTGGGCTCGAGGTCGTCATAGACGATCATCCTCTCGCTGCCGCTGATCAGGGTGCGCCGCACCTTCACCGGCGCGAGCCAGTTCACGTGCACATGGGCGATGAGCCGGCTGGGGAAATAGAGCGTGAGGTAGGCGATGTTCTCCGGCTCGCCCGGAACGTGGCTCATGCCCGTGGCGGCAACGGCCACGGGACGCTCGGGCAGGAGGTAGTCCATGATCGCCAGGTCGTGGACCGCCAGGTCCCAGATGACGCTGACATCATGCTGGAAGAGGCCCAGGTTGATGCGCACCGAATCGTAGTAGTAGAGCTGGCCCAGCGAGTTGCCGACGAGTTCGCGCATCTTTCTAACCGCGCCCGTGTGGATGAACGTGTGGTCCACTGCGAGCACGAGACCCCGCCGCTCCGCTTCCTCCACCAGCCGCTCCGCGTCGCGGGCATTGGCAGCGATCGGCTTTTCGACGAACACGTGCTTGCCGGCCCGGAGCGCCTTCATCGCCATCGTGAAATGCGTTGCAACCGGCGTGGCGATGCAGACGGCATCCACCTTCGGATCGCGCAGCAGTTCCTCGTAGTCCTCGGTGATCTGCACGGCAGGATAGCGGCTCCGCATACCCGCCAGACGCTCGGTCCTCAGGTCACACACCCAGCGCAGTTGCGCGGTCGGTATCTCGATCAGGTTGCGGACGAGGTTGGGGCCCCAATAGCCGTAGCCGACAACGCCGATGCCAATCATGCCCTGCCCCTTGCCTGTGTAATTTCAGTGCGTTCCGGTTTGGTGTTCCCGACGATGCGGGCCGGCACGCCGGCGACCACGGCATCGTCCGGCACGTCGCGCGTGACGACCGATCCGGCTCCGACGAGCGCCCGTTCGCCGATGGTGACGCCGGGAAGAATGGTGGCGTTGCTGCCGATCGACGCGCCGCGCTTGACCAGGGTGCGTTCGAGCGACCAATCCGCACCAGTCTTGAGTTTGCCGCTTTCGGTGACGGCTCGCGGATAGCGGTCGTTCGTGAACATCACGCCGTGCCCGAGGAAGACGCCATCCTCGATGCTCACCCCCTCGCAGATGAAGCAGTGGCTCGAAACCTTGCAGCGTTCGCCGACCACCGCGCCCTTCTGGATCTCGACGAAGCTGCCGATGCGCGTTCCCGAGCCGATGGAGCAATCATAGAGGTTGATCAACTCCGGGTGGTGCAGCACGACACCCTCACCCATGGCGACGCGAGAGATCATCGGTTCAGTCCTCCGGACATGCCCAGCCGCCATCGGTGCAGCGAAAACTGCCCACCCCGGCAGCGTCGCGAGGCAAGCCAGCCATGACTTGCTCGACTGCATGACCTTAGGCGAGACAACAATGATTGTTGTTAGCCCGGATGGCCTAGCCTTTCTGGGCGATGGCTATTGAATTGGGCCAGACGAATTCTATGGCAGGGACAATCTTTACTGGTGAGCGTGCGATGAACCCTTTAACTCTCGAAGCGGTCAAGGACATCCTGACCGAGACGCTCGGCCTGGGCGACCGCCGTACGGCGCTGGCGGCAGGAACGCCTCTGTATGGCAGCATGCCGGAACTGGACTCTCTCGCCGTAGTGCAACTGGCCATGGCGATCGAGAAGGAGTTCGACATTCTCATCGACGACGAGGATTTCGGCAGCGAACTGTTCGAAACCGTCGGCTCGCTCGCCCTCTATGTCGACCAGCGCATGCAGCCGGCCTCGGCGCCCGTGCTGGCGGCCGAGTAGCGGACGGACACGGCAGATGCTCGGGGGCAACACCGTTTCGCGCAGCCAGTCCATTGCCCTGAAGCCGATCCGGCGCAGCGACGCGCAGCGTGTCGGACTGTTCCTCAACCAGCACCTCAACGCGCACATCAGTGCCGAGGCATGGGCGGACGCCATCACGCCGAAATGGCAGGTCGACGCGCCAAACCACGGCTACATGCTCACCGCCGCCGGCGTCATCGTGGGTGTCCAGCTGGCGTTCTATTCGGAGCGGCAGACCGAGGAGGGTCCGGTGCGGATCTGCAACCTCGCCGCGTTCTGCGTGCGCGAGGATCATCGCATGCAGAGCGTCAGGCTGCTCAAGGCGCTGCTCTCGCAGAAGGGCTATAGCTTCACCGACCTCTCGCCCAGCGGCAACGTCCGTCCACTGAACATACGGCTCGGCTTCCAGCAGCTCGATACCGCCACGGCGCTGGTGCCCAATGTTGCGTGGCCGCTGTGGCCGACAAGGACCAGGCTGATCGCCGATCTGGCAACGATCGCAACCACCCTCACCGGCGCCGACCTCCAGATCTACCACGACCATCTGGGCGCGCAGGCGGCGCATCATCTCGTGCTGGTGCGCGGCCAGCGGCACTGCCACGTGATCTTCCGCCGCGACCGCCGCAAGAACCTGCCGCTGTTCGCAACGATCCTGCATGTGAGCGATCCCGAGCTGTTCCACGAGGCCGGCGGGCTCGTCTTCCGCCATCTGCTGCTGCGCCAAGGCGTG